>JBJMEA010000113.1:0-2730 GCA_045809625.1 Nitrososphaera sp. | reverse complement strand
CTTGACGGTAGCTACATCGTCTGCAAGAGAGTGCGCAGCAAGTTGCACCGCAATAACTCTATGTCCTGCGTTCTTTAGAATAGGAATTACTTTGCTCCATGAAGATCCATCGGCCCATAAACCATGGACTAGTACAATATTTGTACGGTTTACTGTTGACATACCTTGGGTTCCTTGAAGTTGCATTAATGTCTTATTCTCTGGGCTAGCTGAGCCGGAATATGCGGGTGACATAAAGCCCACAAGTACAATTATGCTCAGACACAATAAGCCAAAAAATTTTATATTTTTCACTCTTATGATGACAATGACAACATGGATTAAAAAATTTGCAGCTGAGATTGGGAAGTTAAATAGCTGACACCCTGTTTAGGAAAACAGTATCGATATTTGCTTATTTGATATACAGGGAAATTTGCCATCATGTCGTAAGCATTATCGATTTGAGATAATTAAGATAAAAATAGTTCACTCATTCAAAATTAGATGGGCAGCCTGCTTTGCGCTTGCAACTGAAGCATTAGACAATAATCCCTCCTTGCCTACCCAGTCTCCTACTATATACAAATTGTCTGCAATCTTTACATCCGGTCTTCCACCTAATCCGCCATCTGCAGCAGTAACAATAGCATTAGATACTACCATGTTGGGCAGTGGTCTCTTCTTAACAAGTACCTGTCTCCATCCCGGCTGCAGTAAATCAAGGAACTCTTCTAACTCTGGTTGATCCTCTCTTGGCTTGGGTTCAATTGAAGTACCAAGATATTTTGCGACGTGGATTAAAGCTCCACCCTTAGGAGCAAGCTTTGCATATGCAGAATGAACCGAAAAATATAGTGGACGATCTACCCCCAAAGCAAACAATGCATCTTTGTCCGGAAGGCTGCTAAGAGCAACATCCAAACATACCAAACGTACGGGTTTTGCCTCCTTTGCTGCCCTGGACAGTAACTCTGGTCTCTCTTTGTCATCGAAAAGGCTGTATGCATCCATTGGACCTGCCGCTATTACAACTATCTTTGCTGATACTTGGGTTTTGTCGGACAGCAGAACTTGCCATCCAGAAGAATCAGTTCTTTTCACGCTTATTGCCTTTTTCCCCATGACAATTCTTGCATTTGCGTTTTTGGCTACTGTTAGTAGTCCGTCGACGAGTGTCTGCCAGCCTCCATCTAAATACATAACTCCTGCTCGACTACCCACATAGATTTGGTGAAGTACCGGTCCTATGCTCTGAATGTCTGGATCGTTTGCATAAGTATTTAGTCTGAAAATCGTCTTAATTATTTCAGCATCGTTTATGTCGTGAATATTTTTGTCTAGCCATTCCTGTTCTGTAACACTTTCTAATTGTGAAAAATCAATTTCGGTAGGTGAAATAAAGAACTGACTCCCATCACTCTTCCCAGATAACCAACTACTATAATCACCCGCAATTTCACGTTTCTTGCCGCCGCTTATTAAATAACCTTTCCCTGCAGGAATGCCTCCAGTATAAGTTATGCCTATCTCCTTTAAAATTGAGTCATTTGCGTCAGTGAGATATAGTGCGTGCGGTCCTTGATTAAAGTAAAAACCGTCTATTTCTGCAGTCCTTGCACGACCTCCAATTTCTCTAGATGAATGTTCAAATAAAGTTACTGCCTTTCCAGCATGGGCAAGAAGTGCAGCAGTTGTAAGACCTGCGAGCCCTCCTCCAATAATTATTACATCTAAATTATCAAATCCATTTGACATTGGACGGTTGTATATTTAGAAGCCTACTGTTAAGTGTTGTTCTCCTACTGAGCATCCAGCTTTAAGACATTTGAAATTTGATCAAGGGTCATCTTATTTACTGTTAATTCTACTAATCAAAGTCCCAAAATACGGATATGGAAATCTATCTTTCTTTGTGGATTAGTGGTTCCTGCTGTTACATGTGTATTCCAAGAATATCCTTGCTCATCTTGCCCCCTATGAACCCAATGGCAAATCCGAATACTGCAAGGACAAAGGAATATAATAAATCCATAGGCATTATAAGTCGAACAAACACTAAAAGCAATATTGGAAAATATGATTATAGAACCCATATATTATAGAGCACCTTCAAGGAATCACTTTCCATCATAATAGATCATTGATAGGTCTATCATCAATCATCAAAATGTTCGGTGGCGAACAATTCTCAAATGTTGTCAGCCCAAATACGAATAGCAGTCAGCAAGGGCGGCAACAACAACAAATAACTCTATTATCTAGCAGAGTATGTGACAAGCCACTCTGGACATGAAAATTGAAGATCAAGTAGCAGATCTCATAACTAATGGTGACTTCTGCTTTAATCATATCATCGCACTACCAAAAAAATGTACAAAACAAACCATCTTTGATTATTAAAAGATTCTATTTGATGCTCTTCAACAATATAAGCATATCTGGGTAAAGAAAGATACCGGTTGGGTACCACTGAATTTATGCTCCGCTATATGGGGTTTCACTGCAGTGTCTAGGACCTCAGGAATGCCAGCAGGTCAGCGTTGACTTGATCCTGAAGCGTGGCTGTGAGGCCGTGCGGTGCACCCGGATAGTAGATTTCCTTCGCGTCCTTGATGAGTCTGGCTGATTTTACCGCCGCGTCTTTGACGGGAACGATTTGGTCGTCCTCGCCGTGCATGACAAGGGTCGGGACATCGATCTTCTTGAGGTCCTCGGTGAAATCGGTCTCTGAGAAGGCCTTGATGCTTT
>JBJMEA010000112.1:0-7762 GCA_045809625.1 Nitrososphaera sp. | reverse complement strand
TCTCATCAAATAGCTCAGCTGCAGGAGTCCGTTCTTTTATCATACCCAGTAGCATACCCATATCTTTGGAATCTCCCCCTGTTACAACTATCATGTTTCTCTCCCTTGCTATTTCTGTCCATGTCTGCAATTCTCTTAGCCTCATGGCTGCCATGTTCCTCGTATAAAAATTGGCAGCCTGCTCCATCTTCTCTGCTGCAGTTAGTTCACCTTCGGCTATTATGATTCTACTTCTTTTTTCTCTTTCAGCCTCCGCTTGTTTTGCGATTGCTCTATGCATATTTTCAGGAAGCGAAACATCTCTGATTGCTACGGAGCTTACTTTTACTCCCCACGGCTCTGTTGCAGCATCTAAAATTTCCTGCATTCGCTTGTTTAGATCTTCACGTTTTGACAAAACGTCATCAAATGTAGTCTGTCCTATCAAATCTCTCAGAGTTGTTTGAGACAATAGGTTTGACGCCATTCGATAATCATTTACTTTAACTACAGCATTCGTTGGCTCGTTAACTCGAAGATATACTACTGCATCAACATCTACGGTAACATTATCCATAGTGATTATCTTCTGTTTTGGAACGTCCAAGGTCACGACTCGCAGGTCAACTATGACAATCCGATCGATTATAGGAACAAGAAAGATAAGACCTGGACCTTTGGCACCCAATAACCGCCCCAGTCTGAATACTACTGCACGCTGATATTCCCTTATGACTCGTATAGAATAAGCAAGTAGGATAAAGACAATAATCAGTGTAATAGCAATGCCTACCAGCTCTGTTAGTGATAGGGCCTGGAGTAAGAAAGTGCTAATTTCCATATAATATAATATCCATACTGTCATTTTAAGCTAGATATTTGCTGACTATGCCCATCTTAGCTCTAATTTAGAACTCAAAAATGATATCAGGATGTTAAATCCTGTGATTTTGATATATTCTGACGAGAAGTATCTATCTCATCATCATGTATTGAAGACAGCAACAGCGGGAGTATCGAGCTGCAGATGCAGTTAGCGAGTAATATAGGGGGAAAGGAATTGCAAGCAAAATGAGGGAGCAAAAAAATTGTATTTAATAAAATGCACAGTGTGGTCTGTGACTATGGTGAAAAAACACAATTGTGAATCTCAAGTATTGTTTTTAGATCGAGCATCATCTGTTCGAATTGTTCCTTTGTGAGCTCTCCCTTGGCATACCTTTCTTTCAGTACGGATTCTGCATCTCTGTTAGGATATCCATAGGAATAATATCCTTCTCCCCATCGCCAAGGCAATAATAACCACCTTGTCTCCCAGAAAGCTACGAATACTAAGAGGATAACTCCTAACCACCCAAAATGGAATTGGAAGAGTGATAATTATAAAAAACCTGTGTTGGCCATTGAATAAGATAGGATAGCAATATAGACACTCCTATGACAGCTATCAATCCTATGACGCTCCAGCCTACAATTCGTCTGAGCTTGTTGAGTCCTTTTAGATCACTCATATGCTACCATCCTCTCCTCTGAGAGAATTGTTATGAGTTTGGGTAACTGATGCTGATTCCGCATTCCTAGCTGATTTTATGCCTTTTGTAATACCCAGCCCGACTATAACGACCCCAAAGATTATACCGAGTATGGGGCCAGGAAATACAACTACATCAAATGAATATCCCATGGTGTTTAGCGCGGGCACCATAAAGATGATACCGCTTACAGCCAGCAATCCCGCTACTATATATGAGTTAAACTTCCATGATACAACAAAGGCTGCAGACGCTAGCACTATTGCTGCTAGGCTAAGCACAGGCGTGGGTCCTACCTTCGTTACCAATGCCACATTTCCTATCGCATTAATGACACACAAGGCCAGTGTTGCTACGACTAGCCCCACTCCTAGTACGAGTCTTGGATTTGTCATGGCGCATCTTCTTCCCCATCTATATTAGATATTGTTGACCCATGACACGTAACAAAGTTACTACACCGTTAACTGAGATCACCTGCAGGCGGTCTATAAGATGACTGCATCATGTACAATACAGATGACGGTATATGCTCTACTCTGCTATCTGATAAACGAGGATGGTGGTGTTTGTTATTTAATAAAAATTAATTCTTCCCTCTGCAAGCCTGAGAAAATAAATTAACAATTTGGTATACGAATACCACACACTACAATCAATACCATAAAAGGCATCGTGTTCAAGCTCTTAAAATATCGCACCTGAGTTAGAGTAAGTTGTCGAGCTACTACCTCCAAGACAGTGCAAAACTCGAGACGATTATTTATGATCTAGTGAAGGGTTCATAACAGTAAGGGTTGAAGAATAAGAAGAACAACAGGGAAAACAAGAATGCAGAACCTTAGAATTGAACATTACGTCATATAATAAAAATAGTCAGGCTTTCCATATCATCTATAGCATATAGACAACATCTGAAGCGTTAGTTGGATATGAATATAGTAAAGGATCTTGGAGATTCTTAGCAGTAAGACCTAATCTAATGGCAATGGAGAATATGTTGATAATCTCCTCTGCATGAGGTCCTACAAGGTGAGCGCCTAGAATTCTATCGCTACCTTCTTCAATCAGTACCTTGAAGCCTGAACAAGTCTCACATACTCTCCTAGAAGAAGCCCAACTTGCAGTATTTTCGTGTTTAACTCTAAATCTAAAACCCGATTCTTTAGCCACTTTCTCCTGCATACCTACAGATGCGAGTGCAGGGACAGTAAACACAACACTTGGCACACCACTATAATTAGATTTGAGGACATTTCCTTGGATCAAATTAGTCGCTACTAAGTTTCCCTCATAACTCGCTACAGGAGTCAGGGCAAGACCTCCACTATCTGCGACGTCCCCTGCTGCATAAACAGATGGATTTGAAACACTTTGTAGATATTCATTTACCTTTATCCCACGCATTGAATATTCTATACCGGCTGCTGCAAGATCTAATCCTTCCACATTTGGAATTCGGCCAGCACCATGCACTATCATGTCGCATTGAATTTGTGCATTTGCATTTTCTTGGTCACTATTTGAGGTACTGGAAGTATCATTAGAGTATTGTACTGTATACGAGCTACCCTCTGATGACTTGTCAATTTTTTAACTGTTGATTGTAAATGAATATCAATTCCAATGTCCCTGCTTCTCTGAACTAACAGGCTAACAAGGTCGGGGTCAAAATGCTCGAGCGGTTGCATTCCACGATGCAAAATCGTAACTTTAGCTCCAGCATGAGCAGCAATATGTGCAAATTCAAATGAAATATACCCACCTCCAACAAATACGATTCTATTAGGCAAACGAACTTCTCTAAATTCTAAGAATTGGTCGCTTGTGATAATGTTCGTAGAACCTGGAATATTTAGCTCCATAGGTTTTGCTCCAGTTGCTACTAAAATTTTCTTGCCGTTGAGAATAATATTCTTGTTGTTATTACTACTGCTGTTTTTATCATATTTCTCTTCTCCTTCTTCTACTTTAACCGCATTTCTACCAACAAACCGAGCATGACCATGGAAAGGAACTATCCCATTCTTTCTGTAACCTTCTTCTCTGTTCTTTGGAAAAGGTTCGGTAAAAGTTTTTTTGAAGCGAATTAATTCAGACCATGTGACATGAACTTTGTCAGTACCCGATATCCCTTTACTTTGATGCCTCTGCGCAGAATCAACAATCTTGACTCCTTCTACAAGAACTTTTTTGGCTCACATCCACGTAATGCACAAGTACCTCCAAAAACTAATGAATCTATTATGGCTACTTTCCATCCTGCAGAACTACATTCATGTGCTGTAGTAGACGCAGCTGTACCTGTTCCAATTACTATTAAGTCAAATACCTGATTTTCATTCAATTCGGATATCACAGCTTCAGAGTCTATTGAATCGCATAGAATAAAAATAAGATGTCAAGATTGCCAATATTAACTGACGTCTTGACGTGTTGAACTGTAGCAGTAGATTTTAGACGAAGGCCAATGAAGAGGAAAAACAATTGAATTGGGCCAAGGATGGAAATGCATAACCTCTTAGTCGAATCCAATACAATACAAGCATACATTAAAAGCGATCGAATAAAACTTCATGATAAGAATTCATTAATCAAGAGATGATACAGTCGATCTGTTGATTATATTCATCCATAGTTAGGGCGCTAACGCATTTTTAATATGAAAAAACATGATATTTTATTTGACAAGCAAGACAGGAATGCTTGAATGATGCAAAACTGAATTCGGTACACTTCCTATAAAAAAATGCTTAGCACTACTGAATCCTCTGCTTCCCACAACGATTAGTTCCGCGCCTCTTTCGTTTGCCTCTCTAATGATGGCATCTGCAGGAGAACCCCTAGTCAAAATAGTTTCAACGGGAATCTTGTATTCATTTGTTGACTTTTCAGAATAATTCTGCAATAGTATCCTTCCAGCCTCCTCCATGTCAATTCTTAACTTATCGACGCTAGAAGCATCAGTATAAAACATGCCTCCTCCACCGACGGGTAAAGGCGACATCACGACATGGATTATAATTAATTTCCCATTAGAAAGTTTAGTAAGTCGTGCAGCCAGATCGTAAACTTTGTTAGAGCTTTCAGAACCATCTACCGCAACAACTATCTTTGAGAAAGGCATCAGTTGAATAAACTTGCCTCCATGTACATAATTACAGCAATTCTACTCTAATTAGCTTTCTGTATTAATACTGTCCACTGCCAAATTATCTCTAGTGCTATGCCGCATCAACCTTTTTTAGCTATTTGATACATAAAGACTATCAAAGAGATTCTAGTTCTGTTTAGGTATAAGGCAAGCAAGCAGGTCTCAACTTCTTTAGCATAATCGTACGCAGTAAGCAAAAAGTATTGCCAGATAAGACGATAAATAAAGACAGAGGAGCCTCTGCAGTAACAAAAATTTCAAGCTCTCTAAATCTCGTATATATTATTTGACTGTCTCAATGCACTGCAGCAGAAAATTGCTCTTAGGGTACGACGAAAGATTAAACTAATGTAATAATTACAAAAGAACCAACAAATATTGGATAGATAGTAATTACTACTAATCTACCCACAAGGAAGTAAATTGGAATTTATCAACATCCACCAACCCCTTATCTGTTAACTTCAACGAAGGTATTACAGACAACGATAGAAAAGAAAGAAGCATAAAGGGATCCTTTATTACGTTATTGCCTAACTTCAAACAGGCTTGATTAAGTGTTTTAAGGCTGGAAATTACTGATTCTATGGGCCTATTGGACATTAGTCCAGCAATAGGAAGTGCCAAGGCTGCTATGACATAACCATTTTCTACCACAGACAAGCCACCACCAATTGATGAAATGTGTCGAACAGCTGTCAACATATCGTCATCATTCATTCCAGCTACAACAATATTGTGTGAGTCATGTGCTACACTGCTTGCTATTGCTCCTCTTTCAAGCCCCAAGCCCTGGACAAAGCCTAATCCTATGTTTCCGGTTTCATGGTGACGTTCAATAACTGCAAGCTTTGCCAGGTCTCTTTGGGCATCTGCAACTACTCCATATTTTTCATCTATTTTTGCATGAGTGATTAGCTTTTTGGTGATTATCTGTCCGGGAATAACTCCAATAACTTGTATGTTAGACGAGAGAGAACCAGAATTTGGTGGTGGAATCAAAAACATATTTGAATCACGGATAGATTCAATATGGATGGTATTTTGCAGAATATATGACAAAGAATAAGTATTATCATTGGTCACGACCGAGACTGCCTCATTATTAATGCTGCTAGTGTCTCTGTTAGCTATCCTCTTTCCTCCAAGGAACACTTCAGAAATTTTAAAGGATTCTAAGTCCTCTAGTAAAATAAAATCTGCCCTAAATCCAGGGGCTATTGCACCTATGTTATTTAACCCAAAATATCTAGCTGTATTGATTGATGCCATCTGAATTGCTCTTATTGGAGGTAATCCAAAAGAAATGGCTGTGCGAACTAAGTAGTCAAGATGTCCATTTTCTTTTAAGTCAATTGGATCACGATCATCTGAAACCAGGCTTATACCAAAGCTATTGAAATCATTGATTAGAGGAATCAGATCCTGGAGATTTTTCTCATGAGTTCCTTGCCTTATCATAATATGCATGCCCTTGCGAAGCTTTTCGATGGCCTCTTTAAGATTAGTACACTCATGGTCACTACCTATTCCGGCAATAATGTATGCATCTAATGACTCCTGAAAGAAGTGGAGCATGACCATCTTTTGGTCTTGAACCTACTGCTATCAGCTTAGATAGGACCTGTTTATCCTCATTTATGACTCCTGGATAATTCATCATTTCTGCTAATCCAATAACAAGGTCAGGGTAGCGCTCTATGTATTCCCTTATGTCTTTATCAAGTATGGCTGCTCCTGAAGTTTCCATGTGCGTCGCAGGCACACAAGAAGGCATCATAAAATAAATTCTGACAGGTAGCCCGACAGCTTCTTGAAGTAGATAATTGATACCCTTTAGCCCGAGCACATTAGCTATCTCATGTGGATCACATATTACAGCTGACGTTCCATGCGGTGCTACCACATTACAAAATTCTCTAGGAGACAGAAATGTAGACTCTAAGTGAATATGACCGTCTATAAGTCCAGGACACATGTACCTTCCTTGAGCATCGTACAAGTTTTTTGTATCATATACTTCATCTCCTTCTGTTGTAAATCCCGCAAAAATTCCATCAGCAATAGCGACATCGGCATGATGAATCTCTCCTGAAAATACATTTACTATCTTGGCATTTGTTACAAGCAAGTCAACTTTTTCCTGACCTTTGGCCAGATTTATCTTCTGTTGTAAGTTTAGGATTGCATCATAATTACTATTGTTGTTGTATTTACTTTCAATTAGATTGTTATATGAGGTAATATTTTCATGTTTTTTTGGACTAAATTCGGTGCTAGGCGCTGACAACTATAGAATTCAAAGATATAGATTATAAACATTCTAACAGATTATTACCATCTTCAAAGGTTCTTTCATTCCCAGGGGAACACAATCCATTTGTTGTGGTTAAGTACCTTTCCAATATATGTTCCTCTATTATTGTGATCGTATCTACTCATAAGAAATGCGAAATCACAATCAAATATTTTCACTGCGTCATGAACTTTATAAAAGGTATTACCTGTATCATAGATTTCATCAATTACAAGGTATTTCTTGTCTTTACGTAGAACGGGCATTTCTTCAATGTACAGCTTTTTGTCTCTAACTGGTATCAATTGTATATAGTTGATACCAAGTTCTCGCGCCATCAACCGAGCTGGAATGATTCCACCCCTTGTTACAGCTAGAATTGCATCATACTCCTTGTTTTTTGATCTTCGTATTTTATTCGCTATTGTTCTTGTTAGTAATTCTACTTCGTCCCAATTACAATACTCTTTAGGCGAATTTTTTTCGCTGACTCCCGTTTCAAACTTCAATTGCAATTACACTACCAAGTAACTACATAGAATGTTCGGGCCGCTTTTATTAATAATGCCCTCTTCTTGCCGCAGTTAAAACGATAGGCGGGAGAGAGAAAAATACTCTGTCTAAGAAGATTACTTTTTCGTAATATGTTTGAAGCCAAGATTACTTTTTTCCGGATCTAGTCAGATTATTGCCCTTCTTCTTCTCCTCTATTATCGACCTAACTTCATTGAATGCATCTATATTGGCTTCAAGATAGTTTGAGACAAAGTAAATAACACCATACTTTTAAACTACTTTGGT
>JBJMEA010000111.1:0-60290 GCA_045809625.1 Nitrososphaera sp. | reverse complement strand
TGATTATGACAAGTGAGTGTATCAAGGTTAGAGCCTATACACTAAATCTGTGGAACCAAGATGCAAAATATATCAGTAAGACTCTTTTAAATACAAAGTGACAATCATGTTACTTTGTTTAACCCAGTCCATGATAGAGGACACGGAAGAAGGATAACAGCAGTCTTGCAGCGCCACAAAGAAGAAGAAGAAGAAGAAGAAGCTAGAAGTAGATTAGCGGGGGTGTACCCCTGCTGTTTCTTCTACAGCACTTATGGAAACCAGAGGCATACAAAAGAAAAACTGGTTTGCATGAGTCAAGGATCCTTGACTCATTATCTACTACCGATTTGACAGAGACAAGATTTCTAAAACAAACAAATCCCTATGCTGTAAATGATTGACTTTGCCACCATTATTGTTGTGTGTGAACGTTTTTAGCATAAAAAGACAACAAGTATCTCTGCTATGAGTCATAAAAAAGCAATCAAGGAACCACTAGACACCGAACAAGCTAAAGCCCTAGAGTTAGATCAGGAGCCTACACCTACTAGGAAGGTAAGCAACAAATCTTCAGTTCCTGCTGCGCCCAATGACGCTGAGCCAAGTACTCAGGATAGGATAAAGGGAAGACGGGTGATAAAGTAGAGTTATGATTGATTGATTGATTAATTACCCTCATTCTTTTATTATGTATATACAGCAACGACACGAACTTCATTTCCCGCATAACTTTTTGGGTTCACAATTCCTCCTCCTGTATGACAGTGGCACTTCTTAGAGAGAAGATAAAGGAGCAGCGATAGTAGTAGAAGAAGGAGAAGCTACCAAAAATATCAAAGATTGGTATGGCATAAAATAAAAAAAGAGGGAGGATTTGTTATCTTATTGATTGCAGCGTTGAGAGACTTGCTGTCCTATAACATTTGCATTTACGCATACGCCACAGACGGCAACAACACTTCTGTCACAACTGACTGCATCTGCTTCTTGGAACATCCAGGTGTTCACGAAGGTGGTCATGCCTACTGCTGCTATGGCTAGTGCTCCTAGCACGAGAAAGGTAGTTAGATTTCGCATCATGTTAAATTACTCATAAATCACATCTATTATTTCACTTGTATACGTTATTTCATCACTGTGTTGTCCTAATCAGGTAGCAGTGTTTTGATAAAGAGATCGATGGAATAACAATTAAATGACGAGAGCCTACATAAGGAATCTACACATGGTATTTACTCACCAAAAGCCTTGAAGTATATCCATGGAATCTTGCTATGCTGTTAAACAAGTAATGTTGTCCCAAGTAATAATAGAAGTATAACAAATACTCATGATAATACTACTACTGCTGGTGCTTAGTATTATCAAAAAATATTTGTTATGATATCGTGAAAAGTTGTCTCCAAATGGTTGAGTTATAACCAGCCAAGCATCTTTAGGGGGGGTTAGTAGGAGCGGTTAGTCGACTAGCTATAACAGTTGATAAATAAGTATTAGCGCCAAATCTGTAAGTTTTCAATATATAGAGTAGCGAGCCTAGCTGGGTTTGCAAAGCTGCTCGCAGATCACCTATATCCCATCAAGTATTCTTTAACCATTCCTTCTATTCTAGCTACGAGATCGTGTTCGCACATCACTCCCAAGTCATTACTACCAAAGAGCGCAGGACA
Organism: Nitrososphaera sp.; assembly: GCA_045809625.1. GTDB lineage: Archaea > Thermoproteota > Nitrososphaeria > Nitrososphaerales > Nitrososphaeraceae > Nitrososphaera. Next base: position 58,638 of record JBJMEA010000111.1, on the reverse strand, counting down.
TACTAAGATCTTTTTCTTGTTCCTGATCCATATCCAAGCCTTTTGTTATCGCATTGTTTCTCTGTTAAATCACCTATCTGAGCGCATAATTTTAACAAGCTAAGACCTTTTTCGGTAATCCGAAATCTTTGGCTATCTAAATCATATTTAAGCAAGCTGTCATCAATCAGAATCGCCAGGTAATCTTTCATTTGATAATATGAAAGAAATGCATTGTACATTATCTTGGTCTTGCCAACACCATTCCCATCACTTCTTGCAGTCTCTAATATATCGTGAATTATCTCTGTTCTGGTCCTGTATTTCTTTCTCTGCGTTAAAATTCTTCTTCTGCTCCTCCTCTTTCACTCTTTAGTGACATTTGTTGGTTTTTAGTTGTAATAACAGTAGAGCTGTTCCTCTACCATATCACGCATTTTGTACCATAGATCAAGAAACCGTAAACCCGTTTCCGTAGTATTATAGGTATGCGTTGCCGAGTCATAGTGAAGCAAGCCATGAGCGGTTAGTGCTGCTAAATACTCTTTTAACTGGTTGCTGCTAAGAAAAATCTCATACATTAATGTGGTCTTTATAAGACCCATACGGTCTTCGCCATAGTCATTTACAGCTTCTAAAATCTGAATTACTATCTCAGATCGGCTTCTACTATTTGTATTAGTCAATCCTTTTTGCATTGGCCAAAATAAATGCTAGCGTTAAATAGTTTTAGCAATGGATCAACATAGTGCCAACTATCTACCTATTTTTCATAACAAAACCTATGATTGCCAGATAAGTTAAGCAAGTAGTCGAATCAATCAGAATCTCTTAACGGGGATAGTAAATTAGTGATAGGAATATGGTCGTCATATTCCATATTCCCTAGATTTCAATACACGAGAATATTCCGACTTCATTTATATAGATTGGATCCTTCTCTTCACTGAAGAGGTTACTCTGACATATATTCCGGTTTCGCCAATACTTGCCTATCCACTTATCAGTTATGATGTAAGGTTGACATGTAAAGGAATATGCGATCGATAAAGGGCATTCAAGCCATTTGATAGTTCTACAACAAGATACTCTGCTGGACAGAAAAGGCGCGCGATGTGGGCGGTATTTATTGTTTGGAACAGATTGCTGAGACCATGTTGCAGCTGTAGGCTTGCTTATGACAAACCCCGAGAAGGTAGAGGATAGTAAAAGTACAAGAAGAAAAAGGATGGCTGTAATCTATTTACCTAATCTCCTTTGGGGGTACAATAATTATTCCATTATTTTGATGTGATTGAAGCAAAATACGAGATACAGAATATGCGACATGGTTCTAAAATGGAAAAAAACCGACAGCATATTATCAGTGGTAAAGCAAAATCAAAATACATTACTTCAGGCAGCCTCAGAAAATTCTTTTGATGGTACCACCACGAAATATGTGTACGATAAAGAAATTGAATAAAAACACCAGTTTTTCCAATATTATTTACAGTTTTTAAAAGAAGACTGCTTTTTAGTCCTTCTACGCATTTATTGTTACAGAATCCATAATTATGATTGTAACAATGTATTGGATGCCTATGATGATAAGAAGAAGGAGAAGTGAGAGGGATTATCACCCCAATCTTTTTCTTGAAAATGCCATCAATGACAGCAGCAATGTAGGAGGAGGTATATTTCGACAACTTAGGGCTATAGCAAGTCAGAGAGTAGATGATATAGACTACGAACAGCAGATAGATAGATGGAACCAATACCAAGAGCTATTGGATAGTGTAGACAAGAAATGCATTAGACAAGCAGGAGTTAGGCTTTCGAGAAACGTGAAGCATAATGTAAAGACGTTTACTGAGACCACAACTGGTATACTTGGTTTCATTGCTCTGGTAGCAATAATGTCGATATGGGGGTCATTAATGATAAATAGCACATATGGATTAATTGTTAGTGCTATATGTCTAGGGTTTATTGGATGGCAGTCATTTATCAGGCTGCGTCATCCGTCGATAATCAATTTCAGGTGCTCTCCAGTTTTGCATATTGACGAATTTGCCTATATGCGTCAAGCAATAAAGGGCATCCCTGAAGTTGAACACGACCCAATTATTAGGCTTCCAGTGCTAGAAATGGCTTTACCTCGATCATGGCTGGGACAGCAAGGTATGCTAAAATTTATGGAAAGTTTAAGTCAGTTGAAACCAGAAGTTGATGATTATGATGATGAGGTAAAGACTGGCGAGACAGAGAGGATCCGTTAGTAGAGTACCAAAGAAAAAAGGAGAGACAATAGCGAGCGACTCATACTCTTATACGGCGCCTGAGTCGTTGTATATTGGCTAGTTGCTGGGTGCAGGTACTGTCAAATCTTCTTAGATTATACCGAACATGCATGAATTGATTCCTATTTGAATACTTTAATCAATCAATTGTGTATTTTTCTTGCACCAATTTGATTAATCACATAAAAGCCGCGGAGGCAATGCACACATAGAATTTATACAAAAAAGGTTAGTTATGGAGGAGACTGAACTGCTTCAAATTCTATTGAATTTGATAGTGACGAACAGAAAAAGAAAATAGGCGGGCCCATCTCGCTTTGAGCGAACGGTACTCTAGTCGGGTTGGTGGAAGCAGGTATTATTCTCATAAATCCATTGCTCATTCAATCCGGGAACCAAGGAAACCTGAAAGTATAAAGAAGAAGCTCTTTTCTATCAGACTATGTCCGTCGTTAATGTATTATTATGAAAATCGTTGCTGCTACTTCAGAAATTCCTGGTATGACTAGACAGGAGACAGAGAGATTCCTTGAAAGTAAATTGAATTTGCAGATTGCAACCGTCGATGAAAAAGGTGAGCCCAATATCCAAGCCATCTGGTTTTGCTATAATAAAGACGAAGTAAAACTCTTGATAATTACATCCAAAGTAGCCAAGAAAACTCAAAATCTCAATAATAGACCTACTATTTATTTTTCCATAGATGATGAAAATCTTCTCTACAAGGGAGTCAAAGGTAAAGGTAACGCGACCATAGTGGAAGATCCAAATAGAATTGTGATACAGGCAGCGAAAATTAGTATGAAATATCTTGGTACACTGGATCACCCAGCAGCAAAAGAGATGGCAGATCGTTCAAAGAGGGGAGAAGGTGTACTTGTTGAAATTAGTCCGAAGTTCTTTTCTACATGGGATTTTGGTAAAATGCAGGAGCTATGACTTAATTGGACTGGTGATTTCCCAATCAGTCTAAGTAAAGGAAAACAAATGGATCGCCAAACATTACTAATACAAAATGAAAAGCTTCGTGCATCCTTGAAATATACTATAAAGGCTATTTTAAATGCATCAGTAGGAAATATAGATGTGACAAACATCCAAAGCGCAAGTTACAACAAAATACACATTAGTCTTTTTTTCTTTTCCAGTACCTAGAATTATTATTCCTTTAGCATTTTGTCTATCTCATTGTACGCCTGAAGAAACAGAAGACCTTTTTCAGTAGTCTTAAATGTACTCATTGTTGAGTCGCAGCTGAGCAAATCATCATCAATAAGGAAGACAAGATACTCTTCCAATTGAATATCGGCAGAATCTACATTATACGTTAACTTAGGGAAAGTAATACCTTCACCATCTTCTCCATGACCATTTGCAGCTTCCAGAATCACATTGATTACTTCCGTTCTGATTTGGTATGCCATTTATACTATTTTCTATGGGTATGAGATTAAATAGCATTGTGCTGCATTATTAAGATACATTCTTCGATCCTATATCAAAAATACCCAATTTTGGCTAATATTTGGTTTATTCATCCAATTACATAAATGATCAACCAATCAATTTATCTGCCAATATAGAAACTAATCTTATTTTGACCGAATCAGTTCAAAAGACAGAGAGGAAAGGAACAAGGATGAAAAGATTCCTCGTCTAGTCACGAAAATTATAGAGTTATACTAAATATCATTTTAAGATAAATTTATGAGTAGATTATTCAAGTTCATGAAGATACTATTCCACTCTGAAATAATATGGCACGATGTTGCAACCCTTTTTACATTTGTATGCAGTTCCTGCTTACGTTGACTGACGAAAAAAGCAGTCGAGGAACAAGGAAAAATGACAACAATCATTTCAAAATGCAACCCTTGGGGCAAGTTCTTAGATTCCAAGAGAGAATTAAGAGAGCATCTATATATAGATAAGAATCACAGGATAGCAAATTCAAAGATCATTATGTGCGCTCTAATACAAAAAAACGAACCAATCCGGCTACTACTGTTGTTGCGGCCAAAGGGCATTAACAAGAAGAGATTGGGTGAATCATCAGATAAGTCATTAATTGACGGCTAACCGTGTCATATAGGTTTTATATATATTGGAGAGGCAGGCATACAATGATATTTCTCCCCGAGTGGAATATAATCACTGAAAAAGGCGAGGAGCTGGTGGAGTCAGTAATAAATTGCTCTAACCGATTTGAGAATAGTCATCGTCGTCTAATGCTTTCACAAAAGTAAACCAATAATAGTAAAAACCGTGACGTCTTCCTCCCTCCCATTTTCTGTGGCTATCTTTCCATGGTGCAGATACTGGTTCAAATTTGTCTTGGATCACATCGGACAACTACCACGTTGTAAGGAACCTTAAGACGGAGTAGGGCATTACTCGACTGTGACCAGAAAGGATCATTTCTTGCTGTTCTTTAGAATGAGCGTCAATTCTCAACCATAGTAACTACAACAAAATAATACAACAGTAGAGAGAGACTGTCTATATTATTTGCGCTTATTATTCCTGTTGTATTTTTTTCTTGTTGTTGTTGTTATTGTTTTCCTTGACCAGTCTCCATATCCATCTCTTCTTTTGCACATAACATTGAAAGCAGAGCGGAACTACTACCTTGGCGGGATTCTGCAAGGAACTCTTGGTTGCGAAAAACTCAGCATGTGTAGTAGCACATTTGAAGCATTTGAATCTTGAGGGTCTATCCCTTAATGCTATATCTATTGGGATAGGGGATGGCGGCTGCGTCGTCGTCATTATCAAGTTCACTCTCCTCTTTTCTTTTTCTTTTTCATCTTCTGCCTTTCGATATCCAATAATGAAGACAACAACAACATCTGACCGTTTTCAGAAGGATTTCGTACTTGAGTTAGCGAAATGTAAGTGGAGAAGGAAGAGGAGGAAGATGTGATTATTTGATACAATTCTCCCATCATACAAACGAACCAGTATATGCTACTTTATTAAAACCTTCAGCAACCAAGCAGTCCCAGATGACTAAGAACTCTTTTTTGGAACAAGCATGAAAGCCCTTGCTTCACTAAAATGAAAGACGTAAAGCTTACATACTCTAAAATGACTTCTCTAGATTTACGAGGAGAGCAATAGTCATGGAGCTAGAGTTTGAGCGTGCAGTTAAAGCTTTGGATGATCATATAGAAGATCTCACGCAAGACCTTCTTTTTTCAATCGCTGAAGAACGCAGACATGAACGTATAACTCAAATTATCTCAATTAAAAGAGAATCAGATAAAGCGGTAGAGGAAAGAATGAAGTTGGTTAGATTTATTCTCGACCGCTCGTTATTCCAACCACACATAGTTACAATAAGGGGCATAAGAGAAATGGACACATACGAAGCTAGAATAAAAATAGTAGAAGTAGGAATACAAGAAGAAGAGGACGCAACCGCACCACCATCTGGTGGCTCTAAGAGTTTGGAAGAATAACAACGCAATGCCAGTAAGAAAAGGCCTGCTAGAAAAATGATGAAAGAGCAATAGAAGAATGCCTATATTCTATTACGCTTTTCATAGCAAGCCTCAAGCTACCGACAAATTACATATAATAGTACATAGTCATACCAGAAATCCAAGAGGACTCGCTGACCAACAAGCAGATCCTAGCCTCCAGGATTATGGACAAATAGTAGAAAGTGAGTGTGGTCTTAAAGGAATTCTGCTCAAATCAGATAAGGATGCAGCAAGAGAGGATGATTTTGAAGGAATGGGACTCAAGCACTTTCGTGAAAAATTCAGCGATATTGATATAATTTATTTCTTTATGCCTCCTGTTTTGCGTGTGAGTATGCCCGTAGCTATAGCTCAGGAAGAAGAAGGAGAAGAAAAAAGACGCATTATCCCTAGAGATAAGGTTTGCGAGACATGCAAAAATATTTTGAAAGCCAATGTGCGAAGAGCAACTACAGTGGGACAAGAACAAAAAGAAGGGGAAGAACAACAACGACGACGAGAAGAAGTGGGACGGCAAAGGTCTAAAGAAGAAGACCGGAAGGGAGGACGAAATTACGACCTTCTTTTTTGTCTTTCTTTTTATCTTTAAAGATATCCAAGATACGTATGCGACCATGCGACCATATTAATCAAAATGACTCAAGCGTTTTTGACCTCTTAGGTTTTGAGAAGATGAGGGTATGATCCCACTAAATAGGTTAGAAAAAAAGGCAAATGTCTACCTTAACATTTTAGACAAACTGCTTTTGTAGTGCTTATAGTGCTATCTATATATTTGCTACATATAGTGAAAAGTTAGCTTCAAATGGTTGATTATAGCATGGTTTGCACCTTTGCATCCTTCTTGAGAGAGGCATAATAGTAGTAGTGGTAACCCGCAGATGAAAAGCCATCTGATTAGTTTCCTTTTAACCTGATGCTTCAATTATGAAATAGTATAAACTTCAATTTTGAGGTATCATGATCAGAGGAGATGTAACATGTGAATCACAATTCGGATGATCCTCAATGTTGTAGCAGTCTAGTCGGAGAGTATTATAAAGTGTAATTTTTGTCATCACATTACTTCAATGTGATCTCCTTCTTCTCTCTCCTGGCACCTATCCTTTTAGGCGCATGTAGTTACGGAGCTAGATGATTATGTCCTTTTATGATGTTGTTATTTGATCATAGGCTTCAATAACCGTAAGACATTTTTGAGTGGTTTTCAATGCTTTAGTAGCAACCTCACGTGTAAGCCTTCTTAAGTTATCAGAACCCAGGTTCTTTTAATTTAGGGTCCATTACCAATACATCATATACATCATCTTGGTTGGCTTATTAGTGGCATTATCATCAATATCATTTGAGGCTTCCAAAACGAGAATGATTATTTTGATTCTGTCACTTCCTGTCAAACTTGCTACTAACACGACATGTATCGAATATCCTTAATTATATCATAGGTGAAAATGATATAGACTATTCACCACTAGGAGGAGTTTATCCAAACTAGTAGTAACTATTGATTTATTAGTTTTACCTTATTTATAGTCACGAAAATTGCTCCGTTCTTGGAAACACATATAATTCTAGTTCTAGTTCTTGGATAATCAGAAGAGAAAGAAGCTGCAAAGAATTGAGAGAAGAAAACTGAAATGCCAAGCATAATCTCACGATGCATCATTTGTGGTCAATTTTTCGATTCAAAGAAACAGCTAAGAAACCACAAAGATAAAGATCATAGGATAATAAATTCAAAGATCGTAATTTCAGCGAATACCGAAAAAACCAACCAACTAGGCCGTCAATATACGCAATTTTGAATACAGCGTCGTCGACTTTTTCTCAATCTGTTTGATTCCTATCCAAGATGCTTTCAATTACCGCTGTGGCTTTAACTCGTTCATCTTCATCTTCTCGTGTAGCCATCCTCATACTACTATTTGATTAATGCAGATTACGGAATGATTCATTTTCACACATTTCGCTGAGGCTTAGCAAGTGCGAATTAATGGTGACATACCAACGGATTCTGACAGAGATTTATCAAACTGACTTAACAGAGAAGCCACAATCTACTCTTTATTATTATGCGCGATCTTCAAATTTTTCACGTATAAAATCTCACATGAACCCTACAATAATTGTGTATGTGTGATAATGATAGTCCTACGGAATATTTTGTCATTTCTGGTAAGTGTTATACTACGTAGTATACCGCATTAGCCAAGCAGAAGAGGGGTAATTAATAACATTTTATATTATCTATAACAAATATTATTAACATATCTTTATATTCATAATAGGTTTGCCCTATGACATGAACCAACGATGGATAGCACTTGCCGCCGTTGCAATAATCATACCCCTGGCTATGTTCTGGGTTGCATATTCTGGTGGATTATTATCAGAGTCTACAAGCTCCGAAAACCAGAGTCAGAGTAATAACGATGGTAGTACTAGTCAATCATCAAGTGCAAACTCGCATGCTACTCCTAAGGTCGTAGCGTCCTTTTTTCCACTTTACGATTTTGTAAAAAAAGTAGGAGGAAACAAAGTCAATGTAACAACAATGGTCCCAGTCGGAGTTGAACCACACGATTGGGAGCCCACTGCGCAGCAAATCCAAAACCTATTGTCGGACGACCTCTTTATTTACAACGGAGATGGCATTGACAATTGGGCTGACAAGATTGAAACAAGGCTAAAAGTAGATGCTTCTGAAGGTCTTCCTCTGCTTACAGACAATCATGGAAATCCAGATCCTCATACATGGCTTGACCCTGTTCTGGCAAAACGGCAAGTCGAACTTATCAGAAACGGTTTGATAAAGGCAGACCCACAAAACACTGGCTATTATATACAAAATGCGCAGTCGTATATAGAGCAGCTGGATTCCTTAGACATAATGATAAAGTCTGATCTATTGAACTGCTCAAAGACAGACTTTATTGCGTTTCATTCTGCATTTAGCTACTTCGCAAATAGATATGGATTGCATCAGCATACAATATTAGGAGCGGACCCCGAGGGTGAAATACAGCCACAGACTCTAGTGCAATTAGTGAATTTTGCAAAGCAGTATGGTATCCATATAATATACTCTGAAGACTTGCTTGACCCAAGAAATACGGAGACTATTGCAAACGAAATTCCAAATGGAAAAGTTCTGGTGCTAAGTCCAATAGAAGGCATCAATCAAGATGAGCAGCATGCAGGAACAGGCTATCTTGAAAAAATGCAGCAGAACTTGGAGAATCTAAAGTTAGGGCTAGATTGTAAATAGAACAGCAGACGAAGAAACCTTCTGTTATCGAGCTTAGGTTGTGGGTTCAAATCATCATCATCTCACGCAGTGCATGTTTATCAACAGAGTAGACTACGCAAAAGATCGAGCTAGTTTAGGTATTCTTCGTAGTAAACTATAGAATAATTCAATGTAAATGGAGGATCTATGTATGAAATGATATTTTTTGAAACCATTAATCTGCCAGCGGTGTTGATTTTTCTCTACTTCGTATTCTACAGCTGCAGATTAATTTTCGAACGTAGTGCGTTGCCGTATAGAAATCAATATGTCTCTTATAGCGGACTTATAAAGAATAAGTCAAAAGGTTATAAAAATGCCTTAGTGACCCGGACCCCAAGGTAAACTGTGAGAGTTATGGCAGCCGAGCAACAATACACTTGGTGAGGAGCGGAGGGCTGCGATAGTTGCATTTTCTCGCGACTGCCACAATTCTCTCTTCCTCTTTTTCATTTTTCCCTTAACCTTCTTTTAATTGGACTCTAGTTAACGTACTCGTAGAAAAGAAATATTCATTCTGATTTAGTTTTATTTTCAGATTCGAATTGTTCTAGTCTATCATAAGTGTACTCTAGCGTACAAGCGAAGTTTCTGATATCTTCTATCTGTCTATACCACCTGCGGCGGTCATAGTCCTATTGCGGAAATGACTCTTTTAAAAATAGAGTCACTTAACTCTCCATAAAACGAACATTGCTACAGTCATTTTCATTATTGAATTTTCGCCTTATCATGATAATTTTCCAACGACCTTATAGGTGTCCTGCAACCATCTACATGTGATTGCATAAACTCTACGTCGGATGCTCTGGATGGTCCTATGATGGATGGCTTGGACACTTTTATCCATCAAATCTGGACCGTAAGGATTTTCTGAAGTACTATAGTCAGGTTTTTGATTTTGTTGAAATAGACTCTTCGTTTTATACTGCGCCTAACGTTTTTATGACAAAACGATGGGCTTCTTTGACTCCCGAGGACTTTAGGTTTACGGCCAAATTTCCGCGTTCAATTACACATGAAAAGCGACTTGCTGCTGATGACTCTGAGAAGGAGCTTCGCTACTTCTTTGATGTCATGCGCCCATTGCGAACAAAGCTATTAGCTCTATTGCTGCAGTTGCCGCCTTCTCTTACTGCAAAATAAGGTTTGAAGAAATTAGAAGTATTAATTCACATGCTTGACCCCGACTTTAGATATGCAATTGAAGTCAGGCACGAATCGTGGTTTGACCAGACTGTCTACAGGCTGCTATGTAAGAATAACATTGCTTTGGCTTGGAGCCAATTAGATACTATACAGACACCTACAGAAGCGACTTCTGACTTTCTTTATCTACGTTTTATTGGTGATAGGAGCATCGACGAGAGAGACTTTGGTAATATACAAAAAGACAGAACCAAAGAACTTAAGATGTGGTCAGAATCTCTCAACAGAGTCAAAGACAAAGTCAAATTTGCAATTGTAGCAGCTAACAACCATTATGCAGGCTTTGGACCAGCTACTGCAAATTCATTTAGAAAGATAGTGGGATTGAAGGAAGCAGTGTGGGAAGAAATGAAGCAAAATAGACTGTGAGGAGTTTGGAAAGGCGAGTGATGGAAGGCGAGAAGATATCAAATGAACAATATGAGCTCATGATATTTAGAATAAAATTGAAGAAATGAGGACGATGGAGATCAAGGTGATGGCAAAGATCTCTTCTTTCTTTTTTCCACTTCGAATCTCTCCCCAGACCTATTGCTAGATATGCTCGATTATTAATCTATCCTGACCAACTACATCATGATATAATCGTTAATAATTTAACAGTGATTTATGGGACGTGGATGTTTTAGAACTGCCATTCTTCAAATGCTAAAAATTGCTATACCATAGTTGTATGTAGTATCACCACAAGAAATGCGTTATCATTGATTGCTCATCACAAAAAAGTTGGAATGAAATATGGATTATCATTACGTAAATTTGTCTCCATTTTCACCATATCAAGCAATACTTTTTTCGCGTTCTACATTGTAGTGGTTTACTGTACCTATTTGAACTGTGTATCCTTAGTCCCCGATAGGCACCATGCTATGTGCAATGCTTCATATACTGTTGTCAAACTTACAAGCAGACTCCTACGTCTTTCTCCATCAATTTTTCTTACTGTGGCACAGGCCTCACATTGTCTCCAGCGCTAGCTGTTATTGTGATTGCACAGGAATCACTAGCTCCCATATCTTGAGTATATACCGCCAACCCAAAAGTTGAATTGCTAAATCCCGATATTGTTCTCAGCGAACCATCTGTTATCTGCAGGACTTGGTCCACATTGTCATGGAAGTCATAGTCGCCATCCTTTTCTAGCGCCAATACCATTCTACCCTCGCAATTATCCAACATACCATCGCCATCTAAATCTGCTTGCTGTCCTACAGCAGCATTGTAGAATACATTAGTTGCTATATTCCTCAACATTAGAACATAAGGTGTTCCAACGGGTATATCCTGTCCCGCAACTACTAGGTGAGTTGATACCGTCTCTGTCCTTCCTGCAATCGCAGATTCTATAGCGCTTTCTGCTTCCCTTACATCAGTGGTGCTGGCCGGATCAGTTGGAAGGTTGTCTGTCTTTGCCTTGATGTTGCCTGTATCTGTTTTTATGCTACCTGCCAGATTGAGGAGCTGCTGAAACATTTGGGGTACATCGGAGGTAGTTTGAGCTAGGGCATAAGGCGTTGAGTACCCTAAAGCAAGCATTCCTATCAGCATCACGGATATATACCCCCATCTCTTTTTGTCTTGTCCCTTAAAAAATGGCATTTTCATTTATCAACCTACAGATTCACGTCTACTAAAAATGGAGTATGGTGCATTGATACGCTATATTATTTTTACAAGTAAACTGAAAAATAGTTAAATTCAACAACTCTTAGCCTACAACATGTCTCAGAAGTTGTCAACAGAATAGAAGTATTTTGACAAATAGACGATTATAGACAACTCACTTACATTGAGAGAGTCATGGGAGATCTACATTGAAAATGGTACAGAATTACTGTCTTTCATGTAAGGAGGCATATAACATTGATAATATCAGCATCGAACAACAAGACGTATATGACAAGAACTTTTGTCCTGCTTGCTGGGAACAACTGAAAATGTGGGGCGCTTCATGACGTGTATGAGGCATACAATCGCTCTCTCAATTACTGAATATTTGCACAGTAATCGATCGATTACAGAAGAGATAGACACACGCTAAAAAGTCAATAGAAGATTAGAGCGTAGAAGAGGCATTGCTAAAAATTCAATTCAATTCAATCCTCCAATAATCACAAATCTGTTTACAGTAGCAGGCACATGTATTGATCAAACTCGAATTAATAACCCAGAATATGTCATTGATTACTTTCCGTTGTCTTTTTCTTTTTTTGTTGATTAACATGAATTCAAAGACAGTGCACATAGCCTAAATGTATCATCTAATCTTTTCTACGTTGACCTCAACTTGCTTATTGCTAAAATTTTTGCAACTGCAAAGATTTAACTTAAGCCATAGTTAAGCCATAGGATATCTTACCTAGGCAACCAGACGCGGTATCAATAACTCTTGATAACATGCATATGCACTGAATATACGATAAAAAAGATCAATAGCTTGTAATGTCAAAATAATTTAGAATGAGAAGAAGATGATGACGTTACTACCTTCTCTATCATTTTCAGTAGATTCTGCCTCTTTTGATATACAGTGCTCCAAGCGTTGTGACCCCTTGAGAGGGTCTCAGGCACATTATCAAGCGTAAAATCCGCAGGCCGAATCTCTGTCAATTCTCTCCACTCCAGGGGCATTGATACGCTAGCTATGGACGTAGGTCTTACGGAGAAAATGGAGGCAAGAGTCTTACCCTTTGAATTTTGATTATAGTCAAAGAAGACCTTGCCTTTCCTACTCGAAGTATTCCACTCCATTGTGATCTTGCCAGGATTTCTATGACTAAGCATCCTGCCAATTATCTCTGCAAATCTTCTTGTTTGACTATATTCATAGATAGGTTCAACTGGGACGAAAATATGCAATCCAGTTTTTCCCGAAGTCTTGACATACGCTTCAATGTGGAGTTCACGAAGCAAGTCTTTTAGGTCAAGTGCAACATCGACTGTAGCCTTGAAGCCTTTTAGGTTATATTCTGGCTCCTCTCCTTGCTTTTCTTTTCCCGAATAAATGTATGGGTCAAGGTCGAAAACTATGAAATCAGGGGTGTCAAGGCCGCATTTTAGGTCATCCAATGACGAAGAAACTGAACAGTTTGAGGCTGATGGTTTTCTGCATGCACCATAGTCATGCACTCTACTATACCATGAATGCATTTCAATGCAGCCAAGGTTAGCAAGCCATAGGAGTGTTTCCTTATTGTTACATATCAAATAATTGATGACAACATTTTTTGACTCAGAGAATACATTAATAGTCTTTACATAATCAGGCGTGTCTTGGACCCAATTTTTGTGGTAAAAAGATTTGCCCATGATTCCATCAGGGTACCGTTTGAGTGATAGAGGTCTGTCTCGTAAATGAGGAAGAATGTATTTACTTATCTTGTCATAGTATTCAATTAAATCTCTCTTTGTTAGTTGCTTCTCTAATAATCCCTTTGTGGTACTAGGCCAATAGACTTTGTCAAGATTGGAAAATCTGTCCTTTGGCGGTAATGATGATGATGAGGATAATGATTGCGGCATTACCTGATTAACATTCATCTCAGAATCAATTTCTTTTGCTTGTTGTTTGATAAGACATTCCGTTGATTCCTTATCGTATCTGAACCTCAGAAATATCGGCGCTCGCATTATAGCATCCTGAGTCCAACCGCTAAATTTTACTTCTGCCACAAGCTCGGGCCTAATCCATAAGGGTTTGCTATTGGTGTATGGCACAGAATCTATAGGGCAAATGTTATTTTCTGTCTTGAATCGTTCCATTAGAGTAAGAGTTTCTTTTAGCTGATCGAAACCAAAGCCGCTGCCAGAATGACCTATAAAACGCAATTTACCTTTATCATCATATGCAGCCAAAATCAGAGAACCAAAGTAATCTTGTCTATTCCCTTCTCCCTTGGTATATCCTATTACAACACAATCCTGGGTTAATATCCCCTTGATTTTCAACCATGCAGAAGACCTGATCGCCTGGCGATACCTACTTTCCTTATGCTTTGCAACTATCCCCTCTAGCTTTCTATCAATAACGCTTTTGAATAACACTTTGCCTTTTTCTTCGATGTATTCTGAAATACGTATTCTTTTTGATCCTCCTCCAATTACTGAATTTAATATTTGGCGCCTGCTCAAAAACTGCAATTCTTCAACACTTCTGCCATCAACGTAAAGTATGTCAAAGACAAAATAAGTTGCAGGTATATCTTTTGACAAAAAATCGATTTCTCGTAGCGAATCCACATTCATCCTTTTTTGATGCATTTGGAAATCTGGAATACCTTCCTTGTTTAGAACAACTATTTCTCCATCCAACACAACTGATTTATTGCATTTTAAGGCGGAGTGTATGGCTTCTGCAATTTCGGGATATCTATGAGTAATATTCTTACCGTTTCTTGAGCATAACTTTGTTATTCGTTCAGCTTTATTTTGAAAGAGAATCGCTCGAACTCCATCCCATTTTACCTCAAATACCCACTCCTTATTATCAAATGGCATGTCTGTTTGTCCTGCGAGCATTGGCTTAACAGATAGAGGAAATAGAGAATTTCTCTCCTTTTCACTAAGTGTTTTCTCAAGTAATATCAATCGCTGTCCGCCCTCAGGAGCCCCCGGATCTCTTTTCTCCCTGGCTTTTTTTGCTAGATCATCATTTATTCTTCCAGTAAGAACTGATTCGGGAGCAGTCATGGTCAAATCTCCCTGAGACGTTGAGAAACTATCGTCACCTGACTTGATCAAAAGCCATTGCTTTTGTCGTTGCTTGATCTTAATTAATACAAACGAGCCATTTAATTTTCTGCCAGATAGTGCAAAAGATATTTTCCCCTCTTGAACCTGCTGCCTGATATCCCGCTCTGCATTATAGGTCCCTATATCCCATACAATAACGGTCCCGGCTCCATAGTTACCTTCAGGAATGATGCCTTCAAAGTCAATGTAGTGAACTGGGTGGTCTTCTGTTTCAACTGCAAGCCTCTTTTGCTTCGGATCTAGAGAAGGTCCCTTTGGCACGGCCCATGATAAAAGCACCCCATCTGTTGTCTCAAGACGAAAATCATAATGTAGCTTTGATGCATCATGCTTTTGCACCACAAACCTCAACGCTTTTTTGTCAACTTGCTTACGTGTACTACTAATAACTCCGTTAGGCTCAGGAGTTTTACTGAAATTTCTCTTCGAGTTGTATTCATCGAGTGCCATTGCTTATGGAACGACCCTTTGTGCTAGTACTTGACTATCCAAATTAATCCCGACTACTAAATATGTAGAGCTTTTGGTTAGAATCTTCAAACGCTAGCCAGAACGATTTCTGATAATAACAAACATCAATTGTGATCTTCTGAACCCTAGGGTCGTAATCTTTTAGTTTGTTGATTAGCCTTCAGAAGCAGGAACAGGGTTTAATAAGATACGCTCCCCCAAACTAGTGCTTCTCGGCTGCTACCCAATTAATAAAGCGACTATCCTGAGTGATTCATGGCGGATACTAATTCTAGTTAGTACATAGCCTTACTATTGCCTGCACAGCATTTTTTGTATGCAATGTATTTTCCGTACTATTTGTGTTTTGATCTTACATTAACAGATTTGGTTACGCTTGCCTTCAGCGCTTCAAGCAAATCCTTTGTTGTCTCCTGGGGCTCTTCTTCTTTTACAATGTGGAGTTTGCCTTGGCTCTTTGCCCTAATTAGTTTCTCCAATTCAGTAGTATAGGAATCAGAATAATTGCTAATATCGAATCGTTCAGAGCCAAGCTGTTCTACTAACATCTTTCCAAGTGTAAGCTCTTGCTCTTCAACCTTGACTTTGTTGGTTGCGCTTGCTGATATTTCCTTTATTTCGTCCATAGGCCTTATCTCATCAAGATAATGCAATACATGCATAAGAATACCTCTTTGAAATGCTCTAAGGGCTACCAGCTGTTCTCTTTCTCGAAGGACAACCTTACCTATTGCGACCTTGTCTGTATTTTTTAAGATATTCACCAGTAACAAATAAGCTTTGTCGGGTGATTTGCTGTCGGGTGCAACATAATAGCTCCTTTGCACAAAAATAGGATCCAGTTCTTTTGCTTCCACAAATTCTTTAATATCTATAGTGCTAGTCGTCTTCAATTTGATTTTTTCAAGCTCTTCCTTCTCGATCAATGCATAGTTGTCCTTAGAAATTTCATAGCCTTTTTGTATCTCTTGATATGGAACTTCGATACCATCAACAGGACACCATCGCTTGTATTGTATCCTATGGCCTTTTGCACATAATTGGTTGAAAGAAAATGTCTTGTCTTCAGCAGCTGAGTAAAGTTTGATTGGTATATTCACCAATCCAAACGATATACTACCCTTCCATATGCTCCTTACCGCCATCCCAGCTTTACTAGCTGAGCTCTAATGCTTTTAATCAGTACAGAAGAATAATATAGATATTCAAGATAGTTTTTTTCCAACAGCGTCAATCGTAAGATGGAATTATGGAATACCGTAAAGCGAATGTAAATGTGATAAGGCGTATGACATTTGGCAAGAGAGTGCACGGCAATGCTAAATGCGTCCTCATCTATCATCCTTTCATGTTTGACGCTGGTTCTATATATTATATGCTGGCATTATTGAATAGACTTGATTTTCGTTGTCCTAATCTGGAATTTGTCTTGATGGTTCTTTTTACCCAACAGTTGAACGGTCTCAAAGAGATAATTTGAATGCATGTTGAAAAAAGTACAAAGTACATATGATTTATCATATGACTTTAAGGCTATGACATGCCGTTGGAGTAATAATAGAAAGGATAGAAAGGGAGGAAGGAAATTGAATATTAATGCATACAGTTCCTAATGCTCGTACCATTCTATTCTGTAGAATGCCCAGATTGTCGGGCAGATCAGCGTGACTATTCACAGCTATAGGATATAGTAGTTTTGCTCAGTCTGGACGTGTCAATAATATTGATCAATAGGTATTTGTGTATAGATAAATTATTTATTCTACGATAGACACACATATATCTACATGGCAGAAAAAGAACTATCATCGTCTTCTAACACAATACCCAGTACAGCCAGAATTGAAGCAGTTATAAGAATGCTGACTGTTTTGATAAAAATAGGTAGGCTTCTTCCATGGATAGTCCTAGCATTTGCAGGAGTAAATTTGGCGCTTGCTATACTTTACTTGACGCGGTGGAATGGCATCGTAGGCGTAATAATCAATCTAGTATTTGCAACTGCAGGATTTGTATTCTTTGGTCAGCTTATAAAAAGGCGCAAGATACACAGATACAACTATCAATACAGAACAACAACAACCGATCAGCATAGTAGAGTAGTAAATGCGGACGAAGAGAGAAACGTAGACGCTGAATTAACTAAAGGTCGATAATGTAATTTATCGGCTTCCTTAGTGTCATAAGATAGGCTCTGAGTATATTTAGAAAGGAGCAGTCAGGAATATCCAGCGAAAGGGTATAAGGTCTCCGCTTTGTTTTTATTAAATGCCATTGAAATGCCGCTGTCAGAACAATATAGATCCTTTATTCATATATTTTTGTCGTATTACACATAACTTGATACATGTAGTATTCTAGACGTAGGTACGAAAATGCCAAAGAAAGAAGGAAAGCTGCACGATATCAAAGAGACAGCATCTGACGCAGTGGCAATAATGCGGGAGCTAGGAACACCAGGAGTTCAGGAGTCATTTGGAGTTATAAGGGAAATAGCAGTGATAGCCAAGGAGATCATGGAAACAATGAAGTCGCCAGAGTGGCAACAAAACATGGAAAACATTCGAGTAATATCCGAAAATATAAACAGCTTATCCGCTAGGATGGACAAGACCTCTGCAGGATTAAAAGACACAGGTTTAATTGATGATGCAAAAGAAATAATCAAGATCGTGAGAACAAAAATGAGTTCCTTTAGTGGTGATGGCGAGAAATCTGGTGCTGGCGGTGGTGGCATCAATGGTCAAGATTTGAAAGAACTGAGTGCTTCTTTCAAAGAAATGTTGGAGGCGATTAAAGCACTGGCTGGGGAAATAAGGGTCACTGTTGCAGAATCAAAGAACTCAGGTACAGCATACAATATCGAAGAAACAATTAGAGAGGCTTCAGATACTTACAAGACGATCAGGCAGGAGCTGGAAAAAACAGAAAATTAACTAGGTTAGCCAGCATATAATTTTCTGCTATTTTATACAAAGAAATTTGAATTTTATGTTCGTTCGTTCCTGCCTCTGACGTGGCTAAAGGTGCTTTTGCTAGTCATTTGCGCATAAGGTGGTGGAAGAGAGAGGAAAAGAGAGATGCACACAGACGCAATTATTTTAATTTTACTTTAATTTATTGAGCTCTTTATACAAATGGTTCCTTAAATGAAACGATTATCTTTGCCACCTCAGGTCTCATCAGGTGTCTTGCAGGCATATCACCATTACTTACCATTTTCCTCATATTCGTTCCACTCAGCTCCTCTCGGAGTTCTGGTCCATGAGGGCAATTTCGTTCATTGGAGTACATCAAACACATTTTGCAATAATAAAACGCAGGAAAGAAGATTGGCTCTATTTCAATATCGATATAATCCTTGAATATTTCATGCGCTGCAAATGGATGATAGTAGCTGCCTACTCCAGCATGGTCTCTTCCCACGATAAAATGGGAGCAACCAAAATTCTTTCTCATTATTGCATGATGAATTGCCTCTTTAGGTCCTGCGTACCTCATTTCTGTATGTAGAGTAACGAACATTACCATATTCTTGGGATAATAGTTATTTATCAGGGCAACATAGGAGGAAAGAATCAGTTCATCCTTAAAATCCCCATGTTTTTTCTTTCCGATTAGAGGATTGACTAAAAGACCATCAAAGAGATTAAGAGCTGCCTTCTGCAGCATTTCGTGTGCGACATGGGGCACATTTCTTGTCTGAAATCCAACTACTGACTTCCATCCCCTTCTTGATATTTCCGCCCTTGTTTGCGCTGGTGTCATTCTATACTTGCGAAGCGGTGATTCGTTTAATCTTTTGATGACATCTATCTTGCCGCCTACAAGCATATCCTTCATATTGACTGTTTTTTCGACTCCAGGATGCTTGATATCATCAGTTTGATAGATTGCTTTTGCACAAGCTAGCTTGTCAAATTGATAAATCTCCTCAACGTGAAGGATTGCAAATTTTTCATTGTTCATTGATGTGAGCGCGACCTGTCCTGCATCTTTAATCTTGCCTGCTTGCTGCTGGTCCACATCCAGAACTATTGGAACAGTCCATGCAAGCCCGTTGCTAAGCCTGCCTGTCTTGACGATACTGTGAAAATCATTCTCACCTACAAATCCTTCAAGTGGACTAAAAATTCCATCTGCAATATTTTCGATATCGTTTCGCAGCTCGTTGGTTACTTGCAATGTATACATGCCGTCTAAATTCTTCTTGTCTGAAACTACAATCCTGTTTACGAGCTTGTTTCCATGAGGAGAGGGAATAGAACTGGTCATACTATATCACCGCTATTACTACTACTAGTGCTACTATTACTACCTCAGTTGCTGTTATTAGGAGTGTCTTTTTTTCGAGGGATCAAAGTGTAGACCGCATTCTTTCTGAGCAGCACTTTCCCACCACCATCTGCCGGCTCGCGGGTCTTCGCCAGACATTACAGCTCTTGTGCATGGCTCACAGCCAATGCTTGGAAATCCTGAATCATGGAGCTTATTGTAAGGGATGTTATTATTTCGGATATAGTCCCATACCATATCTGATGTCCAGTCTGCTAGTGGATTGACCTTCACTATTCCTCGATGGCCGCTATCGATCTCTATCTTTTTGGTTGTTGCTCTTGTTACGACTTGGTCGCGGCGAAGTCCAGTGATCCACCCATCAAGAGTAGAAAGCGCACGGTTGAGAGGATGCACCTTTCTTATTTCACAGCACAATTTGCGGTTCTCGATACTTTCATACATTAGGTTAAGGCCCTTTGATCTGACCATTTCTTCAACCTCATGTTGATCAGGAAAGTACACTTCTATTGGAATTCCATATCTTGATCTAATTGCATCCATTACATCATATGTTTCTTGATTCAGGCGCCCTGTATCAAGGGTAAATACCTTCGTCTTATTCTTGTCAATGTTAGCCATCATGTCTATAATGACAACATCCTCTGCACCAAAACTTGATGCGAGGGCAATTTTGGTTCCGAAAGTGTCAAGAGCCCATTTCAAAACTCCTTGGGCGTTTATGTTGTCAAATTCATCTGCGAGCCTTTCAATATTCATGGACGCTGCCGAAGTGTTGGTAGTAGTTGAAGCAGTAGTAGCAGTAGTATTCTGTGAACTCATAACTATTTAGAAATTGAGAGCTATGCTCCTTATAATAGTTGTTTCCTCAGTTCACTTGTAATTAAAAATATACACTTTATTTACCCAAATTAGCCACAAAAAAGTACTCATTTATTAACTACCGTTTTGTATAATCTATCGAATAGTCGATTAACTATAGAGATTGCTAGGAGAGATAGTCTGAGTTTGTCTGATAATTTTTGGGAAAATATCAATTTATACAGGAAACTGGGCTTTGACCCTATTCGCTGGATTCCCGCCTGCTCAAATGAGGTGGATGATTATGTGTTCAAAAGCGCGCTAACACATCTAAAGCATTCTCGGATTAAGGTATACCCTTCCTGGTTTGATTCCTTCTATCATATTGACGGCAAGATTCCAGAGTTAACAAGACGTGTATACAGCCTTTCCAACCCCACATTAGACAAAGAAGTGGAATTGAAGAGAGCTCTCGCAGTCTTCCGTATCCATTCAAGTTTGGAAGAAGATGTATCATTATTATCTAAAGCATTTGAGAACTTTTTTAAAATCTTTAGCTCGAAGGTGTTGGTGACAAATGCATCTGCAGTCTTGACAGAGCACAAGGATGCAGAGTTTGGAATGTTTGATTATATCCAACTGCACAGAGGCGACAAAATAGGATACATGCCAGCAGTAACGTCGATAATACAGGCAACCGACATAACAAAGCCTCCTGAGGCAGATATACATTGCAATATAGCAATGACATCTGCAATCGACCTTTTGAACTTGCTTGGCTGTAACATCAAATCTTCTCCAACCTCCAAACTATTTCCTATCTATGATGCGCCTTCAGAGGAGATGTTGGACAAGATAAGATCTAACCTTGATGCCTTTACTTCACGGTATAACCTTGCCCTTGAAGATTATAGCTCACTCAAACTAGGTAAGCTGTTTTATGGCACAAGCGCGTTGGCAACCACAGCTAAAGGTCTCCCTACCAACTATGACCAGATAGAGGAAGGAATGGAAATTCTAATCACGAACAAGTTTGGAGGCCTTCCGGCGCTTGGCCTCTACACGCTAGGTTCTATGGATTCTGAGAACATTGCAAAATGTGAACAGAAAGGCATAGCCTTTGCAGATGTTACTCATGCAAAAGATGAAGCTTTGATGAACCTAAGCGAGCCACACTTTGCTCTTGGGAAGATAATTGCAAAATATTGTCCAGACTTTGAAGCGGCATATGACAAACAGGCGCATATTACAGCAGTATATCCTGTTGGTCCCAAAGGAGTCTTTGCACTCTATACACTTGCGGGGCTTGCAAATGTTCACTTGAGGATTAACGAAATCCCCCTCAGAAACGAAGAGATATCCAGATTTGTAACTACTGAGTCTTTAATGGAAAACTCAACTGCGTCACTAAATGGGTGCCATATTATCATTGCAACAAAGGATGTGTCAAATCTGATAACAGAGGAATTAAGTAAGCATAACTTTTCTCCTCAAAGAATTGGGTCTGTAGAAAAGAAGGGTGAAGCGTCGGTGACCTTTGCCATGGATATTAACCAATTTGTAGCCTCAAAGGTGAAGGTCGCGAGATATATGGAAATGGCTAAGCGAGATACTCATGACGCATCTGATTCCACTTCCAGGACGTCTCAATCTGCTCCAACATCGTCTTCTACTACTCCTCCTAGTACGACTACTTCATCTTCAAACGGATCGATTGCGCCTTCCTGAATAATTTCTTGTATTGCAATTCTGAATTGTTTTGTTGGCGAGATTGAGTTCTTTGATTGGTTATCTGAATACAACTAATAAACAACATGCAAAAAATACCACTCGGTGTAGTGAAATGGCAAAAGGTATGGCTACAGTATCTATTTTACGTGAGTCACTTCGATTATGATGGAATAATGATAGTAATTAAATCATACATCATGCTAACAAAAGGATAGAGGCATGAAAGATCCAAACTGTGTGTTCTGTAAAATTGTTGGTGGTGAGATCCCAGCCAAAGTTATAATGCAAACTGAAAAGGCCATGGCATTGCTAGATGCCTTCCCCTTGGCCGCAGGTCACACGCTAGTTATACCAAAGTCACATTATTCAAAGGTCCAACAGATGACTAAAGAGGATGCGATGGCGGTCTTTGAGATTGTCTGGGGACTTACAGGCACAGTGGAGTCAGTTTCCCAAGTTAATGCTTCTACAATCGCAATCCACAACGGAAGTGAGGCAGGACAGGAGGTGCCTCATGTGCATGTACATATTGTTCCTAGGAGAAAGGGCGATGGCGCAGGAGCCATTCACTCTATGTTTAAGGCTAGGCCAAAACTAAGTACGGAGGAGATGGACTCACTTGGCGAGAGGATAGCGAGCAACCTTTCTTCTTCTACTTCTTCCTGATATCGATGCACGGACAAATTGGAAGAGCAATACTGGTGCCATAGATCTCAGGTTTCCCTCTATCTTGTGACCTAGCACAAACATGGCTATTGCTGCAAACAACATCGCACTGCCGGCAACAATGTTAGTGGGCATCCCTGCTAAATGGCCTACAGACATCGCAATGCCCAATGCATAGAAGGGGGCACCTACAGAATGCAGCGCTTGGTTGACGGGGTGCCTGTGAGTATTTTTTATTATCTTCAAAAGCTTCTGCAGCATAGGATTAAAATCGCATTAACTGATAATAATGCTTTCGAGGAGTTTTGGGACCTCAGATAAGGTTGAGACAGTATATTCAGGGTTCTCGCACCCCCTCGAAGGCACTTGCAAAGCAAATAGCGAATTTGTGGTTCTAATGGTAGTCATGCCAAGGTTGTTAGCTGGACAGATGTCGGTGTCGAGCCGGTCTCCGACCATTATACAATCTTCTGCATTTCGCCCCGCCTGCCTGAGGGCAAGCTCGAAGATTTTGGAGTCAGGCTTCTTCAGTTTAACAGATGACGATATTGCCTGTACCTTAAAGAAGGTATTAAAACCAGCTTTTTGTATTAAATCCACGATATCTTCTGATTGGTTAGCAATTATCCCCATCTCATAGTGCAGTTTTGACAGTGTATTCAGGGTCGGTAGTGCATCATCAAAAAATTTGAACAGGTTGAGCCGCCCTTCCTTGATTTGAGGCTCTAGCCTGCTAAGAATTACCCTTTCATAGCCTGGAGGAGACAACAGCCGACAAACTTCGACAATAAGCTCCTTGACACTCCCGTAGCCTATCTTACGATCTCGGATTATACTATCACGGATTGCACGGTAAGTACGTTGATCAATCCTAGCTCCAAATCCATTTAACAATTCAAGAAACTTTTGGTCAAAGTATGCAATATAGTCCCTTTCATCGATAAGTGTCTGGCCAAGATCAAAGAATACAAAAGGACGAGGACGAGAAGGTTTAGAAGGATTTGGCGGTATGGACATCGTCATCTTCTCTGCAACCAGATGATAAAACGTATTGGCAACCATTATTTATTATAGCCTGTTTGTTTAAGACCAACTATATTATGCTTAGAAGGCAACATTTTAAATAGAGTTTTCTGCCTTCAGCGCTTGTCTTGCGGTAATGAAAAGAGACTATGATATTATTGTTGCAGGTGGCGGCCTTGCTGGCCTTATAGTAGCATCATCAGCGGCATACTATTCCAACCAATCTTTAAGGATTTTAGTTGTAGACAGAAATCAAATTCCAGAGCAGGGAAGAAAAACAGTTTCCGGCTGGATCTGTGGCGATGCTGTGGGCAAGAATACTGTTGACTACATGTCAAGCAGAATAAAAATCACCTGGGGTCAGCCAGAAATAGAGCATCCAGTCAAGGGCGTGATTGCATATTCTCCTGACCATGAAACAGGTATTTCCTTTGATGGTGAAGGTTACATGTTAAATAGGCGGCTTCTCCCACAGCGACAGCTCAGAGATGCAACAAAGGCAGGAGTCGAGCTCAAAGAGCGAGTCGCGCTTCGCTCGCTTCTTGTAGAAGATAATACAATCGTTGGTATCGAGGGTGACGACTTGGCAAATAAGAGCGTGTTTAAAAAGACAGCAAAACTTGTAGTTGATTGTACAGGCGTAACATCGGTTATGCGAACAAATCTTCCCATACGTTCGTTTATCCAGCGCAGGATTGACCGCGATGACCTTGAAGCCACTGGAAGATACATTTACAACTTTGATGTTGCAGAGGAGGACAAGACGTATTTTGATCCTGATTATTGCATTATACACCTCGATCAGAAATTAGCGCCTGGAGGATACGCATGGGTATTTCCAAAAGGCAGGAACAAGGTAAACATTGGCCTTGGAGTTCAGCAAAAGGCATTTGATAACCGGAATAAGGAAATGGGAGTACATACCGACCTAAAGTCGCTCATAGACGAGTACGTGGAAATGAATCCTGCTATTTCAAATCCACACCTTGCAGACGGCTCAAATGATGACGGCAATGCATGGGGTACCTGGCAGGTATCTGTAAGGCGGCAGAATGACTGCCTTGTAGCAAATGGTTACATGCTGGTTGGTGATTCGGCTTGGATGCCCAAACCACTCGATGCAGGAGGCATTGGACCAGCAATAATTGCTGCCACAATAGCCGGCAAGGATGCAGTGGAAGCAATAGAGGCAGGAGACATCTCTGAAAATGGTCTGTGGCGGTATAACAAGCATTTTATCGACGATTATGGTTACAAGACTGCAGGCCTTGAAGTCTTCCGAAGGATGCTTCAGGGACTGACAAACGAGCAGATCAATTATGGCATGAAGCACTTTTTGTCCAAGATGGATATTGATAAAATTACTCAAGGAGAACATCCAGAGTTCAGTACTGTAGACAAATTGGGCATGATGATAAGAGGCGCAATGAACAAGAAACTTGCAGAGGATCTAAAGTATTGTGCTAGCATCAATAGAGTATTAACTGATCATTATCACAATTATCCTGGGACACCAGAAGAGTTTCCGAAATGGCAGAATATTCTAATTAAACACCTTCAAGATGCATTTGTAAGATATAAGGCTACTAAGGCTGATTCTGGGTCTGATGGAAGAACTACGAGCCAAACAGCAACAACAACTGCTACTCCAAACTGATCAAAAAAGAGTGAATTTTTATCTGACTTTTGTACTTTTATATTGCAAGGATACATGCCACATCCTGTCTACACGAGATTTCCGGTAATTGACACTATAGACCTAAGGAATACATCGATAGTGCGAGAAGCGGCTGACAGAATTATTGAAGCTTACTTGACTGAAGAACCACGTGGAACATTTAGCTTTCGAGTATTATTACCCAGAGATCCAAAATCAACGAAGATAGCAAAGACAATAGGGCTTGCCTTCCAGGGAGAGTTTCTGCTTGGTTTACGTAAACGAAAGATCATCCCAAACGTTCGCGAGGTGCGATATATTCACGATGAGCGTCACTATGGATGGCTTCTTGCAAACCCTGAGGTGTATGAGCAATTTGAAAAGGGGATTGTGTGAAATTGACGTCGTAATGACCGCTAAAAATACTTGGCCAATATATCATCCAGTTCTTTTTGGAGCTTTGTGTGCATTTCTTGATTCTCTCTTTCTTCAAGGCTTGCCTTACCAATCTTTTCAGTGCTGTTCATAACTCTATCAAATTCTGATAACCCCTCGATAGCCTTTGAAAGCCTGTTTGCTAGGAAGAACACTGAGGACAGCATATAATTTATTTTATCGGGTTCGAGCTCAATCTTTTTAGAATCTGGAAATGCACCGTCAAGGCACTCTCTCAACTGTTTTGCAGAATGTTCCAAGCATTCAGTGTTGCCATTGCAGTCTGCGGACCTCTTACCCCACTCTGTTATGCATGCGGTAACAGCCTTTGAATATTCTGTCATGTTATTTGGAAGAGTAGCGATTTAAGGATAAATGGGTTTCAATGTCATATGAATAAGCTTCGTTATATTTAAGAAATTGAACTGTAGATGTTGCAAAGACACTCTGGAAACAGAGGCTATTGTAATTTTGGTCCTTCTTCTTGCTTTGATTACATCTTCTCAACGGTAATAACAATCAATCTAACGTTGCCAGTGTAGACTAGGGTTTCTGAATACTACATGTCTCATTTCTCATAGGATCTAGGCAACAGAGAAACTTAGATGTTTTTCTCTTGACGCTAATCAATGGAGGAACAAAATGGGCTGAATGCAGTGAATTTTCCGGATCCTGACATGGTACGACGACTTTACCAAGACGGCATAAGCACCCACTTCCGTAAGTTCCCGCTGTAAAAATAATTCGGTATCTAGAGTTGAGTTAAATCATAATTTGCTGAAGTCTCAAAGGTGGGTATATTGCCGGGACCTGGTATTACACCGCCAAAATAAACAGTATGATGACCAGGCCTCAGGCCGACAAGCTTAACATAAAAACCATATGCCGCAAAGCGCGTAAGCCCAGGTCGTGTGCGAAACATGTTTTTGTATGGAAGAACAACCTGCGATGTAGGAGTCTGAACTTTGTATTCTTTCCAATCCTCGGCATCAATTACTTTATAGTTATCGACTTCAAACCTCAGAGCCTTTGGATCCACTTTATCTAATGCCGATTTAGTTCTTTCTTCAAGCTCGTAATCTGAGTATTTTTCATCTGGAAGTTCTGGATCAGATATCTCACAACTAAGAACATTGCAGATAATTGGTCTTCCTGGAGGTATAGTACATGCTCTGTTCACACTTCCCCCTAAAGTACTCTGCAAAAACCATAGCGTTTCTGAGAGTTGACCAACCTGGCAATTCATACCTGTATTATCTAGAGCAGGATTCACGTGCCTTGGCAGCGAAAGCAAACGAATCCATGACATTTTTACCTCCTCTGGTTTGGGTGGCTGAATGAAAAGGCCCTGATGCCCTTTAGATTGTTCAAAGTGTGTCAATATGGCTACGAGAGGAATGGATGCTTATAAGGTCATCTTCATCTGAAAGCAATGTTTGCTTGCTACTTCATATTTTGCTTTTTTCTTTTGCAGTTCGAATTAATCAAACTTCGCAACTGCACCCAGCATGCAAAGAAGATGCGGTTAGACAACTCTAACGGTGAATGACAAGAACTGTCTACCGTTATTATATCAACCTTTAGCAATTATGCTGTTTAAAGCACTTCTTGGTGAATTTTTGCCTATTTTATAAGGATCTCATAAGTTGCTTCGCTATGAAAATCAGGTTGGCTATGTGCTCCTTTGAAATAGATCCTGTGTTCTCCTGCGGAAAGTGGCTCCAAAAAAACCCAGAAGCCATTAGAGACAGCTCGGGTACGTCCTTCCTGCACCTGATATACGTTATTCCTAGGATATATTAGGTCAAACACAGGAGTCAATACTTGATATTTCCTCAGGTTCTGCAAAGTCACTCCATCTATAGAAGCTTCTAATTGGGATACGCGTGAAGTTTGTTCTAGAGTTCTAGCAATTAAGTCTGACTCTGTTGTGAGGTCGTTTTCCTCTGCAAAAGAAGTCTCCTTCTCAAGAATCGGAAGCAAAATGGCCTTCCCCACAGGTAGGGTACATTTTCTAGCTATCGAGCCTCCA
The DNA here is from genome assembly GCA_045809625.1 of Nitrososphaera sp. GTDB lineage: Archaea > Thermoproteota > Nitrososphaeria > Nitrososphaerales > Nitrososphaeraceae > Nitrososphaera. Next base: position 30,530 of record JBJMEA010000111.1, on the reverse strand, counting down.
AAAGTCCCTGCCAAAAACCAGACCGGTCCGCTTTGGTTCTGAGAACAATTTTTCCCAGTCGTATCTTTGGCAGGATTAGTTTCTACTGGCTGTTCAAGACACCATTTAACCCACCGGACACACCATTCTGGGAATTTCAAGCCGAATGGGGCCGAATCTACAGAAAATAAGCGAATGCTTTCAGGATTGCTGTCATGAGCCATGATCATGCTAAGTATCTAGCCTAGAAAAAGCTTTTGTTGAAACAGGTAAAGTACAAACAGTACCAGTGTCCCATACGGAAAATGCCAGACCTTGAGTATAAATCCATTTTGTTATTAGTCTATATTCATTCCTTTATCTAATTTCGAGGAACAAGACCAATAGCCATTCAGCATTTATTATTTTCGAAGGGTCATATTCTTAATCGTACTAGGTTTATGTGAACTTTTATCATTATTGCTCATACGGTGGGTGAAATCGATTGAGTTTGGTTGGACTGTTGTGGCACTGAAGACACAATCAAGTGATATGTGACATCATTGGTAATAGTTGCAATACCGGTAGTTGTGTAGTCAACTAGTGCTCCCTTGAATTTGATCTCATGCTTACCCAGCTGCAGTGGCTGCAAAAAAACCCAGAAACCATCGGATGCTGCTCTAGTGGGGCCCATAGGTGCTCCGAATATGTTATTCGCTTCAAGGTTTACGTTGAAGGCTGGCGATTCTGTCCTATTGTTCTGCATATTTGGGATTTCGACTCCGTCGACACTTGCTTGAACAAACGTTACCTTGTCTAAGCTTTCCTTTGAGCATTCGCTCAGTTCAGAATCAGTTTTAAGATTAGGAAATTCAGCGAAAGAACATTCTACATTAAATACAGGAACAAGGATGGCTTTGCCTTGGGGAATCTCGCACGTTCGCTCTGCTAAACCTTGGAATGTTCCCGCTAAGAACCAAACGGGACCTGCCTGGTTTTTTGCGCAAAGCTGTCCAGTACTATCTGCAGCGGGACTCTCATCCAAGGGTATTGAAAGTAGCCATGTCCACCATCTACTCGTCCATTCGTTGTAGGGAGTTCCAAAGGGCGCAGAGTTTGCTGCAAAGAGCTGGAAACCTGTTCTATTGTCATCGCTCTGAGCAACTACAGAATTGGCAGAAAAAATGAGCAACGTCAAGACAACGCATGTTATAGGCATATATTTTTTTAAATGAGGGTAACTGCGCTGCACATTTTTGACGAAACTATTATATCTTATAAGCATTTCCCTTTAATATTGGATCGCCTAAGCACCAATAGGCAATCAACTAATCATGCTTCACTCAATTAGACGTATTCCTCTTAGGACTCCACTGCTAATGGCCCCCATACTTACATTGGTGTTGGTTGATACCTTATCTTTCAGAATTGCCATGTTTTCCAATGACTATTCTACACTCAGGACCTTATTCATTTGTGTCTCAAGTTTTTTATGCGCAGGACAATTGCTCATACTATTTTTTATCAACAAGAAAAATAAAGTCCAAAATCTATCCCGTCCTCTTCTCTTAATACATCAAGCTGTGCCACTAGTTCAGTATGCTTTGATAGCGATCGTAGTTATTGTAATTCTACAGCTGATCGTGAACACATATTACAGCACCATTTTGTTAACTTCAGCCGTAGCCATAAGCTATACTACAAGTCTTGTCATGATAGGTTTGCTTACACAAAAGTTTCTAACATGGTTTAGATCAAATAAAAGGTGGGTCGTCTTGATATATGGCGTTTCGTTCGCGGTACTTTTTATTGATTTAGCATTTGCACTGTCTTTGACAATTAATCTATTAGGAGCGAATCCCGCCCAGATATGGCCACATTATGGAGTGCTTACTCCAATTGGCTCAGGCATAAAAACAGGTTCAATTACCGAGATACTCAATCAAGCGTATGTTTTATTTTCCATAGTATCCTTTGCTGCGATGTGGTTGGCTACTGCATTATTGTTATATTCTCACTCCCTGAGACTAGGCAGATTACGGTATTGGCTAGTTCTTTGTAGTCCATTAGTATTCTTCTTGAGTCAGTTTGTTACAGTCTTATTGAACGTATTTGTCCCATTAATCGAATCCGACCCAGTTTTCTTTAGTATTTTTTTCACAATGGTCTTTTCATTGACCAAGCCTGCAGGAGGTATTCTATTTGGCATCGCCTTCTGGGCGATCGCGAGAAATATACCCAATAGGCCAATTATAAGAGATCGCATTCTTATTTCTGCCTGGGCTTTTGTCTTTTTATTTATTTCAAGTCAGGCAAATACTTTATTCTCTAGTCCATATCCGCCATTTGGATTAGTCACCGTATCATTTTTGAGCCTTTCGTCTTACCTCCTACTAACGGGAATCTATTCCTCTGCAATTGCGATTTCAGAGGATGCAAGTTTACGTAAGGAAATTAGAAAATCTATCTTAAATGATTCTAGGTTTTTAGAAAGCATTTCAAGAGCTCAGCTAGATATGGAAATGCAGAACAGGGTCTCGTCAATAGTTAAAAAACACAAGATCGATAATATTATAAAAGCAGAGCAAGATGCCACAATTGAATCCTCTCTGGATGATGATGCGGCTAAACGTTATCTGCTTGAGGTAATGGATGAAATACTAAAAAAGAAAGATAAAATGAGAAAGGTATAGAATAACAAACATAATTTCAACTATCGATCCCGGAGCCCACTAAATTAAATACAATACAAAGATAACACGAGATTAAAACAGTATAATATACATGTCAACTATGGAACTATTTCATTATTGATATTTATCTTCTTCGTGTCTATTAAAAAGATCTAAACTTAATGTGATTTTTCCCTTCAACAAACCAAAAAGAACTGCCAAGACCTTGTCCATATAATTAACGAGAAAGAAGTCCTTAATAAGCATTATTAAAAACTAGGCGAGACGCTTATATCATCAAAATTTTGCTAGATGTTCTCCCTAAAGACCAAGGCGTCTACTTAGTACTTTTTGAATTTGATGGTCTGAGACAACAGCAAAGTTTCGGTAAAATTGCTGAACCGTTTTAAAATCTGAGGGAATTTTTATAATCTCAATTTGATCTGCCTCTTGATTCAAATGCTCCACAACCAGCCTTGGGGCAACAGGAGCGGCTATAATCAATCGTTTCGGATATTGTTTTCTTATCCATCTTGCGGCTGCAATCATAGTTGCTCCTGTTGCAATACCATCATCAACAAGTATTACGGTTCTATCTTTTATTTTATAATTTAGAGGATAAGGATGGTACAAGTTCAACCTACGTTCCATTTCTTTCTTCTGTTCCAGTATCTCCATGTCTATATACTCTTTAGAAATATCATATTGAAGCTGTAAGACGGAGGTGTCGAGATAGGTCGAACCATCGTGCATAATAGAGCCAATGGCATTTTCCGAATTATAGGGAGATCTTAGCTTTCTAGGAAAGATAATGTCAAAGTCTGAATTTAGCCTTTCTGCTATGCAATCTGCTAAAATGATGCCCCCTCTAGCGATCCCTATTACACTGGCTCGGTTACCATGATTTTTATATTTACAAAGTATTGATGCCAGTATATCTCCTGCAGCATACCGATCGTTAAACCTTATCCTAATTACGTGCCTATTCCATAGTGATGGCATAGGTGAGCATCTTGCCATTTTAGCATACTTGTTGTGAAATTTATTGTTCCGTATTCTGAGCAAATAGCATTCAAACCAATCAGCTGTAATCTGAGCGACTTCGTCCAACTTACTAGGTTCTTCAAAAAGATGGCCTGCATTGGGTATGATTGCAAGGTCTTTTGTTTCTGCTTTAGTAAGTGATCCAAATGCCTTCTTATTCATTGCAATAACTGGAAGGTCATTGCCTCCTACAATGAATAATGTGGGGGCCGTTATCTGGCTAAGTGTGGTTTCATCGACCAAGTCCGGACGCCCCCCACGTGTTACAATGGCTTTAGCAATCCCGAGTCTTTCAGCAGTTATTAAAGCGGCTGCTGCTCCAGTGCTTGATCCAAAATATCCGATTTCCAAAGCCTTTGTTTCATGGCAATGAGCAAGCCACTCGGTAACTTCTTTGAACCTTCTTGCAAGTAGTTCTATATCGTACCTAAGATGCTTAGTATCTTCGTCTATTCTTTTCTCTTGTGGGTTCAAGAGATTAACAACTAAAGTTGCAATTGACCTCTTATTTAGCGAGTTAGCAACAAATCGATTGCGTATGCTGTATCTATCGCTACCGCTTCCATGTGCGAATAGAACAATAGCTTGAGTCCCTGCGGGAATTACTAAATTTCCTTCTAGATCTTCAGAGATTGTCACATGATCTTCTCTCACGTTTTCTTTTATCATTATACCAGCCAGTCGTCTCCTTTGATATCTGTAGAGGTTTATCTATTATATTTTAAGTCAAACTTCCCATTTGTTAGCCCCAGAGAGCAAGAAGCTCGTCATGCCAATACAAACCCGCTATTATAGCATTGTTAAACATACATTGAAAGTGGTAATCGGCTTTATGTCCAGCAGCATCAACAGAAATAAATATACTGCCAACTCATAATTAAGAACCTCAATTTAGGAGAATAATACTTGCCTGAAGTGTATATTTGTCAAAGTAGGGCTATGCTTCGCTGAATGATTTGCATGCAATTATCATAAGATCGAATAAGTTCTTTTTGTATGATAGCAATTGATAATTCTATGATTCAATCAACAGTTTTGTATCTAAATCCCGGCCCTTAAACTCTTCAATTGCTGATAACTCAAATTCCATTATCTATTTTTTCTTTTTGTCTTCTATTGACATCTTTTTCTCAAAACCCTCAACAGCTTCTATTAGCGCCATCCTTCTACTTTCCTCAGTTACTGTCGCCCTTATGTCTTCAATCAACATCCTTGCAACATCAAGTTTCCTGCGCAGACCCGACACAATATTATCGTAAGCTGCAAATGGGTAAATAGCATTGTAGATCTCTTCCATTGTTGCAAATAGCTTCTCTGCATCTTTTCCCCTTCCCAAACGCATCCTATCATAAACTAGGCGTTTAATCTCGCCTACACAATCAAGTAGCCCTGTAAGATATGACTCACCTGTGACATTTAGCTCTTTCATGGAGGGCATTGGCAAATCATCCATCACTGACTTCAGAGCATAAGCTTCCACCAGTTCCTGCTCAGCTACTGCAATATGTCGATAGAGATCATGTCGAGCATGGGTTCTAAACTCTTCTAGCATTCCCTTTGCTTCTTCCATCTTGCTTTTTGCATCTTCAAGCTGGCCATGATGCATAGCTACTATTGATTTACTGCATAACATGATAACATCTCGTGTACCCTTGATCAGTTTCTCTCGCCTATCTTGTATATCTTTGAGGTTTTTGTTTATCTCTTCAAGTGAGCTTTGTATTCCGCCTGCTGCTGATGACGCTGACGACATTTTGAATAGACATACAGACTCTACACCGTAATTTGTATTGATGTATTCAAACGAAAACAATTTCTACAGATAAATTTAAAGATACGAGATAAACATCGGTATAGCGGATTGGGAAATATCCGCCGCAGCCGAGGCTACAACTATGAGCATACTCTTGTTCAGAGACTAAACGAAGGAGAATGGTGTGCTAGGCGATTGGGCGGAAGCAGTACTGGTCTACCAGACATTGTAGCAGTCAATAACGATTCTGGGATCCTATTGACTATTGAGGCAAAATCTGGAACAAGTGATATACTCTATGTGCCACTGGACCAAATCGAGCGCTGTATACTAGTTCGCAATATGTTTGGCTTCTATCCCGAGAGACACATAATACTTGCATTCAAGTTTATGGGCAAGAAAAGGTTCAGGCGTAAAAATGAGACAGTTTATGAAAGTAGAAGGTTGATGGAATATTATAAAGTAGCAGACATTGTGACTGATATGAAGATTCTCCCCATAATCAAATGCACATATGATGGAAAGACATATGCGATATTTAGGAACAAAACTCGCCCACTGGAATTACCTGACTACAATATGCCTTTTCATAAAGTTACGCGTAGAGTTGTACAAATGGCTACAGCAGGGTTGCAGACAAAACCTAGAAAAGACATACAATAACAGAGACATTCAATGAGATTTGCGATTCTAAATTTGCACTTCTTCATAGAGGACATAAACTTGTATATTTCTTCTATGTGTTATAATACCAAGAGCATTAATGACCCCTAGTTATACAAGAGGGTTGATTGCCTTGTCAGCCTGTGTGACTGGTATAGCTTCCCTAGGGTGTTTTGACGTCACTTTGGGAAAATGCTTGAATGTGTACATTGCAAAATATAGGCATATTTGAGTATATCTGATAAATCTTTGGAAAAACTTGATATAAGAGAAAATCTAAGAGCTAAATGAATAGGATATAAGATTTTTTTATAAATGATTATCCTTATTAGGTTGAATGACCATAATACTGCTACCTCGTTCTAGCAAATATGCAAACTGCAATATTATGTAGTATATGCAAATCCGATCAGACGGTCACAGATCCAGAATCGGGCGAAATTATTTGCAGGAATTGTGGTCTTGTACTATCAGACCGGGGTCAGGAGAGCCGCCCAGAATGGCGCGCTTTTACATCTGAAGAGGTAAATGATAGGAGCAGGACAGGAATTCCCCGCTCTTTAGCCCGACACGACATGGGTCTGTCTACTGTAATAGGTAGAACTGATAAAGACGCCAGCGGCCACATGCTAGATGGTGCCATGCGCTCGACCATGGGTAGGCTTAGGGCCTGGGACTTTCGTACACAGGCTCATTCCCCGACCGACAGAAACCTTCGTCAAGCATTTTCCGAGCTTGACAGGCTCAAAGACAAGCTTGGAGTATCAGATGCAGTAATCGAAAAAACTGCATACATTTACAGGAAGGCCCAAGAACGTGGTCTTGTGAGGGGAAGAACGATATCAGCAATGGTAGGGGCATCACTCTACATAGCATGCAGAGAGACTGGCGCTTCTCGAACTCTAAAGGACATCGCACAAACTGGCAATATCAAACGTAAAGATCTTGCAAGAATATATCGGCTCGTAGTAATGGAGCTTGATCTCAAAATCCCGCTAGTTGATCCGCTCAAATGTATAGTCAAGGTGGCAAACAAAGCAACCTTGAGCGAGCGTACAAAGCGAATCGCCATGGAGATAATGAGAGACGTGACGAAAAGTGGCATATCAGCAGGCAAGGATCCAATGGGACTTGCTGCATCCGTGCTCTATCTCGCCTGCCTAAATACCGGTGAGACCAAAACGCAGACAGACATAGCTGAAGCAGCCGGCGTTACAGAAGTGACCGTCAGAAACAGATACAAGAATCTAAAAAGTCATCTGGACTTCAGTTAGATTCACTCCATCACTTTTTTGATGTTATATCATTATTATTTCATTGTATTTGTTATAGATTACCTTGTACTAACTTTACTAGTTTGCCGAAACCTAAATGCCTAAATAATAAATTCTACAGTATTATTTTTGTCGACGGTGGCAGAGGGATTAACAAGTAGTAGTAGCAGTACTGCTTCAGATGTTGAAAAGATAAAGAGAAATGCGTTACGAATGTCATTTATAGCCATTGTCTCTGTTTTCTCTTTTGAATTTATTGCAGGTCTATTTACAAACAGCCTCGCCCTTATAACAGACAGTACTCATGCACTACTTGATGCTGTAGTCACTGTAATACTGATAATTGCTGTCAAGCTTGCACTAAAACCAAAGGATATCGATCATACTTATGGTCATGGCAAGATTGAGACTGTTGGAGGATTCATTGGAGGTGTTGCGCTTTTTGTACTTGCAGTATTTTTCATCAATGAGGCCGTTATGAGGCTTATCTCTTCCACAGGTTCAGCCTCAGTAGCTGTTAATCCAGGTACAATTGGCTTTGCAGCCTTAGCTTATACATTTGCCATTGATGGATTTAGAATAGGCGTCCTTGGTAAAGCCATGAAAAAGATCACAGCACAACAAAAAACAGGCTCAATTACCTTAAAGGCTGACTTTTTTCATGCATTTGCAGACCTTGCTTCAACTGGTGTAGCGTTTATAGGACTATGGCTTGTTACCACAGGTTTTAAGGATGGAGACTCTATTGCCGCAATTATACTTGGCGGCTTCCTTTCATATCTCAGCGTAAGATTCGCTTACCAAAACGCAATGGAACTAACTGATGTAATATCCCCACGCCTTGTTGGAAGCGTGCAACAGGCAGCAAATAAAACAGAAGGCGTGCTAAGGTCAGACGATATAAAGATGCGCCGAGTCGGAAGTGAGATCTTTGTGGAAGCCACAATAGCACTACCTGCACAAATAAGTTTTGAAAACGCACATCGCATAAGCGCAAAAGTTGAAGACAATATTGCCAAGAGTCTATCCGGGTCTGGAATGCGTGTCGAGCCAAGGAACATTACAGTGCACTTTGAGCCTGTGCTTGGTAACGATGTGTCACCGGAGTTAATAATTGAAAGCGCAGCATCACAGGTTCAGGGAGTTAAAGGTGTGCATAATGTCATTATCTCAAAGATTGCCAACAGCAATTCAATGGATGTATCACTTCACATTCAGGTCAATAGATCGGCAACATTAGCTGAGGCTCATTCAATAGCCAATACGGTTGAAGAATCCATAAAAAAGCAGTTGCCAGCTGTTGTGGAGAATATTACGGTACACCTCGAGCCAGTGATGCCAGATGTAGTGGGATTGGAACCGATTTCAGACAGTACAGTTCAGGACTTCATAAAAAACATCCTAACTGACGGCAGAAGTGGTGTTAAAAAAGTCGACAGGATCGGGATATACAAAACATCAGAAAATATCCTCAAAATTGATGTCAACTGCTCCTCCAGTAGTGAGATGACGGTAGAGCAGATTCATGAGCGGGTTTCTGTCATAGAGAAAGAAATAAGGGCAAAATATCCGGGGTCAATCGTAACTATACATGCAGAGCCAAGTTAGTTAATTCTATACATTTCCAGGCAGGAGGAGCAGCGGGGCTCTGCTGTGACTGCAAGTCATGCAGAATCTCTGTTGAACCTATGGAATGACCCTCATCCTTAACTTCTTGTGCGTCATTCATGCAGCCTCATATGCCATAGAAATTGGGAAAGTTTATTGATTAATGCATTGTAAAATTATTTTGTAGCTAGTTTTTGCCATCACCAATCACCGTTACGCCGCAACTTATAGAACAACTGATGCCTTCCCGCTCGGTTACCTCAAGGAAGGGAGATAATGGCACGATACTTGTAGCAGGCGGAAGTAGGTTCTACCATGGCGCCCCCGTTCTTGCAACCATGGCCGCATTGCGTTGCGGTGCTGATTTGGTCTATACGGCGGTGCCGCGCTCTATAATAACTGCAGTTCGCTCTTTCTCTCCTACAATAATTGCGCTTCCCTTGCCAGATGACAAGTTTACTAAGGGTTCAGCAAATAGGTTAATCGCCATGCTTCCAAAAAAAGCAGACTCTGCTTCTGTAGGTATGGGGATGAGTCTTAATCCCGAAGCATTAACTACGCTTGTCAAAAAGCTGAGGCAAGAGGGCACAAAAATTCTGCTGGATGCGTCTGCTCTCATTCCCCAGGTTTTGCAAGAGATTTCAAATACTGGATTCATTGTCACTCCTCACGCAGGCGAGTTCAAGCGACTCTTTGGCATAGAACCGGGGGCGACCAAGGAGGAAATGGTATCAATTGTACATAAATTGGCAAAGGATTATGGAATCACAATAGTACTAAAGGGATCAATCAATATTATTTCGGACGCAGAACAAATTGCAGCTATAGATAGGTCAACTCCAGCAATGACTGTAGGGGGCTCGGGTGATGTGTTAGCTGGACTGGCTACAGGACTGCTCGCTAGGATGAGACCATTTGATGCAGCAATAGTGGCAATCTACATTAACGGTCTTGCAGGCACTCTTACGTTTAGGAAATTGGGCCTGCATATGATTGCAACAGATCTGATAGATAACCTGCCTCTCGTAATGAAACGCTTCGATAAAGTCACTGGTAGAGATTAGTGCGAAAAATTGTGCACAGGCCTCAATAATAGCTGGATATATAGCCCATTACTATTAAATGTCGACAGACCATATTAATAATAGTAACAAAAATAAAAATGATGCCGATAAAGAAAAATCGATGATGGTGAAAAATTACCTATTATTCATTTTTATTTACTTGTACTTCTCAACCAAAATTTCTAACCAAAGTTAACTTATCCATGATGTATAACTTTTTTAATAGACCTATTGCTCCCTTAGTTCAGGATGATTAATAACCACGATAGTATTGAAAAAGATAAAGAACAACAACAGCAAAACATTACATTCGAAGAATTTTCCAAAGCGCAGCTAAAGATCGGCAAAGTTATTCAATCCGACATTATACCTGGCATGAAGAAGGTCTTCAAGGCAACAATCGATCTTGGCAATGAACAGAGGGAACTCGCCGTTGGAGGCGCACAATATTACAAACCAGAAGAATTTGTTGGACGAGTTGTTGTTGTCTGCACTAATCTTCAACCAAAAAAGATAGGCAATATAATATCAAAAGGTATGCTCTTGGCTGCAGATGGACAGGATGGGAAGCCTATTTTCCTAACAATTAATGAGGACGCTCCACTTGGTGCATCAATTCATTGATATCAAGTATGAGTTCTCGCTGCTTCATGCCAAAAGATTTGATAACCTAATTCATGTAGCCGAGCACCAATTTTGATCCTATTTTTGCATCTAATAATAATGTAAAATGATAAGATGACTGAATGGCCGCTTGCACAGGCTCACATCTTCTTCCTTCCTCTTTTTCCAAAAGGACTTCTTCCAGAGCTAATCAATCAAACCATCATTGTCATTACAGGATCTCGGCTGGACTATCTCGACAGCCATATCTAAACTGTCATTGGGCATGGGACACTAAAAGTAGTAGTAATTGTAATAGTTCCCGCAAGTGGGAGTGCGTGAATTTGTGGCGCTCGATTTGTCAGAAACCTCTTTGAGCATCTTTCTAGACTCTTCTTGGTCTTTTACTGTAAAAAAAAGGCCGAGGTTTAATAGCTTGTTATGGGGACAATTTAACAGAAACAATAGCATGATAGGCAATATTGTTGAAGTATCTGCTTCCGATTTGCCCGCATGAATAAAGGGCTAATCACGGTGCTCAAAGCTATCCAAAAGGCTGGCGATGATGGGATCCCAACAAGAAAACCTCCTCTATCACGAAGTAAAAATGATAGGGCATGGTGAGCTCGATCAAACGGGCAGAGAGAGAAGGTTATATCAAAAGAAACAAAGTAAAACAACCCGCTGGACATAAGGACGCCCACCTAATGATTAATCGCTTGACACCTAAAGGGAAAAGGCAGCTAAGTTAGCTACAAGAAAAAGCATGGGAATAGAAGAAGAGAGCACAGGACCGAATGAATCACACTGGAACTCAATGTTTCTAAAAGAGAAAATAAGAAGGAGCCAAATGCTACAGGAAAAGAAATCCTTGGAGCATCATCAGCTGAGATAAGAAAATGAGAAGAGAAACAGCAAGGCACCAGAACAACAAGGCATAACAAGCCAAAGCCATAGCAGCAGCAACCAAGTAATAATAATAACAACTACAGTATGCAGGCACTGCCTATATGATCGCTCTCTGTTTGTGTGTAAATTGACGCTCTTCCGCTTGCGGGCAATATTATTATTAATTGATTCTCTTCCTCTTCTTCTATCACGGACAGATTCACGCCCTCCCGTGTGTACGCCTATAGAAGATTGACAAAAGGGAGGCAAGAAGCTTCTAAGTCAATTAGATAACTATATTCAGTAGTTATAAGCAATAGATAAAAAGAGAGATTATGACTGAAAAAGAGTTTGGAGAGGTCTTGTCTAAGACCACAACAACAGCAACATCAAATAAGAAGCAGAAGAAGCAGAAGAGACAACAACAACAGTCGCTGAAAGCAATTGAGAGAGAGACACTATTACTGCTTGATGAAGCAGAGAGATATTGTAATGCAAATAGACTAAACTATATAGGATTTTTGGAAAGATACAACAAAGCGACAAATTCCTTTTAGGCCGATAGTAGTAATATTACAAACCTGAAATACTCGAAGCACAATTACAATAATAGTAAACGGAGCATGAAAATTAGTAAAATTGCCTATGTCAAAAGAAGTCGAAACACAGCTTAGAAGAGATAGAGTATTTGAATTAGCATCAAAAGGTTTAACTCAACAGGAAATAGCTGATCGTTTAAACTATTCTCAGCAGACCATATCCAATGACTTTATTTATCTTCGCAAGAAAGCAAGGGAAAACCTACAGCAGTACTCTCAAGAATTACCCTATTATTATGAACAAGCATTAAGTAACCTCAGATCTCTCAGAAAAGAGGCATGGGCTTTAGCAGAACAAACAAAAGATGAAAGGCTAAAGGCTTCTTTTATGTTGGTAATCTTACAAAAAGGTCGAGAACTGTGTTAGAGCATATCTAGCCCATATCGATGACTCGAGTCAAAAATAAAGTCTGAGCTAACTAACTGACTGTACAAAGACAAACTTTATTGCATTCCACTCCTCATTTAGCTATTCTTCAAGTAGGTAGGGATTGCACCAGCATACGAAACTAAGAAGATCATTGAGGGGAATACAGCAACAAATACTGGAACAGTTGATTAGCTTTGCAAAGCAGTATGGCATCGATGTTATCTACACTGAAGAAGACTGGCCTGCATGACCCACGAAATGCACGGACAATTGCAGACGAGATTCCAAACATAAAGGTACCGGTGTGCTAAGCCCAACAGAAGGCGTTAACACAAATGAGAAGCAGGCATGAATAGGACATCTTGAAAAAAATTTCGAGTTTGAAGAATCTAAAACTAGGACTAGAATGTGAATAGAGTAGACTAAGAAAACTTCTACTTCTGAGTTTAGGTCATGGCTTCAAATGATTTCATTCTGTCCATCTTTATCGTTATAGAACTGGGGTATTACCTTTAGCTTGCTTTGGGAGTGTGCCAATTGGAAACACTATCCCAGCCTGCAAACATCGCAGGATTAAAGATAATCCCTTATGCTTTTCAACTTAGAAAATTCAAGATATATCTTCTATATTATTTCTGCAAGTTGTTTTATAATACCGTATATAATGCTTTGGTTGCATATCTATTGACATCCATGGCATCTCCTAATGTTGAAAGGACTGAAGTATTCTACGGATCAGAAGATGCTATGAAGATTCTGCTGCAAGCCATGCACAACGTAAAGCAAGAAGCAGTAACTTGCAGCGATGCCCAGTCAGCCGGATTTTCGATGACTGTCGAGCCGGTAAAACAGGGCTTCATTGACTTTAAGAAAAGAGGAGTGAAAATCAGGTCTATCACCGAGATAACTATGGAAAACCTTAAACATTGCAAAGAACTCGAAGGCTATGTCCAGCTACGACACCTCGATGGTCTCAAGGGTAACTTTGCTGTGAGTGAGAGCGAATACGTTGCTACCGCGATAATCAATGAAAAAGAACCTGTTACCGAAACTATCTACAGTAATGCCAAGGCAATTTTAGAACAGCATCGCTACTTTTTTGAAACGTTATGGAACAGGGCAATACCTGCAGAACAACGAATCAGAGAAATAGAGGAAGGAATTAAGCCTGAAATAATTGAGACAATTAGAGAACCCAAGGCTACTCAGGAACGTACGTTTGATTTGATCAAATCAGCAAATGAGGAAATTCTTGTTATTTTCTCAACGGCTAATGCATTTAGGCGTCAAGAAAAGTCAGGAGCTCTAGACCTTCTCATGAGGAATATGCAATCCAAGAATCTAAAGGTCAGAATATTATCTCCATTTGACGATTATGTTAGGAGCCTGATTGAAGAAATAAAAAGAAGGGATGAAATAAGAATAGAAATTAGAAATATTGAAGAATCCTTTCAGACGCAAATTTCAGTGCTAATAGTTGACAGAACATCAATGCTCTCAGCTGAAGTTAAAAGCGATTCGAAGGAATCGTCGCTTGAAGCCATTGGATTTACTACTTACTCAAATAGTAAACCAACAGTCTTGTCTTATGCTTCAATTTTTGAAAGTCTTTGGAATCAAACACGACTTTACCAAGAGACAAGGCAGCTCTATCAGGAGCTCAAATCACACGAAAAAATGAAGCAGGAATTTATTGATATTGCTGCACATGAGCTGAGGACTCCAATTCAGCCTATTTTAGGTCTTTCGCAAATTTTGAAAGACCAGATATCTGATCCAACCCAGACCAAATACCTTGATATAATATTAAGAAATGCAAAGCGGTTGCAACAGCTTCAAGCAGATACAATTGATGTAATAAGGATTGAAAGCGGCACTATGAAATTCCGCAAGGAAGCGTTTAATCTAAACGAGCTCATTTTCTATTTTTTGCAGGACTTCAACAGCCAGCTGGAGGATTACTATAATAAAATAAATGTAAATTACAAAAGTGATGGCGATGTATGGGTTATTGCCGACAAGAACAGGATAATACAAGTCATATCTAACCTGTTGGATAATGCTATAAAATTTACAAAGGTTGGAAGTATATTAGTACAGTTAACAGAGAAGAGAATGGCCAAAAAAATCGAAGACGCTAATCAAGTTATCGTGAGCATAAAAGATGAAGGTCCAGGTATTGATCCATCCATAATGCCAAGGCTATTTACAAAGTTTGCCAGTAAATCAGAGAAAGGTACAGGTTTGGGTCTATTCATTTCAAAAAGTATCATAATAATGCATGGGAGTGAGATATGGGCTGAAAACAACAGTGATGAAAGAGGTGCGACTTTTGCGTTTACGCTGCCGGTCCACAAACCGCATTAAGGGTGCCAACAGTATACCGTTGACAAAAAGTTGCAAATGTATCAAGGTAAGAACGCGGGCTCACGCACGCGCCTATGAGAAAAATATAATGCAGACAAAGACACAATAAACAAGATAGCAGTGGGCGGTTGACGACCTGGATTCCCTATGGGATTCAGGAATGCTAGCCTCTATGAAGCAGAACAGCGACTTTTACCGCCCTCAGTAGAAGGTGCGCGTTTTAATTTTTCACCATAGCCATCAGTACATATTGCTCATACACGTCAAACAATTAATATGCATTCTGTCCCTACAGTTGAGTTTATTGAAGCAGTTTGATGTCTCGACTGGTTGATAGAGTACACACACCTATTCTCTTCCCAGTCGCATGAATGGTCTCTTCTATTAACATTTGAGAGGCAATAGTGAAATTTATTAAAATACTGTCAGACAGGGAACTTAGTTGAATGTATGGGTTATTACTAGAGATAAAATTTGGAAGCAGCATGGCATTATCGTCACATTCACAGTACAATAGGATGAAATTAGGTATTTTAGTAAAAATGCCAAAGTCAGTTAATATCCTATGCTAGTTCACACACAGAGTTAACTGTCTGAGTCTCTAATCTAGGTTCACCATCTCTTCTGCTGATCTTATATCAGTTACACATACAGCTTCTAATCCGTCCTTCCCAAAGACGGGGTCTAATTTGAATGAAATAACTTCAGATACATGTTCGCCTAGCGTCATGGATAGCGATTCGCCAGTCCTGCTGTCCCATCCTTCAAACCCGTCAGTTGGTATATCACTGATGCTTGCTATGTTGTCGTTGATTTCGATCTTTCCTGGAGGTTGCCAGGTGGTCTCTACTATCCCTTTATCTTCTTCACATTGCTCAATTTTGCCGAGTCTTACGAAATGATTATGCCAAGTTGGATCATCAATGAACCCCTGAGCCTCACTGTCCAGTACTCCTGAGTGAGTGTGCGCAATTAAAATCGCATCGTCTCCGTCGTCTGTAATAATTCCATAACCAAATGCTTCCTGGGTTTCATTGGTTGGTATTAGTCGTCCCTCAGCGTCCAATTCAGCCGAGAGTTCGCCATCATCCGTTGATGTGCTGGATCGTTCTATTGTGAGGAAGCTTTCTGCTGCAAATCCAAAAGCGGGAGAAATACCAAATACACTACCGATAAATCCGGCAGCTACTGCGATCAAACCAAGCGCGGGCCTTTTGTTCACTTCAGTCTTTTATTAGTAGTCTATAGTTAAAGCTTTTAGGATGTTTTGCTCTGTAAAAGCTCTTCATTAAAAAATATTAAGAATAATATCTGCCAGGTCTAAAGAATTTCAATTATTATTAATATTTTATCTAAATAGTTAAAAGAATTGCTTTATACAAAGACGCAGAAAAGGACGACAGGTCAGTCCTTTTGAGGTAGAGTAACTAGCACAAACTCGCTCTTCAAACAGCATTAAAGTGCGCACATCTTCAACAATCAGGACTTAACTTATGCTGACTGGATAGACAAAAAGATATTTTTGTATCAAAAGAAACCTAACTGTCTGTCGTAACCGAATAAGATATAATATCTTCTACTCGAATAAAAGAGTCAATAGTTCGCTCTAACTATGGTCAATTCATTGATTGAGCGAATCAATATTTAACTTACAATAAAAATCGTTGTTCACTAGGATGACCTGTGATACGTTTAGCTATTGGTAATCTAGTCCATTTATCTTTGCCAAAAATGCGCAGATGGCAGTATAGTCCTGATCCGAAAAGCCAATGTTATTTGCTGCACGGAATATCTGTTGGGCAAGTGAAGTTTGTGGAAGTGTTATGCCTACAGCTTGTGCGGTATTACTAGCAAGCTCTAAATCTTTCAACATATTTTTGAGATGAAATGTTGGTGAAAAGTCGTTTTTTACCATTTTGGGACCTTTCTTTTCTGAAAGGCCTGTTTTAAAATATGTTGAATTCAACACCTCTATAAATATTGAGGGATCAATACCTGCTTTCCTGACAAGCATAATACCTTCAGACATTGCGCTAGCTATTAAAGCGATGTTGAGGTTGAGTGCAAGCTTGATAGCATTTGCCGTTCCATCTTCTTCGCCAATATAAAACGTCCTCCTCGCCAACTGTTCGATTACATGCCTGACTTTCTCAAATGCCTGTCTGTTGCCTGATACCATAGGCACAAGATCGCCTGTCTCGGCTGCAGCGGGACCCCCCATTACTGGGACGCCTAGCATCTCTATACCTCCGTTACGCAACCGTTGAGCACAGTAGCAGGATTGTGCTGGCGAAATCGTGCTTATATCGGCCACTACAAGATTATGGTTGCTCGATTCTATGATTCCATTTGTTCCAAAGAGCACATCCCTTATAGCATCAAAATTGGTGACGATTGTTATTACAAGATCGCAGCCATCTGCCAGGTCTCGAGGAGTCAGTGCCACAGCAGATTTATCCGAAAAAGATTGAGCCTTTGAGATGGTGCGATTATAAACTGAGACTTCATGGCCAATATTGATTAGTCTTTTTGCAACGGCTGAGCCCATTAGCCCGAGCCCTGCTATTCCGACTTTCATGTGATCGAGGTGAATTCTTCCTCAGAGATAATAAATAACTATGTGCGGATGGAAGATTTAAAATACTCGAATAATTGACCAGGAAACCCCCCTTCCCCTAGGAGTGTCCTGTCGTTTATAGATAAGTTCGAGGCAGGAACGAATGCAATGCGAGTGCTATGGCATAGCGGCAGAGGTGCAGTTTTAGAAGAAAAGAAGAGCAAGTCCATAATCCATCCTTTTATAATTAAGCGATATAATGGCCTAACTATAAATCCGTACCAAGGATGCAGCCACCGCTGTGCTTATTGCTACGCTACCTATGAGTGGTCTCCTGATTTTTATGACAAGGTCTATGCCAAGAGCAATGCACCAGAGGTGCTCGAAAAAGAGCTTGCTGCCTGGAAGACAGATACTATTACTCCAGTGATGGTATCTTCTGCAACGGATCCTTACCAACCAGCAGAGTTGCGCTTTGAATTGACTCGAAATTGCGTAGAAGTTCTGCAGAAATTCAATGTACCGTATTATGTTTTTACCAAGTCTATATTAATAGAACGTGACCTAGAACTTCACAGGCGGTATCGACACAACTGCTTTCTAGTCTGGTCCATAACCACATGCAATGAGAAGATAAGACGGACGATTGAGCCAGGCACGCCACCAGCTAGTCGGCTATTTGATATAATCAAAAGATTTTCGAGCACTGGATTGTGCTGCGTTGTCAATATAGACCCAATAATACCGCTTGCCACGGACGATGAGACAGAACTAAATGAACTGGTGGATGCATGCAAAGCTGCTGGTGTGCAGTATGTCTTTGGCGCGCCGCTGAGGCTACGAACAGATATCTGGGAGCGGATAAAGCAGGTGCTGCGACTTCTTGATATCTATGAGCGTGGTATAGAACTATACAAGAAGATATATGGCTTTGAAGAGCCGCTCTGCGCTAGTTACGTTACACCCAAGCCATACTATACGAATAAGATTATGAGCAAGTTGGAAGGCCTAATCAAGACAAATGGGATGATCTATGATTTTCCAGATCATCTCGGTCCTAAGAAGATAGATAAATCTAGTGTTGGCCAGATTACGCTTCAGACATTCCTAAAATCTACTAGCTAGAGTCCCATGAGAGCGGTAATGATCAAATTTTTTGCTTATCTTGTTTGATGCGTATAAAAAATATGCTTTCGCAGTCGCAATATTTATCAACTCTTACTTGTCTTCCGCACTTTGGGCAAACAACCAGTCGTATCGGACTTTCATTGCTGTCAGGGAACATAATGGACATACACGTTCGTAGCACTTACTTCGTTGTACCTGTTAATAAGATTTTAGCAAATTTTAGAGCAAGTCTAACGATTATATTTCTATCTTAAGAGTTTAGAATACTATTATAATAAAAATACAACAAAATTAAAATTCTTGAAATATAACCCTTAATACCCGTCTATCTGCTGTTCTGATCATGGGACAGTATAGAAACCCTACGCCGACGGTGGATGTTATACTCGAGCGAGATTCAAAGGTTTTAATGATAAGGCGCAAAAAAGACCCGTTTAAAGATCTTCTGGCCTTGCCTGGCGGTTTCGTTAACGAAGGTGAAACGGTTGAAGACGCTATGAGACGCGAAGCAATGGAAGAGACCTCACTTGAGGTACATCCAATTGAAATCTTAGGGGTCTATTCTGACCCGAGGCGTGATCCAAGAAAGCATATTGTGACAATAGTTTTTGTCGGGATAATTGTGGATGGCGAGATTAGAGCGGGAGATGATGCAGCCTGCATTGAGTGGATTCTACTCTCAGAGATAGGTAGACAGCAACTGGCATTTGACCATGCCCAGATAGTGCGCGATTATCAGGAATGGAAAGCTTCTTCTTCGTCTTCTTCAGGTCAGACATTTTGGTCTACCAAGAGAAGAAATGGTTAAAACATCTCGCAGTCCTACGGATCCTTGTCTTGCACACTGAAAAAGATATCAGGTTAAGGATCGATCTGATAGAAAGCCAGTCAAGTTT
The DNA here is from genome assembly GCA_045809625.1 of Nitrososphaera sp. GTDB lineage: Archaea > Thermoproteota > Nitrososphaeria > Nitrososphaerales > Nitrososphaeraceae > Nitrososphaera. Next base: position 11,086 of record JBJMEA010000111.1, on the reverse strand, counting down.
TATTGCCAAGATGCTCACAAAGGCTATCTCCGAACATGATGAGGTTGTATTCATGGATTATGCTAAGCGTCTTGCAGTTAATCGCGGTAGGGTCGAAGAATTGTTATGGGTATTGTGCGAGAAAAAAAATATTACTAGCCAAAGTGTGCTTGACGCGAAGGTTACCTGCAATAATAACGATGCAATTCTGCTACCCCTCCCGGAGATTATTGAAAAACTAAGAAAGGGCGAGCTCAGTATGAATGACCTCTCAGCTGATACCCAGACAATGGTAAGAAGAGGCGCTATAGAAATGAAAAAAAGCAAAAAAGAGTTGACTATCAGCTGAGGAGATCTTTGCACGAATAGCCAAAGAATTGAGTTGAATGTAGTAGTAGCATTGCATGTAATAACGAATATCATGGCCGATTTAGATTGAGGATAATAAAGTGCTGAAACGGATGATAAGTCATAGCATCTTCTTTAGGATATATTGTTATGTGTCCCTACTATAAAAAATCCAACTAATTATGCGATAAATAATTAAGAAACACGTTTGAAGTCCACAAATAATAGATAGCTCTAATTTATTAGGTGCCACTTGGATAATAGGAAAAGAGAGAGCGAGGGAGAGGTTTTCTGAATTGACGATAATAATACAGAAGAATTCCGAGTTTACAGATATTCTTCTCAATAATCTTTTGCAGAAACATAATGAAAGAGCTAGAGAAGGCAATGTCGTCCACGTATCTGATATTCTGCCCACTTCCTGTATACGACGTCAGTACTATGGAAGGAAGTTCCCAGATATGTCCCCTCTGAATCACGAATCAGTGCATCACTTTGTACGCGGAGAAGCTAGTGAATTTATTATAACAAAACTGGCAGGTCTTGGCGTTTCACAGGCAGAATTGAACATGGATGGAATAATTGCGCACCCTGATATCATGGGTGATGACTTGGTGGTGGAATTGAAGGATACTGTAAATGGCAAGCGCCTTAACTTTTCAGATACTACCTTCAAATCGTACCTTCGACAGTTGTTATACTACCTGACGATAACTGGCATAGAAAAGGGGATCATCTCCATAAGATACAACATCAAAGAACTACGATGGCTAAGGCGAGATGCTGACGGAAATGATTATTTTCTCAGACCGGCAAATGCAAAGGATGTTGGTATTGAAAGTTGGCAGATTGTACTACCAAAAGATGACATTGCACGGGAACTATTAAAAAATGAAATGGTAAGGAGAAAAAATCTATTTGTTAAAGCCTTAGATGAAAATGATGCCTCAATACTACCAAGGCTTCCAGAAAGTATGCGCAACTACAAATGCAAATGGTGTGTATTTTATAATAAGTGCATGAATGAAGATAAAGAAATGGATGTAGCAAAAGAAATGGCAAATGAAAAGGATCTGCTAGAAATAGAAGGTCTTGTAAGTATAAAACAAGAGGATAGAGTACAATGAATTATTTGCAAATTTCTGTGTGCCAGGATTTCATAATTAATACGTAATCGTAGAGAACAATATCTTTTATTTTGAGGAGGCAGTAGTGTTCATATCTTCGTAACATCAGAAGAAAGGTGTAAGGGTAAGGGTAAAGTATCTATTCCAATCAATAATTGGATTTTCTATCTAATGTGTCATATCACGACACACACATTTAATGCTTGGGTATCACTCTACGGTTTCACAAAAAACAAGCTCAGACGCAAAATATTAAATTTTTATCTACATCAGTTAATACGCTTCAGCTAGGTTAATTCTGACAATGCTTTTACAACCTTACGAGTAACATCTTCCCAACTCTGCAAAATCTTGCTAGCACCATCCTCCTGTTTTATCTCTGCCAACTCTAGTACAGATATCGCCCCTGCTGCTTTTTTGCCATCTGATGAAACTGCAGAAGAGGACAATGAGGAGGTGGATGGTTGAGACGAGACTATTTTCCTTCTCTCCTCATATAACTCCAAAGCTTGCAACGCTTCTCTTGCAAATAATTCATAATTCCCCCTTTCCACCAATCTGATCGTCCCTTCCTTTGCCATTGTGCTTTTTGAATAGAGCTCCTCAAAAACAGGTAATTTCCACACTACAGCACTCATCCCCAAATGCAGACTCTCTCCTAGGGCTATTCCAAATCCTTCTCTGATTGACGGAAACAGGAATACCTTGGATCTTGAGTACAAATCAATCTTTTCTTGATGTGGCACTTCTCCTTTATGATGTATACCCATCGATTGGAGACGATTTATTTCCTTTAACGAAGCTCTACCTATCATGATAAAGTTAACATTTGGACGAAGTTTTCTTAAAGCTGACCAGATTTTTTCGATACCATCCAGCTTTTCAATGCGTCCAATGCAGAAGAAATCAATATCCTTTTGAGAATTTGCATTGATAGTAAGCCTATCCACTCCTGTGCCAACTATTCGTATTTTGCCAGAGCCGCAAGCCATGTTTTTCTCCTCTCCATGTTGTTTCTTTTCATGGTCCATAACGGTTATTCCGTATAACGAGCAGAGCTGGCTAGCAGAGGTGCGGCTTACAGTTAATATCATATCCGAGTCTCTAATCATGAGGCAAGTCAATTGTTCTATTATCAAGTTATACCATTCTGCAACCATTCTGGCAACATGAGATTTTAGCTTAGAAATATGACTTGGAAGTATACGAGGCTCATGATGGTGGAAGACTACTACAACCTTTGTACGTGGACGAAAAAGCCTAAGAAGAGTCCAAAGGATGATACTGGGCTCACCCCAGCTATCTAATAATGCTATTTGTGGTAAAGTCAGAAAGCCTCGCGCTGCGTCATAAAAGTCCATTATCAAACACGGCAGAATATTTCTAAGAATTTCGTGAGTGTTGAGCTTCCGTTCAATTGATTGCTCGCTGCTTATATTCTTGATGTCAAGTACACCTAATTCGCTAATTGAGTCGGAGACCCTTTTTGACCAAAGTAAGCCGCCTACAGGAGGGGCCTGTGCAGGATAACCAAAGATAAGAAGTCGAGAAATCTTCTTTTCTCCGAAGTAGTAAATTTTACCTATTCCTGCTGTCAACTATTGAAATCACGTAACTTTAATTACATATTTTATAACACATCCAAGCTATTTCAATACATAGATATCCTCAATGCGAAGATTTTATAGTAATATTATCTAAAGTCTTTGTTCTCAGTCATCCTTCTATGAGTGTTAACCAATACTCTGAGAGAAAAGCGCAACGGAGAACAGACCTGGAAGTTTCTTGTCTCGCGGGGTCATCTAAAGTTGGTGACTAGAAGGAGCTTCTAGATTTATCCTTTCCAGCAGTTAAGTAATTTATGGATCAGACCAATATGTTGTTCTGCTATGTCCGAAAATAGTGAACGAAGATTCTATAAAGGTTCAGCAAGATGGATTATTGTTGGAATAATAGCAGCTTTGGCTATAATCTTCATAGTGGCTGTGGCATTTGGCTCTACAATATTTCCGGGGGGCCCCAAAACAGGAATACAGTCTGAGACTGCGGATCAGTCGGCGACAAGTGGTCCTGGACACAATACCACCGACGCTGGAGGAGCAGCTATCCAGAGCCAGCAAGGAGTTGCCGCTAACACCACTGGGCCTGGTACTGAGCAGATTCCTGATTCCGAGGTTACTTTTGGTAGAGAGACAAGCACTCTGCAAACACCCATAGCTGGGCAACAAGGCGTGAATAATAGCACTAATAGCACAAACAGCACCAGCGGTGGTCTAGCAAACCCGTTAAGTGAAAATTTAACAAGTCTCACTGGGACCTCATCCTGAGAGCGTTAAAGGAAGTCAGTATAGGGCTAGAAGTAGCCTATTCTTAAGATGGTATAATGCAAAATACATATAAAACATAACGTCGTTATATACAGCATATGAGTACAAAAGAAGACCTTAATATGGATTATAGCAAGTATGACTTTAAGGACTCAACAGAGCTTTATGTTTTCCTCAGCAAGAAGGGCCTTTCTAGGGGGACCGTTGAAGAGATTAGCAGGATGAAAGGCGAGCCAGACTGGATGAGGGACTTTAGGTTAAGATCATATGAGGTATTCCTTAGCAAGCCTATGCCAAATTGGGGAGGAGATCTGTCAAAGATCGACTTTCAGAATATTTATTATTATGCCAAGGCATCAGAAAAGACCAGCAAGAGCTGGGAGGATGTTCCAGACTCTGTGAGGAATACCTTTGAAAAGCTTGGCATCCCAGAGGCTGAGCGGAAATTCCTTGCAGGAGTTGGTGCCCAGTATGAATCTGAAACTGTGTATCACAATTTGAGAGAAGATCTCCAAAAGCAAGGCGTTATTTTCATGGACACTGACAGTGCCATAAAAGAATACCCAGAAATAATCAAGAAGCATTTTGGAAAGGTGATCCCACCAGAGGACAACAAGTTTGCTGCACTTAACAGTGCAGTATGGTCCGGTGGCTCATTCATCTATGTTCCTCCCAACGTCAAGGTTGAGCTTCCGCTACAAGCGTATTTCCGGATTAATGCAGAGAACATCGGGCAGTTTGAACGCACGCTTATCATTGCTGATGAAGGTGCCGAAGTGCATTATATTGAGGGATGCACTGCACCAGTCTATGCTACTGAGTCGCTCCACTCTGCTGTTGTTGAATTGATTGCCAAGAAAGGAGCAAAGATCCGCTACACTACAATTCAGAACTGGAGCAAAGACGTGTATAACCTCGTGACAAAGAGGGCTTATGCCTATGAAGGCGCCAAGGTCGAATGGATCGACGGCAATCTCGGCAGCAAGCTAACAATGAAGTATCCAGGAGTATACATGCTTGGCAAAAATGCACATGCCGAAGTCGTATCCGTGGCATTCGCTGGAAAGGACCAGCATCAAGATGCTGGCGCAAAGGCAGTACATCTTGCACCAAATACCACTTCCAGAATAACTAGCAAGTCTGTAAGCAAAGATTCTGGCAGGACGACCTACCGAGGATTGCTCCATGTTGCAAAGGGTGCTACAGGAGTTAAATCAAATGTAAGGTGCGACGCACTGCTGATGGATGAGCGGTCTAGAACTGACACTTACCCATATATTGAAGTTAATGAGGATGATGCAACTATTACTCACGAAGCAACAGTAGGCAAGATAGGCGAGGACCAAATAATCTACCTGATGAGCAGAGGATATTCGGAGTCAGACGCACTTTCATTGATCATTGGTGGATTTATGGAGCCATTCACAAAGGAGCTCCCAATGGAGTATGCAGTAGAGCTTAATAGGATGGTCAAGCTTGAAATGGAAGGGTCAGTCGGTTAAGCTTACTTAAACTCCCACTTACACAATTTTTTGTGATCTCACAATGGCGACTGTTACTCTTTCCTCAATCAACAGCGGAGACATCGAATCATTAGCAGCACAAGAGCCTGGGTGGCTCACTTCAATACGGAAACAAGCCTTCATGCAGTATGAATCACTGCCTTCTGAGGTGTCACCTCTTTACTCCAAGTACTCAGATGTAAACAAAATAAAGCCAGAAAATATACATTTGACGGCTCAATCTACAAGGCCTCCGGCACTTAGTAAAGACCTCTCTGACAGGTTAAAAGAGCTTGATCAAGAGACGGGAATTCTTCAATTAGGCCAAGACATAAACAAAGTCTTTATCAAGGATAGTATGGCCAGGCAGGGTATAATATTATGTAGTATTAAGGATGCTCTCACTAATCACGGTGATCTGATCCAATCGCATATGACTACAAATCAGCCAAATTATCTAGAGGATAAATTCCTTGCACTTGAAGGATCTGCTTTCCAGTCTGGGATTTTTATTTATATTCCCCGAAATGGAGTACTTGAGGAGCCCATAAGGTTAATTACTTCTCTTGCAGAAGATGGGACCTCGCTTATATCAAGAAACATCATCGTATCAGAGGTTGGCTCAAAGGCAACGGTTGTACAAGAGATTTATGCTCCTGGTTCTTCGGGTAGACAAGATGTTCAACAGGGTTATTTTGAACTAGTTGAGACTCATGTTAGTCCAAATGCTCATCTGGAATTGGTGACCCTACAAGCTATGGGTCATGACACTGTGAATGTTTCAAACAGAAAAGCGTTTGTCGAAAGGGATGCCAAAATGTCTTGGTATATCGGCATGTTTGGGTCATTGCTTTCTCGCTACAAGACAGACAGCATTATGAAAGGTGCTGGTGCCTCTTCTGAAGATGTAGAGATTGTTTTTGGAATAGGTAAACAATCATTTGATGTTACATCAAACCTAATCCACAGCGGACCTCACACGAGGGGAAGGGTACTTGTGAAATCAGTGCTCAAGGATTCTTCCAAGTCGCTATTCAAGGGAATGATCAAGATAGACAAACAAGGCAGAGGCACAGAATCATATCTAGCGGGCCACGCAATCCTTCTTGACAGAGGAGCCAAATCAGACGCAATACCTGGCCTTGAGATAGAAACTAATGAAGTTAAAGCAACACATTCTGCATCTGTAGCCCAGATGGATGAAAACCAAATTTATTACCTCAAGACTAGAGGATTGAACAGAGAAGGGGCCAAACGGGAAATTGTGTCAGGCTTTCTTGAACCCTTATCAAGGAAAATGGGTCCGACTATCAGAGCCTGGATCAACTATCTTATCGAAAACAAATGGAAGGGCAAGCAGTTAATGCTCAGGACAGACGAGGCGATGGAACAGATTTTGGAAGTTGAAAAGTCGCGCTATCGTGAGACCCAAGACCTTTTTGAAAAGCACTATAAGTATAGGTAGAGGAGGATGCTGTTATGTCAGAAGAATGGGTAGAGGTCGGCAGCGAAAAGTCACTCAAAAATGGCGACATGATCGATTTTGATCATAGCGACAAGAAGATCCTCATTGCTAAAATTGCAGGTAATGTCTACGCCACGGATAGGATATGTACGCATGCATATGCAGATTTATCTACAGGAATTATCAATGAGGAAGAGAATACTGTAACATGTCCATTGCACCTATCTGCATTTAAGCTTGATACGGGCATACCGCAGAACCTACCTGCTGAAGAGCCGATTAAAACTTACAAGGTTAAAATACAGGACAACTCAATTTACATCAATCTGGACTAGCGAAATGATGCAAAAAGGCGCTCTTAATGTTGAAAAAATAAGAGAGGACTTTCCTATCCTCAAACGTCAGCTTAGCGGAGGAAAGCCTCTTGTCTACCTTGACAATGCGGCCACTACACAAAAACCTCTTGCAGTAATCAATGCCATCAGCGATTATTATATGAATTATAATTCTAATATTCACCGCGCAGTGCATCAACTCGCTGAGGAGGCTACACTGGAATTTGAAAAGACGAGAGAAAAAGTAGCAGAGTTTATCAATGCTAGATCGACTGAAGAGATCATTTTTACACGTAATGCTACTGAAGCAATAAACCTCATCGCCTACTCATGGGGAAGAGCCAATGTTAAAAAGGACGATAGTGTGATCATCACAGAAATAGAACACCATAGCAATATTGTGCCATGGCAGATACTGGCCTCAGAAAAAAAGGCAAAGCTGGAATATATTGGAACAGATGACAACGGCTATCTAAAGCTTCAGGAATACACTAATTATCTTAACAGCAGTAATAAAAAAGTAAAGCTAGTATCTGTCTCACATATGTCAAACGTACTTGGTACTATCGTTCCGATAAAGGACATAATTAAAATTTCTCACGAAGGAGGTACACCGGTTGTTGTTGATGGTGCCCAGTCAGTACCCCATATGCCTGTGAATGTCCAAGATATGGACTGTGATTTTATGGCGTTTTCCGCCCATAAAATGCTGGGACCTACAGGTGTCGGCATATTGTATGTTAAAAAAGAGATTCTTGAAAAGATGCCGCCATTTATAGGTGGTGGAGATATGATAAAGGAAGTTCACAAGTACGAGACAAGGTACAATGATCTTCCGTACAAATTTGAGGGCGGGACTCCCAATATTGCTGATGTCATTGGTTTTGGTGCTGCAATTGACTACCTTAATGGCATTGGCATGGACAAGGTCAGAGAGCATGAAATGGAGCTGACAGCGTATGCACTTGACAAGGTAACAAGAGTCAAAGGCGTAACACTCTACGGCCCTCAGAATACAAAAGACAGAGGAGGTGTGATATCGTTTAACATTGGTGACATTCACCCACACGACTTAGCCACGATCATGAACGATTACGGTGTTGCAATAAGATCAGGTCATCATTGTGCGCAGGTCCTGATGGAGCGACTTGATGTGGCAGCAACATCTCGAGCAAGTTTTTATATCTATAACACAAAAGAGGAGATCGATGTTTTTGTTAATGCACTTGAGCAAGCAAGGAGGCTATTCAAGATTTGAGTGATGACATTTATCGCGAAATAATTCTCGACCACTACCGTAATCCTCGAAATAAGGGCAAGTTGCTTGAGGCTGATGTAAGCATACATGACAGCAACCCTCTATGCGGCGATGAGATAGACATTCATCTTAAAGTTGATGGTGACAAGATAAAGGACATCAAGTTTGAGGGTAGGGGCTGTGCGATTAGCCAAGCAAGTGCTTCAATGTTAACTGAGATGACAATAGGCAAACCGCTGACGTCCGTCAAGGATTTGACTAAAGAAGATATCTTGGAGAATATCGGGCTCCTCAACCTAGGCCCCGCTAGGATAAAATGCGCTCTCTTGTCACTCAAAGTTCTCAAACTGGGTATGGTGAAATACTATGCAGATAGAGACCCTAATTCTGCTAAGAAGCTAGAGAGCGACTCAACTAGCCTGTAACCATATAACATCATCCAAACAATACAACCTCGCTGCAGACAGGATATAACGAGCCTGAAAGCAGTTTGTTGTATGTTCAGATTCGAAGCCTATATGTTTAGAAGATATAACATACTCGCATTCGTAGCACCCTGCAATATGATTTTATAGAAGCATTTGCTATTGTAGCATAACAGGTTTATGTCTGAAGATACGTCATCACAGAGATCTAAAAGTAAAATTGCCTATGCTACAATCAGAATGCCTGATGGTAAAGAACATGAAATTCCTCTGGCTCCCAAAACATTCAGCTCTGGACGTGAGGGTTACTATTCACAGGTTCCTTCATTTGTTTACGATAATGAAGTGTATGGAGGACAGATCCAAATTTGGAAAAAGGGTGAAAAAGGCCAAAAAGCCTGAGTCATTGGTAAATGAAATCCAATTTTCATTGAAGACCTAGACAATACTAAAAACTGAGCGCTAAACTTTTTCCATCTGTTGTTATCGCTTGAGACTAGTAGTGAAAGATATACATGCAGGACTGTACACAAATTGGCTTCAATTCTGCAAACTATGTAAAGCAATAACAAATCCGATGGCGTAGCAATGTCACAACTACTAATTGTAAATAGATATTTTTCAGCCGCTTAACTACTTACTGATCTTCATAACATCTTCTTTTTAGGATTTCTACAGCACATATTGGCCTACGTAAAATTTCCACGAATCTGAGCTTGTTAAAGATGATGGTTGTTTTCCGACTTTTGTATTGTGCTTCGATATATAGATGCATCATCCTAAGCCAATGAGGCGGATAGCAACACAAGCATGGGTGCGATTAAAATTAAATGGGAAAAATTCATGAAATAGAATTCTCATACTGTCCAAAGGCGCTCGTGTGGATCAGCAGGTTTCAAACTCCCGTTATATATGATGCGGTAGAACAGAATAGCATGAACAATTCTGAAAGTCAATCTGACGATATAGAGGAAAGAAAGAAGGATGACACAGTATTGGCGCAGATGGGAGAAGATCCTGGCCTTCCTGCTGACGTAATAGAGGAACATGAAGATTCAAAAGAAAAGGAGAGAATTGGCAGAGACAAAAACAAAAGTGTAACAGATAATAAATAATATGTTACTCGCTAAAGCGATTATGAAAGAGAGAACAGGTTCAAGGCTGCTTTGCCTTAACTCCTGATGCTGCTTTCCTTTGCAAGCTGTATGCATAGCTTGAAATGTTCTTTTTCCTCTTTTAAGATCGATCTGACCTCTGTTGCGAATTTTCTATCGCTTAATTCTTTGGCCACTTCACTTAACACCTCATAGTGGGTCATCTCTCCTCCCTCTGCAAGACACAAGAACTCTAATGCATCTAATGTGTCAGGATCCTCTCCAAGATAGGTTTGCATCATCTGTGATGCCTTTTGCGATGTTTCTTCTGCATGTTGCGTTATGCTGTCTTGGTTCAGACCTTCCGATTCCGAAACTCTTTGCATCAGTTTTTCAATCTTTTTCTGATGTTCTGCAGCTTCGCTTTTCATCCCCCGTAGTTTTCCCTTTAATCCTCGCTTATCAAGCAGACCTTTTGAGGAAAGCTCCTCTACTGCTTTCTGAGCTGCAATCTCTAGTCCTAGGACTTCACCTATCTGCTCTTCAATTTTCTCTACTTGTACCATAGCCACTAACCCGCTAGCAGGCATTAATAAAAGTTGGAGTAAATAATACTTACAAAAACATCACAGTTTAATGTGTTGAATTGTTTATTGCTGTCAATCCTTCATCTAAATTTAGCCTAAAAATGGTGGTCGATTAATAGATATTACACATTGTCTCGCTTATTGTAACTATGCTTGGGGGAGAATTGGTTGGGCCGTAACCAGACTCAGACTAAAGGTTCATAACCGAGATAAAGAGGTTGCAATATGAAAAATACCTGACACCACTGCTCATTTTCTATTGACCTTATCAGTTCGCGCTAATTCGTTCCGAAAGTGTATAAAGTTATTTTTCTGCACGCCTTAATAGAATATATCCGTATCAAAAATTCGATACCAGTAAGAATCTATCAAAAGGTAAGGAAGAGATAGACAGCAAAATTGTTAGGACACCACTTTGCCTCTTCAAGATGTAATCCTATGCCTAATTGCCTAGAGCTAGCTGTCGTCTTTGCAATCTTTTTAGGGGAACTTATCTTGTCTTAAGTCAAGCTCTCTACCACTCTTCTTGTCTGGTCTATCACACTCCGCGCTATATCGTTTCCGTCTCCGCCATCATCATCGCCGCCGCCATTATCTCCGCCGTCGCCGCCGCCGCCATTATCTCCGCCGTCGCCGCCG
>JBJMEA010000110.1:0-13064 GCA_045809625.1 Nitrososphaera sp. | reverse complement strand
ATGTTTTTCACTGAAAAGGATTTACTTTGCTATGATTATGGACTCAAACGTTCAGGACTACTGAAAAGGGTCTGGGATTTCTTCATCTCTACTATGATATGGGCGACATGATAAGAAAGCTACCATTACCACGAAAACGACGACAAAAAGTTGGATGTAGAGTAGGCAACAAGAAAAGGGGTACAGTGCTCTTGCACCCAAGATAAACTACAGAAGACTATTTGCAGCGCACTGAATAACTTAGGGCTATCTTGCTCACTTTATTGTTTTCTGAAATAAAGCGGCCGTCTAGAATCGCAGAGTAACCTAGTATTACATCGATTTTTCAATGCGCCCAAGGCTATGTCCTACGGCTCTTTCTGCTATATCAAAACCTATGTTATGCAGATTCTCTGCAATCTCGATGAGATGCGACCATTTTTTCCAAATAATAAAGTATCATGTGATCTACTTGACGGTCAATACCGCTTCCGCTAATATTCAATAGACTATGCCTCCAATATCTATTTCCGAATCGGAAATATGGACGGTCTATTATTTCCGACCAATCTATTAGAGATCCAACGGTATGATAACACATGAAACATCTCCAAGATTTGGGTTTCTATCTGACAGTCGCCGTTATGGTTGCAATCGCAACTATACTGATAGCGACAGATTCACTGCCTGAAAAAGCAGCTGCTCGGTTTAATACCCTAACTGATGTATCCATCGCTACAAATTACAAGGTGATAAAGGAGCCCACACCTCAGGATAATACTTTAGTTTATACCTTAAATGAAGTTGCAGAAAAAACGATACCGATCGCTGAAAAGGATCCAAGAATAAAAGAAATAATTGATAGTGCACATACAAATAAGGCAGCAGTTACGATTGCAGCTATTCAGCCTACAGTTTATGAATATAGAAGTGATGCAAAAACTGCATATTCAAACTCGGGAATGCTAAGAATAACTGTCAACCAACAATTAGTTGATAACCGACCGTATGTGCAACCAGCTAGTTTTGATGACCTCCATGGAAGAAATGGTGAATCTCATCAGCAAGTCTGGAATGTAATGGTTGACATAGATAAAGGAATAGTCACTGATATCTTTGAAACATCCGATAGACTGATGACAGAAATGCTGGAGACAAACACAATATACATTGGAATGAATATGTTCTTGCCAAACATAGCCAAAATAGAACCAGGAACTACCTTGAAGTGGATAAACACTTCTGATATGCTACACAACGTAGTAGGTGTATACAAAACTCTATCAGGAAAACAAATTCCGATAGACAGTGGATTTATGCAAAAAGGCGACTCATGGGAATACATCTTTGGCGAGGAAGGAACAATGGAATATTATTGCACAACACACTCAGAGGATGGAATGAAAGCATCCCTGATAATTTCCAAATAGCCATTGCGGTTTAGCACTGATGCTGGGTTTAGAAGCCTAGCACATTTTATGTCCACTGGTTGCTTCAGAACAATCACAGCAGAAAAAATGACACAAAATAAGACAAATTTGTTGCTTGATCATTCACATCTAATGCATTTAGTTCATTTTAGGGTGGAACCGCAATTTCAATTGTATGTGATTTTGATATCCTGTTAGGGCATTCAATTAGGCGAAGAGCTAATGCCACATTCTGAGGGTAGCAGTCAGAGTCGGCGCATCATATTTGCGTATGGGAGGAATGTTATTGGCGGAATTTTTGCCAAAATGCTCAAAAATAGGTTTCCATTCAATGTCGAAGCCTACTGGAGTGACAAAAGTGGACAGGGTTAGATGATTTGAATCCGCGACCGCAGCAATGCATCCAAAAATGCAGACCACTGCAGAATGATAATATGCGGGTAGCAGCTTAAAACCCCACCTTCGGAACTTTGGATAATGATATGCATAAAACTTGTTCAGGAGTCAATGTGTTTGAAAATCTAGGATCTAAGAAAAGTGAAAGTTAGTCGAGTATGCTTTCCATGCTACTGACCTTGAAAAAGGTCTTGCCAAGCTATAAATATCATCAGTGAAAGAAGGCTGCGATCCAAAATGAGCATAAGCATGTTTGCATCAGATTTTGATGATAATAAGGCTAAATCAATTAATCATTCAAAACATTCAGCAATATCCACAAGAAAAACAAAGAGCTATTACAATCGCTCAAAATACAGCAGCATCTTCTTTCAGGTTTGCCAGTCTTGCTTTTGGTGCGCATCAATCCTATACATGAGTAGAATAATAGAAAGATGTCCCAGCTGCAAAAGCAGTAAAGTAGGCTCTTTACCCTTATCGACTAATGGAATCTACATTTTATTATGAGAGCTAATCGCTTAGTATGCATGAGCTTTGTCCGACGATGACCGAAACAAGCTCAAAACAATACAGTATATTTTACTAGATTGATAAAGATTGACAAGGTGGAATTTGAACCCACGACGCAATCCAGCTTTTTCTCAAACCACAACTATACATGTAGAAAAAGTAAGGATATTTTTTAACTAGAGATAATACTCTCTGAGATGCTACAGGAGTAGAATGCAATCAGGAAAAGTCAATAGCAAAATAGTCTGAGTGGCAATAGTCAGGTCATAAGCAAAGATAAAGATAAGAGTGTTTTATCTTCAATATTTTTTCTATGTCAGATGAGGAAATACCATTACACAGATGTCAGATGCGTCACTAGCTGATCTATCTCCTTCGAGGGTTATGTTTGTACTGTTTCCGGACTGCCAGCCACTATTTACTACAGCGCTACCAGTATGTGATCCTGCCATAGCCATCATCATCCTCCCCGAATGCATGTCACCCATCATTCCTGGTCCCATCATCATGTCGGGAAATCCACTATTATTCATCATCATGTTAGGTCCCGCCATCATTCCTGGTTCCATAGTCATTCCACTATAATAGCCACCATGATCTCTGCCATGACCCAACATCATCATGTTCATCATTGCCATATGGTTAGTCATCGCAACTATTGTTACGCCTGGCGAAGTCCCATTTCCGGTATAAGTTAAGTTGACTGATACTGTATTGTTACCTGTAATAGACACGCCAGTTACCCTTACATCAGGGACCATGCTCATGCCCATTACATCAAACATGTTATGATTCATTTCATGCTGCTGAGGGCTATTATCTTGCATCATTTGGTCCTGCATCATCATCTGAGCTGCTGCTGTTTGGCTTGAGAAAAGAGCTACAGGTGCTAGAGCTGTAAGTGCGATCGTGCCCATCGTTCCTAGCGAGAACAGATTGCTAGTCATGTCATTAGAGCATTTCATTTCTATATAAATATCTAACAGTATTCTTTCGTAAGTACTTAGCGGACTTGGTGTTAGGCAGCACTCTAGTCTACTGACCTCATTTTACTTTCCCTTCAGTCCTTCAAGGATATGTGGCATTGCGACGCTTTCTGTCGGACAAAAACCAAAATTGAGCTCAAAATAATGCAATAATTCTATCGCAGGAGATAATGGACTGGGTGGGATGATGAGTTGAACCCACGACCTCAGCCCATCTTAATTTCTCTTCATTATTTTGAAGGATAATTATCTAAATAGAATGGTTGTTCAAATCCCCCTTGTCAATTTTGCTTGCTCCCAGTCGCCCATACATTAAACTAAATTTTAAAGATAAGATGGATTCATCTATTAACAGATAAATCGCTATGTTACTAAGCTACTTGTTCGATAGTAAGCGATAAGTCATTTACATTACAATAAAACTGGAATATATCACGTCTTAACAATCCATTCTCGATTCCACAGTACTGCAGCCGTTGTCATTTTGGTGTAAACAGAATTAAATCTGTTTTTCAATTTCTTCCCACAATACAGATTACCTCATTATCCAAATTTACTCTTCCATGAGAGTCAGCATACTGCCAAACCGCTTCGGTAATTGAGTCCCATGCCTGCTTCTTTACTTCATCAGTCTGGTTCGCTAACATATCATGAATGCGCGTTGCAGTCTGCTGAATGTACTTTGTGTAACTTTCAGGTGAGTCAAATGCAAATGTTATTTGAATGGTCTCAACTCTAATATCTTTGAATCCCGCTTGGCTAAACAACCGTTTCAGAGTCTCTGTATCTGCTAAGGCAAAAGGATCGGGTGTTCCAGCAGGAGGAGGAGCAGCATTTATCTTCTTTCTTACAGTGCCGAAAGCTAAATCAATCAAGGGAACCTTTGATGGAATAGACCATACAGCTGCAGAAAGCCTACCAGGTGTAACCAACATTTGTCTAAATCTCAACAAGGTTGTAGAAAGGTTTGGAAAGAACATTAGACCCCATCTTGAAAGAATCACATCAAATTTTGCTGTTGAATCTGGCAAATCCAATTTCTCTCCATCACTTTCTCTAAACTCGATTATACCATCCAAACCAAGCGACTTGGCTCTTGTCTTTGCAATTGCTAGCATCTGAGGAGAAATATCAGTAGCAAGAACTTTTCCATGTGGCTTGACTCTCCTAGCTGCAGTAACAGCTGGCTCTCCTATTCCTGTAGCAATATCTAAAACCTTATGACCAGGCTCGATTTCAGCTAATTCTACGATTTTATCGCTAACTTTCTGTGCTCCGCGCTCGAGGGTCTCCCACCAAGCCTGCCAGCCTGCAGCAGCATTATCCCACATCTGGCGTTGTTGAGCTTTAAATTCATCAGGGTTAAACGCTGGTCTAATGTCGCTCACATCAACACATATCCTTGTGAGCATAGTGCTGTGTCTAGTTCTTAACTTTTTCAAAATATTCAAGCTATCATAAGAAGGTAGAAATGTCGACCTACTACACGATATGACATTGGAATTGCCTCTAAATTTGTGCTACATTAATCCAAAATAAACTCAATTTAATACCGTATTTCCAGAGCAGATAAAAGTGGACAGGGTGGGATGTGAACCCACGACCTAAGCCTATGTAGTATGGCTGCTGCTTGCTTGAAAAAAAAGCAACACTTAACAATAGATTTCACGACGTATAATATCATTGGCAGGTGAAGTCTACACCTCGAATATTGTAATCATTGGAGTAGGGCTTGCAGGTCTCACTACTGCTGCGCTACTAGCTCGTTCTGGGAGAGCAGTAACACTCTTTGAACAGTCATCAAACGAGATTGGAGGTCGTGCAAGAACTTCAGTATTTGAAGGATTTTACTTTAATCAGGGCGCTCACGCGCTATATCTTTCTGACTTAGGCTCTACCATTCTGCAAGATTTAGGTGTTGCTTATACTGGCGGTATTCCTCCAGTAAAGGAGATTCTTACTTAATAATCCATGGAAGGAAACACTAAGTCCCAAGCAATTACGGCTGGATATCCTCTATGAAGAGTTCAGAAAATTCAAGCGAAATACAAGATAGCTCGTTCTTTAACTCAATTGCCAAGGTGGATTTTTCACAATTGGAAGGTGTCACCGTACAGGAGTGGTTAGACAAGAACATTCAAGACAAAAACCTTGCTGAAATAATCAAGACAATTGTGAGACTGAACACATACAGTAACGATCCTGACATTCAGGGCGTAGGATCGGCGCTAAGACAACTTTATCTGGCTAGTTTAGGAGGAGCCATGTATTTGGATGGTGGCTGGCAGACACTTGTAGACGGACTATTAGCTGCAGCCAAATACTCGAGCGAGGATTGTCATGGGGAAAAAGCTACAAGAATAAAAAGAACAGATTCTGAATGGCAAGTTACGCTTTCTGACAATACCCAAGTATCCGCAAAGATAGTTGTAATAGCAGCTGGTACAAAAGATGCTTACAACCTATTCCAAGATAATGAGAGACCAGAAATACTATCAAAGAGAGTAAAAGAAGCAAGACCTGTGCATGTAGCATGTTTGGACGTTGCTCTTAGCAGTCTTCCATACAAAGACGCTTTGTTTGCTCTTGGAGTTGATCGTCCACTATATTTCGGTTCATTCTGCATATGCAAAGCTTGCTCCAGAGAATAATGGGGCACTAATTCATTTAGCAAAATATCTATGCACTTCAATTGAGCCGAGACCAATAGAGGACCAACAGGAGTTAGAAGAGTTCCTCGATTTGCTGCAGCCAGGATGGAGAGCGGTCCTTGTTAAGAAGGGACCGTTACCTGATATGATTGCATCTAACGCCTTGGTTAGTGTTGCAGCACGTGGATTAGCTGGAAGACCTGACGTGAGAATTGCAGACAATTTGTATATAGTAGGAGATTGGGTTGGAAATGAGGGATTATTGTCTAGTGCGTCTTTTGCAAGTGCAAAACGCGCTGCTCAGTTAATTTTAAATGAATGAACTGAAAAAGAGGTTGCTAAGATACCCGAAACAGAACTAGTCAAGACAGCAAGAACTAAGTTGAGATTATTCTCATTTGCTCGGCTTTTTGTAGGACAGATACTCAAAATCGAGCTCAAACCAATACAGTAATTTACCAGAATGAAAGAAATGGACTGGGTGGGATGATTTGAACCCACGACCTAAGCTCAATAGGATATTTCCTAATCGCTTTAATCCATCCAAAGAGCAGATCTTAACAGAATCTGCGTACTTAGATCGACGATCCATGTTAAATATTATCATTTTTCAGACGCAGACTTTTTACCTTTAGTCTCAACCAAGTCTCAACCAATCGCAATTACCGATAATGTACTCTTTTCTCTCTTTTCTTCGTATTGGTGAGGATCAATCCTGATGCGGTTTTTGGATTGGCATTGCAAATGTAAAAGTAGCATCTTTTCTTAGCCAATTATTCTAAAAAGTAAAAAAATTACAATAAAATATTTGATAACCTCTCCCTTTATTAAAGAGACATAGAAACTAATTTGATTATATGTCAGATTCACACGGCTTACCGTCTAAAGGATCTAGCATTCCCCATTCCTTTCGAACCTTTGTTCCATTAATCATTATCGCAGCTGTTGCAATCGGACTTTCATTACTGTCATACCAGTATTCAATTTTAACATCAGAAAAAATAGCAGCAGCGGCTACTCAAAACCTAGAAGAAAATGCAAGAATTCAGGCACATGATATATCCAAATCGCTAGAAAATAGATTAGCAGGAGTTGAGAGCAATCTGAAAATACTGGCAAATGCTCGATCAGTACAACTTGGCGAGTATTTGCGAGCTCGCGGCATAATCAGCGCAGCCGAAAAGTCTACAGAAGGATTTACAGATAGTTATTTTTTGGTTGATGAGAGGGGCAAGCTGCAGTGGGCTGGAGCCTTTGACGATCAAAAAGTATACAATCAATATTACGGCGGTGACAGATCGGATAGACCGTATTTCACGGAACCTAGGGATACCCATCAGCCATACTTCAGTACACTTCGAGATTCGGTCGACGGAGTTCCCAGGATTTATGTTGCTTATCCTGTAATATCAAATAATGGCAGTAGCGGAGGCGCATTTAAGGGTGTATTAGTTGCATCAATGAACCTAGGATCGCTTGGGAACTCGATCAACGAGCAGCTTCCACCAAACAGCGAGGGGGCTGTAAGTCTATTGGATAGGAACGGCACTATACTTTACACTCAAAACGAAGCACTTTTGGGAAAGAACTATTTTAGCGAGGAAGTTCAGAATTTGTTGTTTACCAGATACATACCTGCTGAGCAGAAAAATACATTCAACTCAATCATAGGAGATTCCGTTGCAGGAAAATCAGGGACAGGAGAATATTCATCCTCAGGAGTCCCTCTTATTCTTGCTTACAATCCTGTAATGCTGGATGAAGGTAATGGGAATGTGCAACGACAACAACTTGCTATGACTTTGCATCTAACTTTGCCAAAGGCTTTTGCATCTGACATTGTACTCCTGATAGAGCAACAAAGAAACTTAGGCATTATTGTGCCTGCGATCATAGGAGCTGTTGCAATTGCTATCGCTTTGATGATCCTCAGGTGGAACTCTAAACTGGAGCACACAGTCAAGGAAAGAACGACCAAGCTTGAGGCGGCAAATAAACGATTGGAAGCTCAAGAACGGTCACGACGAGAATTTATTAATATCGCAGCTCACGAGCTTCGTACACCAATACAACCAATTCTTGGATTGTCAGGAATAATACTAGAAAGAATATTGAATCTGGGAAAAAAATTAGAATTGAGACAGGGAGAAGTTGTTTACAAGCAACTAGAGAATGCCAACGCCATCCCTACTCGATCTACTTCAATTGATGCATCATCCTCTCTGCATCCATCCATAGAGAAGATTGCATTAATGGTAGAAATCATAAATAGAAACGCAAAAAGGCTCGAGAATCTGACAAATTCTCTGCTTGATGTTACACGAATCGAAAGCGAAAAATCTTTAGAGTTGATCAAAGAGAAATTTGATCTCAGACAAAACATCGAAAATGTCATAAACGACATGCGCAGCGGCATGATACCAGACGACAAAGCGATACGAATCAGGTTTCACTCCAAGGTAACGAAACCATCTGTCATGGTTGAAGCAGACAAGGAAAGAATTCTACAAGTTATCTCAAATCTTCTCAATAATGCTATCAAATTCACTGAAGAAGGTGAAGTCAAAGTTGTGTTAGATGAGAAAGATGGTAAGGTGAGAGTCAGCATCACAGATCCAGGTAAAGGCATCGCTCCTGAAATTTATCCCAATCTTTTCACTAAATTTGCTACCAAGTCAGAAAAAGGCATAGGACTTGGACTCTTTATTGCAAAAAGTATCATTGAAGCGCATGGCGGGAGCATATGGGCAGAGAACAATAGCGATGGTAAGGGAGCCACATTTACCTTCACGTTACCGACATCGAATTATGGCATTTAGTATTAACTACATTGTCTATTCGACATCGTCTCAATCCACATCCTCTTTTTCCATTTGTTCGCTTTAAAAAGAGCAATATATCGTCTGGCTGCTGTATATCAGACCATTTTATTGTATACTGAATTTTTAACTATCATTATTGATATAATAGAGATATTTTGTAACCTAAGAAAGAGAGAGTCCCTTTTTTGGATGCTTGATAGCGATAAAGATGTGATGCTTAATCTTAAGCCACGCGATTTTTCAAATTAAGCATCTTGAAAACTTATAGCCACTTTATCTGCAATTCTATCAACTTCCTTGTTAGATCAGCTAAACTCAAAGACATCTACGCTCTCTTTAGGATTACTAATGGGAGTAATAGCCATGCTTTCATTGTCTATAATATCAATTTTACCTTCAACTATTCAAACAAAAGTGCTCTTGCTCAACCATTTGTTCAGACTGTAAAGCACTGCGACTTAGTAATTGACTTAGGAAATGATATTCAAACTAACGCTCAGCTAACTATTCCAGCTGTTGGAAATGGACCTTTTCCTGGTGTGTTGCTTGTTCCAAGTTCTGGGGCAACAGATATGAATATAACGATACCACCAGATGTTAAAATATTCTGGCAGATAGCCCAATACCTGTCGGAAAGAGGATTTGCAGTGCCACGTTACGACAAGAGAGGAGTCGGTGATAATGGAACTATTATAGATACTGATGTATGGAGCAATGCAACATTTGACGATCTAAAAAATGATGCAGCAAAAGCACTGAACATTTTAATAGAGCAGCCAGAGGTTGATCCAAATAAAATAACCCTGATTGGTCACAGCGAAGGAACTGTCATTATTCCAAGGGTTGTTATAGATCTAAATAACAACAACAATAATAATAATTCAAGTGGCAATTTGACAAAGGTAGCAAATATTGTCCTGATAAGCACAGTAGCTCAGAATCTTTTTGATGTAATACACGCTCGGGTGGTAGATGATATCCTAGCATACGCACATCAAGTGCAGGACAAAAATCATACAGGGTCATTTTCAATACGTGAACCAATTGAACTCCCCGAACTTAGTGAAGGTGTTGTCACTTACTTTGGCAATAGTACGTTTGAATACATTGACATTGAAAACCAACTGAAACCATTGCTCGAAAAGGTTTTTGAAAATCTTACTTCAGGAGATACAGGAGCTAATGTCCTGCTGAAACATGTCCTAGATGGATTAGATCCCACGCAGAATTAGAGCCAAATTTAAATGTCATAGGCAATATTTCTGAATCTACTAGCGTACTGATGATGAATGGAGAAAACGACTCACAGACTAGTCTCCAGCAGGCTTTCCTCTTAGAGCAAAGATTAACTGAAGTCAATCATCCTGATCATACCTTGCTAACTTACCCCAATTTGGGACACCTATTCAGTCCTTCGTCACAGTGGTTTACCGAATTTGGACCTATAGAACAACAGGTACTTTCAGATTTGTATAGATGGCTTTCAGATCACACTCATGGCTCGAGAGGCCTAGACAGCGGTTAGTGGTTTTGTCCAACAACTATTGAAATCGACCTCGGAACAATACCGTAGTTTACCAGATTGATAAAGCTGGACTGGGTGGATGATTTGGACCTACGACCGCAGCTCTAAATCCTTGCTCCAAGATACCAGCTGTTTCGATGTGAAGAAGGAGGTTGAAGTCTGTGCTCTTTTAGTTCTTTCAAGATAGACCTTCAACTAGGCTCGAGACAAACCTTTGTGTTATCGACCCATCTAAATCTAGCAGGGGATTGAAGATTGTAATATCCATGCCTACAGCATGACCAGAGGCAGTTATAGTCTTCAACAGCTCACTTAGCTCAGCGAAACTTAATCCACCGCCACCTAGTCGATAGTCTACCGCTGGCATGATTGAATCGTCTAGGACATCAGCATCTAGGTGTATCCAGAATCCCTCTACTATTTCGTTATTCGCCAGTAAGTCAATAGCCAGTGATGCAGCAGGCAGTGATCGTTCCGATCTTTCTCACATTTGTGAGGTCAAATGCATGCATGTTAGTATCA
Source organism: Nitrososphaera sp. (assembly GCA_045809625.1). Classification (GTDB taxonomy): domain Archaea; phylum Thermoproteota; class Nitrososphaeria; order Nitrososphaerales; family Nitrososphaeraceae; genus Nitrososphaera. Next base: position 2,243 of record JBJMEA010000110.1, on the reverse strand, counting down.
TGGACATCTTGACTTCCACAGCTTGCAGCTTGTTCTGCATCACGGTAACCGAATACAATAATGTCCGGGTCTTGGACAAGCGGTTTGAGACCTTCAAGATTAGTAAGTACATCTGGACCACGGCCAGATACAATTGCAAGGTCCATATCAGCAACTTCTCCGGTGGGAGATGCTTTAGGTTGATAAAAATCAGCATGACCGTCTATGAAGAATAGTCCATAATTCCCCAATCGGCGTAACGCTAGAAGGTTGCCTATCAAGATGCTGCAATCGCCACCTAGCACTAGCGGAAACTGTTTTTTACGTAGCACCAAAGTGACTGCGTCTGCAAGTTGTAGCGAGAATGCTCGGATAGAATCAGGATTAAGAAGTAGTGTTGATTTGTCTCGTTCTGGATTATAAGAGAAAGAAGGAACTCTTCCTCCATATTCAGCACTTAATTCACTCATCAGACCAGCTGCTTTAAGTGCTTGAGGAAGATGTTGTACTCCAGTCGGTCGCAGTCCCAAGATTGAAGGAGCTTCAATAATAGTAAATTGAACCAAGTGTATTCTCCTCCACTTCTTCAAGCTGCATAAGAATTTCTTCTATCTCCCTGATATGTGTAATATAATAGACCTCAACATATTGCTTTTCTGTTCTTAAATCGTAATAGATATCGCCGAATCCTACTGTCCCCAATGTTTCAGACTCCCAAGGAATTCTTGTCCATATCTGCGAGCTATCTCCTGCTCCAACTCCCAAGTAACTGGACCAATGTTGAGGGTATCTGCAACCTCTTTAAAGTACTTCTCCAAGCCAGCAGGAGAAATTACTAACACTTTGCCACCATTTGAACCAGATTGATATTTATGTTGTATCCCTTTTGGGATAAACACAAAATCTCCTCGGTGTGCATGATAGACTTCTTTACCACATGTGATTTGATACTCGCCTTCCAATATGTAGTATGCTTCAGGAGCATCCGGATGGATATGAAGGGCAGGACCTAAGTTGGGCGGATGCACCATTTCAAGCATTGTGTATTTACCCTCAGAATCTTCTTTTGAGACTTTGACGGTTATTTTGGTTCCTCGAAAGTGGATCGCTACACCTTCTCCATCCTTCAACGAAAATCCGGTGTTATGCAAAAATGTCTCCGGTTCTAAACCTCTGCAGTCCTAATAAGAATTAGATTAATTGATGTGCTCGACCAAAGTACAATTATGGAAATCGCTTCCCAGCTTCTGAGTTTACCACATTGATGTTTCTGGTGCTGTTGTTATTGTCTCTGCTGCAATATTGATGGAGTGTTTTGTCCGACAATTACCAAAAATTGAGCTTAATTCAGTACCGTATTTCCAGAGCAGATAAAAGTGGACAGGGTGGGATGATATGAACCCACGACCGCAGCAACAATTTTCTTAGACAGGTTCGCCTTCTATCCAAATGGCTGTTATTGACACAAAACTGTGCTGTTCAACTCCCATCAGGTCGTCTACTTTGTTCGAAGTTGTATTCTGTTTGGTGGAGCGGGTAATAGAAGAAATTAATATGATGATTCAAGAATTCAGAGGTAACCCTGATTTATGGAAAGGAAGTAAAAGAAGCAGAGGAAGAAGAAAGAGATATTGAATAAAAGAATGAAACTTGATTAAGAAAGGCTTAAGACGAACTTTGTTCTTCTTTCCACTGATATGCCTACATATCTTGACGCTCATGATTTAGGAAATACGACGGAAGAGCAGCTAAAGCAATCCCAAAACGCTCCTATAGATGAACTTGGTGTTATACATAAGAATATTCTTTACAACAAAGAGGAGAACAAAGCCTTTTGCATTTTAGATGCACCTAATAAAGAGGCGGTGGAAAAGACCCATCAAAAATTAGGTATCAAATGCAATTGGATAACCGAAGTAAAGACTACCGCTGAATTCGTCCAACAATTGTTAGAATCGAGCTCCAAATAATGCCGTAGTTCTATAACCGTAAAAGATGGACTGGGTGGGATGATATGAACCTACCATGACCTCAGCAATGCTAACCCACTAGCGACGATAAACTCCCTAATGGTGATTATGATAAATACTCTTGCTCGCAGCGAAAGCAGATAGTGTGAGATATATTATTGGTAGAATGGCGATAGTATAATGTTTTGAGACATCATCTGACAAATTTAACCTTCAAAGAACTTATACAAGCATCAGCTCGAATAGAATTAGAGAATGAATTGCAGGTCTTTTGGATCAATTGATGTTTGTCAG
>JBJMEA010000109.1:0-12584 GCA_045809625.1 Nitrososphaera sp. | reverse complement strand
GTTAATCCGTTGTGTAGTCGTTGTAATAGTGTTTTCATCATCCTCTATTCTTGTGGCAGAAGTTGTTGTCCCTGACAAAGTGCTATCTTGTTCTTCTTCTCCTTTCCGTCTTTTGGGATTATTATTAGGCATTCATCTACAGAGGTAGAATATTGCAATTAAGCATTAGATAACAAACTTCGAGACAGAGAGTGAGAAGAATTTTGTGATTTTTAGAATCATGTACTATAAGCATTTAATGAAATAGAACTATGTTTCTTATCATATTCTGCAATCGTTAATATCATCATCTTCTATATTCATCGCCGCAATCTCCTATTGAATCAAATAGGTCGTTTGATTTTTCGCTTACTTCTTCTATACTATTACTGTCGTCTTTGTCCAACCTAAAGTCAAACACACGTGCATTGTCATCTCTGTGGTCAGCTATCCCAAGCCTCACACCAATGATTACTCCTGCTACTGCCTGCCTATCTAGAATGTAACGTGTGGCAACATTTGTAATGCTCACACCGTGCTTCTGTGCTATTTGATGTAAGGCCGACAATAACGCTTGAAATAATTTCCAGCCTCCCCATGCATCTATCATGCGCTTATATTTTCTCAGACTCGCTGTATCAAGCTCATATGATGATAGTTCTGGTCTGCCAAGGTAGCGCTCTGACATTAGGCCGCCGCATACTGTACCATAGCCAAGTAGGCTAATGTTATTGTTGCGACAAAATCGCACCATCTTGACCTCCGGTCTCCGATCAACTATAGAGTATTGAACTTGATTTGATATTATTTCTTTCAGGCCTGCATCCTTCACCATTATCTGCATACGTTCAGTGTCAAAATTGGTAAGACCTATATTTTTGATGATTTTATCTTCCTTGCGCAACCCTGATAGGTACTTGATGGCATCAATATAGTATGGGTTATTGTAGTCCCACCAATGAAATTGCACCAGATCAAGAGAATCGACTCCCATACGCTTGAGGGATCTTTCAACACTTGATTTTGCTATCTGCTCTGTTATTCTCTGGGGTTCGGGTACCCATTTTGTCAATGCCTGAACGTTTTGCTGCTCCTGTTGTGGCAGCCTTTGTCTGAAAGCCCCAATAAAATCCTCTGCGGGTCCATAAATGTCAGCAAGATCCCACGTCGTAAATCCTGCGTTATGGTACTTGACCATTTCTTCTATTGCGACTTTTGCGTCTATTGGGCCGTGTCCGCCTGCAACCTGCCACATACCATTTAGAATCCTGCATATCTTTAGATTTGGTGACAGCTCGTAGTGCTCCATATATGCTACTATATATGTCTCAATCCTGTTCTCTGACTTAAATCTTAATGGCTTGACATATTTCAAATCCCATTTGCCTTTATTATTGCAAGCTGGACCAAAGCTCTAAAGTGTTGACTATCTCCTTTTCAAAGGATATTGAGATAAACCATATACACAAGCCGAGAAAGGCGAGTGGAGTGGGGGTTCAATTGCATAATTTCTATTTTTGACACTATCCTTTCTTCTCACTTTTGGCGCAACCTTTCTATTGCAAGGAGACTTTTTCTCACTAATGATATCCAGAGCATGATATCTTTTGTAGTAGGCGCGCTTTTTGTCAGAATTTTCTTTGCCGCTGATTCTAGCAACGGTTTTTTGTGCAGGTCATAATTGCCAGCATCTGCTAATTTACCTATGTAGTGGAGCAAAAGATCAATATCCTTTTGCGAGGCAAGGTCAACTCTTTTTTTGCTCTTCTTTATTGGAAAATCTGATAATAATTGTATCTTGGAAATTTCATATAGCAGTATCGCAAGTGCATGAGCTATATTCATTGTCTTGTAATTTGTCTTTGTGTCTATTGTGACAACAAGGTTACACAGTTCTAATTCTTGGTTGTTAAGGCCTGATGCTTCTCTTCCAAGTAAGATGCAAAACTTCTTGGTGTTTGAGTCATGCATTATGACAGCTAGTTGCTCTGGATTTATTGACTCCCTCAGAACATTGAGCCTGCTAGTAGCCTGAATCGCAGTTGTCCCTATTAGTATATCAAATTTCTTTCTTAGCTGGTTCAATGTCACAATCCTAGCAGCTGCTAGGACATCTTTACCATGAGTGGAATATTTTTCTGCCTCTGTCATGTCAAAGTGAGGCCTGACAAAATGCAAGCTTTTGAGACCAAAATTTTTCATCAACCTAGCAATATGACCTACATTAACGGGGTATTGCGGCTCGATCAGTGCTACTGCAACTGCCATTTGGATATATGCCTCCATAAAAATGCTGGTGGAATTTATTATATTATAAATATAATAGTAATAATTTGCAATGTCTATCAAATGTCATAGTCATAAAATGCTCTCAGCGCAACTTGTACTCTGTCTTCGGGAACCCCAAAATATTCAAAGGAATCCTTGTGCAAAGTAATCTGCAGCTTGGAGTTTGTATTAGCCTTAAGGTATGTATCTGAAGTTTCCTCTAGGAGTGCTTTGGCATGTTTGCTCCATTGCATCAAGTCGTCCTGTCGTATATCTTTTAATAGTAACAGCGGCACAAGCTTTGCAAAGGCCGCTATTATGGCCACACGATATTTCTGCAATTCCATTTTTGATGGATTAGAATCTGGAAGAGATGGAACCAGCGAGCAAATTAGAAATTGATACTCATCTAGGTTCTTTGCGGCACTTGCAACATCGCCTATAGCGGGCATATTCTTCCTAGTAGATCGTACGTCAACTGACAATGGTTCAAATAATCCATGTACGCGTCTTATCGTTAGATCCGAAGAGGTTATTCCGTCGCTTGACAGCAGTTTGTTACAACTAGAGCTGCTAAGCTGAAGCGATATTATTGAGTTTAACAATGACTGCAATACTTCTCGTATGAACGGCTTTGGATATTAAATATAATTTGATCTATGAAGATAAGGAAAAGGCATTTGTAGGCAGCACAAATTTATTCGTATTACTATCACAGGATTTTTATTATTGATGAGAGAATTCCATTAAACCTCCATTGGATTCAGACCTTTTTTTAAAATATTGAGAGTTAGGAAGCCTTTTATATGATAAATTCGTTATAAGAACGAAGACAAGTAGTGAAAAAAGACTATGGCTAGACTGTAGCGCTTGGCGGACAAAACTGCATCATAAAAATAAAGTTGCGACTTTAACGGCATAGGCTGTAACAAGGTCGTTGATGCAGTATCGCCAAGCGCCTTTTGCTTACCTTGTATTTTTCCTTCATAGAACTTTTTTTCGTAGATAATACTGAAAGTACTGAAATATACAATAACATCAGATCAATTAAGAATCATGCTTGCATGCCTCTACCAATGTACTACAAAATTTTTACCATCGTTATGGCACTGATTGCTTTTGTTGCTACAATTGCTGGCACCACCACTATGCCTGTCATAGGGCAACAAAACCACCCTATCAATATAACAACACTACTCACTTCCACACCTGAGAAGAATAATACTACTACCGCTTCCGAGACTTCAGCAAACAAAACAACAACTAGCAATAATGTCGATGCCACTGTTGTTGACTCTAACGTGACTGCTCCTGCGAACATGACGATTGAAGATGCAAAGGAGCTATATCTGTCGGCCTGGAATCAGACAAAGTTTAATGCCACCTTTAGCACTTTTGTGGAGCCCTTCTCGGTTGCTGGGTATGGTGTTTACGAAGAGCGAAGCAATGTATTTTCGCCAGGCGAAGCAATTGTACTCTATATGGAACCGGTAGGCTTTGGACATAAGCAGATTATAGACAAAGAAGGCGATGGTGGTAGCAATAATAATAATACCATGCTTTACTTGATGAACATAACGGCTGATTACGAAATAGATGCTGCAAACGGTACTAAGCTTCAGCTGATAGAGGACGTACAGGCTGGAAGCATAACTTCTCATAGACCAAATACTGAAATGCCCTTGACGCTTACGATCACTCCTGAGGTTCAGCCATTACCAGTAGGTAGCTATGTCATAACGTATTCTGTGACTGATGAGATATCCGGTGAGAGCTTTCAATTAAAAAAGGACATTATAGTAGCAGACAGGAAGGCTTAGTACCATCCATCATGTGCCTGCCTGCAAGCTTATATCATCACGGCGCATAATCCATTATATAGTTTGGTTGGCCAGAGGTAGCGTTGACCCTTACGGACACATCTACCCAGTATGAAAATGATGAGGGGCTGCCAATATAAAAATCCTCTAGGGGAAATTCGATTCTGTCATCTGGCATATTGGGTATGCTAGTAGGTGGGACAATGAATCTTCCTACGTTTCTATCAAACACACTGAAATACCATCCTCGCATAGTAGTAGAGTTATTATTGTTGTCGTCGTCATCGTCAAAAGCGGAATTTTGAAATCGAATTATATATTGTTGCTCTCTATTTGTTATCGAACTGGTGGTGATGATGTGCCATCGATATTGTGTTTCATACCTATCGTTGTCATTTGGATTTCCTCCCAGCATTACTGTGAAAAAGAATGCCTCTCCTCGCTTTTGCACCGTGGCTCCCAAGATATCGTAATAATCTCTTACATCTGGCACCTCATTTGTTCCGACCTGCTGGTATACTGGTGTCACATCACCTTTGGCATCTTCTATGCTGCTATCTGCATTGTTATAAACTCCGACGGTTTGCCTTCCACCACCAATGCTTATCTCAGGTCCCAAGCCCGACAGTCCTATTGATACTGGAATGAGCGTTGCAACGGCAACCGCAATAACCAAAACAGACAATGCCTTGGGCATATAAAAAATCACACAGAGGTTGTATTTCCACATTTTGTCAAGAGATTTAAGCATTGTTAAAGAGTGGATAGACACATAGAATCTAAGTATGCCTGCTAGCGAATTTTCGCAGTTTGTCGAAATATGTGAGAAGGTTCGACAGACCACGAGCAAAAATGCAAAGGTCGCTGTCATTTCAGAATACTTAACCAAGTTCAAAGATGACAACAGCACTAGCAACAGCAATGATACCTCGCTTGCAGTAGCAGTGCTCTTTATGTCCGGTGCCATCTTTCCTAAGGGGTCTGGTCTTGCACTCAATGTGGGATTTAATACTATAATGCGGTCGCTTTCCGATATTGCACGTCTGAAACCCGATGAGGTGCAAAAGATTTACCTGAAGCATGGAGACATGGGTGCTCTTGCTGAATATGTAATTTCCAAGAAGCAACAAAGCCCACTCATGATCCAGCGGCTGCTGTTACCCGATCTATATGACCAGTTGAGAAAAATAGCTGATGCGGTTGGCTCTGGTTCAGCAGAGGCAAAAAGAAAGATTCTGACTGGACTTCTCATCAACTCCTCCCCAATTGAAGCGAAATGTCTGATCAAGATAGCAAGCGGTGAGATGCGTATAGGTGTAGTGGAGGGCCTAGTGGAGCTAGCTATTGCCAAGGCGTTTGATCGAGATGTGCAGGCAATTCGGCAGGCTATGCTACTATCCGGTGATATTGCACAGGTAGCACTTCTTGCAAAAAAGGATGCTTTGTCGACTGCAATAATGAAGCCTCTTGCGCCTCTCAGCTTTATGCTAGCAGATGTAATGTTTAGTGCAGAAGAAATCATGCACTATTATAACAAACAGCTGATTTGTGAGTTCAAGTATGACGGCATAAGGGTGCAACTTCACAAATTCGGAGGGAAGGTCAAAATGTTCTCAAGGAAGCTTGAAGATGTTGCCATCTCTTTTCCCGAGATTGTCTCTGCTGCATCTTTAGTGCCCTCCGAATTTATTCTAGATGGAGAAGTGCTTGCTTACTTAGGTGGCAGGCCGCTTCATTTTCAAGAGTTGCAAAAGAGACTTAGGAGAAAAGTAGTTACAGACCGTCTGATGGTCGAGGTCCCAGTAGTGTATGTCCCTTACGATATTATGTACTTTAATGGACATTCGCTTATTGACAAATCGCTTACAGAACGCAAGAAATTGCTCTCAGAGATTAGATTCAAAGAGCCAATAATCAATCTTGGTTATAGGGTTGTGTCCACAGCTGAGGAGATCAGCTGCGCATTTAAAGAAAGCAGAGATGCTGGGCATGAGGGATTGGTGGTAAAAGAACTTGAATCCCAATATTACCCTGGCAAGCGCGGTAGGCATTGGACCAAACTAAAACATGAGCTTGACACTATTGATGCTGTAATCGTAATTGCAGAGTATGGTCATGGTAAACGTGCTGGTACACTGTCGGATTATACTTTTGCAGTTCTCGATGAACATGATGGTGGCTCACTAAAGACAATAGGTAAGGCATATTCTGGCCTGACCGATGCAGAGATCACAGAGATGACTGACAAGCTGCGATCAATAACTGTACGAGATGAAGGCTATAGGCTAGTCGTCAGGCCCGAGATCGTCCTTGAGATTGCGTTTGATAGCATACAAAAAAGTGATAGGCATAACAGCGGATTTGCGCTCCGCTTTCCTAGAATAAAGTACATCCGAACCGACAAGACAGTGAGGGATATTGATACTCTGGGAAAATTGCAAAGCATCTACAAGCGTCAAACGTATCTTAAGAGCCGCTAATCTGCTTGATACGGTTATCTTGTGAAATACTTTGTTATAGTGCGCATTTGTGTTCCGTAAATATATCAACTTGCAAGAATCGCTTGTATGCAAAAAGGATAGAAAGAATATAGATAGAATATGCAAAAGATGTAAAGTAGAAAAACTTATGTGAATCAGCACCAAGCGAGGCTATGATCATTTCTGAACAGCATTATCGATAAAGTTGTATAGTATCAATATAACATAAGTAGTAGGAACTTTATTTGACCACTTTCATACTCCTATAATTCTACATAATTTTCTCTCTCTCTCTCTCTCTCCTGTTTTGCATCTCTATGTCTGTGTATTATAGCTGCGCAATGCTAAGAGATAAAAGATCAATGGTATGTATATTTTGTATTCTCTAAATTGTTAAAAGCGATCATTCTAACTGGCGCAGTTGCTGTTGCTTTGGTGACATATTTCTCACTCTCGCTATATGTTTTTCCTCAGTCATACCAATTGATAGCTGCGCGAAGACCTCAGGCGATTCTGACGGGGGTGAGCTTATCTGCCCCTGACATTACTCTAGGCCAAGCGTTGACTATCTCAGTTACAGGAACAAATATTGGTGAGGATGCTGACATGCAAATCGTATCTGTGGGATTTCCAAATCTTACTACTACTGACAATGTCAAGGTATTGAAACACAATTTTGATCAGACGCCAATATTTATAGCACCAGGTAAGCTGTTGAGTTCTGGATATTCCGGTTCCGACTCTTCTGTACCTGCGCAATACGCTTCAATTGAAGCTTTCAGTAGGCCATGGAAGGCAGGCAAAACATACAGTGCAGATATCGAGGTCATTCCAAAGATTGAGGGAAGATTCGTGGTTTTTGTCAAATCTGTAGCGTTGCCACATACCTGGGAACAGGCACATTTTCCACAGAATGGCATACTTGACCAACAGAAAGAGTTTGTTGAAACGTATTCAGTAGATGTAACAAAGCCTTAATTATAGAATCGCCCAAAAATTGGTCATTGAACTATTTCAGGCATCAAGAGTATCGTGAAGTATATGGTCTTGGTCGCAAGCTCTTTGCAGGCTATATGCTTGTGAGTCTTGGAATGCTCCTAGCTGCTGCAGGCGGAAGCTGGGACATTACTAACCACTTGTTGAACAAACCAGAAACCTTCTTTGCGCCTCCTCACGCTGTGCTCTATTCTGGTGCAGCTTCCGCAGTTGTAGGTATCGTTCTGGTATTCTATGCTTCAAGATCCAGTGCCGCTAGTTCTGCTGGCAGGATGATGACTTGGCAAGCCAAGTTGGCTATATCTGGAGTAGTAATGCTGATAAGCGCCGCGCCAGTAGACTTTGGATGGCACTCTGCCTTTGGGCTTGATGGACTACTCAGCCCTCCTCATTTTGTTCTTGTAAGCGGCATGTTGATAGGTAGTATTGGTGCTCTTTTGGGCTTGGCCCAAGGTACTAAAATGTTGCCCTCTGTCCTGATTGTCATTGCAATGTTGCCAATATGGCTTGCGGCATCAGGCATGATTGATATGTTTTCATTACCCTTTTCAGAGACTGACTACTTTAACTTCAATCCTCCTCCAACACTTGGAGTGATAGTTGCTACGATTGCATTTCCGTTTCTGATTTCTGCTTGTCTGATAGGTTCATCTGTTCTTGCTCGCAAGCGGTTTGGTGTCCTCTCTATGGTGGGTGCTGCTTTTATCACAATAGGTGTATTAACCTCAATTATTCCAAACGGTGCACTTATTCCAACTGTGCCCTTTTACATATCTGCCATCATCCCCATCATGGCTGCAGATGCACTGCTTACATTTTCCAGATCAAGATTTTCGTTGTACACTGCAGGAATAATCGTCAGTATTGCATTTTTCATGATGTACTATCCATTGATTACGTATACCTACAATGAGGTGCTTGAGAGCAGGGTCGTCTGGCCAAGCATGATTGCTCAAACATATTTCGAAATGATACAAAATGTGTTTGTTGTTGTATCTATTCCGAGTGCTGCTATGGGAGTTCTTGGAGCCTTATTGATTGACATATTTACTAGAAATAGAAGGACTGAGGCAGCTTATAACAAGTGAAAAAATAATAGTATCAGCACACTGACCTTTGAACTATTTCATTCTTCCCTTCCATAATACTTGGCACTTCCCACGTTCCTATTGCTCTATGTTCACAATCTTGGTTCTCACTTAGAAACTATGCTGTTAGTTTTCTTGTATTCTATTTTTTGATTTTGGCTCTGCTATATTTTTTTTATCTTTTATCCAACAGGCTTAAAGTTTTACAGTAAATGTAATAATGGCCATCGTGGTTAATCATTGCTTCAACGGGGGGAGAGTGGCTGCCCTTTTCGATATTCCCAAAAGCATACTATAGCATAGTACAGGATCTTCAGCATATCTTTCTTACCGCTCTTTGCAATCAAGTTTAGTTGATTTTGTATGTTGTACCTATTTTGGGTAATGAGAACTTTGGAAAAAGGTAAAATATATTATTGTATCCTCACTATGTTATTGCAGTTTAAAATAAAAAAGATTAATGCTGGGCTGTTTGTCTTGTTTCTTGGTTGCAGAATCCTGGCGCACCTTATAAGGTCCTGCAAAAAAGCAATTGTACTGCCACTTTTTACTTGAAGGATTGTATAGCAGGTTTAAAGGAGAATATCAAAGACAATTCTGCCGATGTGGTTGTCACTTCGCCTCCTTATAATATAGATACAATGTATAACTCATACAAAGATGATCTTCCGCGTGAAAAATACCTAACATGGATAGAAGAGGTAGGCATGGTAATAAAACAAGTTCTTAAAGATGATGGCTCTTTTTTTCTAAACATAGGAAACAAACCAAAAGACCCTTGGATAGCATGGGATGTAGCATACACTCTAAGAAAGCATTTTGTTCTGCAAAATGTCATTCACTGGGTCAAATCAATAGCAATAAGCAAGGCTCAAGTCGGTAGCTATCCAAATATTGTAGGCGACATTGCAGTCGGCCACTTCAAGCCAATAGTAAGCAAGAGGTTCCTCAACGATTGTCATGAGTATATCTTTCACTTTACAAAGCATGGCGATGTTCAACTTGATAAGCTTGCTGTTGGGGTGTCATACCAAGATAAGACAAATATTGAGCGCTGGAAGGGAACCAATAAGAAAGATAAGCGAGACAGAGGTAATATTTGGTTCATACCTTATCAAACAATACAAAGTAGAAGCAGACAGCGCCCACACCCCGCAACATTCCCTATCAACCTTCCAGATATGTGTATCAGGCTGCATGGCCATGCAAAACTAGTGATAGATCCGTTCATTGGCATTGGTTCTACTGGGTTTGCGGCGATATGTCTTGGGATCTCATTTGTTGGATTTGATATCGATAAAGAATATCTTGATGCTGCAATAGGCAGAATCACTCAGATATAATTTGAGTAAACAACTATCCTTTACATTTCAATGAGGAAAAAGTACATTTCCCAAAAATTCTGTCATTGAATTAGAAGATCATATGCAGTACATTTCTCCTTAGATCTCTTCTGCATCTCCTCCTCCAAACTTGGCACTTCTTTCAATCTTTGATTTTTCAATGCTTAAATATACATCCAAACTCGTCAATGAACTTTGTTAATCTTCTGTTATGTTGCTTTGAACCAATTTTCTTGCCCCATCAAAAGCGTCCTACTCTATATACTGCAAAAGAAGACGATGTTGAGGACGCTCCAAGTTCTGCAAATATTAGCCGCAGATGTTGAGCAGCATTGATTTTCTCCAAACTCTACTGCTGAACACGAAGCAATATCTGAAGGTTTGAAAAGTTTATTTTAATAAAGAAGTGTATATTCTTCATTGTTTCAGATGTATTATAATCATATTCTGGGCCACAATTAATATCCTGCTGCATTTTTAATTTTATTCTGCAGATCTGATATGATGGATTCTCTAGCTCCTCATACATTCTATCTACAATGGCAAATTTAGCACGATAGCATCAATGAAATAGAGACTGTATGCCTTCTAGCTGTCAATTTTTCGTGTATTCCATGGGCTACTTTGATACCCTGTACTCGCCGCGGCTAACAGAGCCAACAATAATGCTATTTCAATTATTTTGCGACAAATTTCATATGCTTGTATGTGCCCTTAATGAGTAAGTGAAAAAAGAAGAAGAAGGAGGAGGAGTGCGAGAAGCAGCAGTAGAAGAAGGTACATCATCACCTAGACCACCACTGTTAGGATATTGGGCAGCCCACGAGCAATATGCCATGCAAGATTTGCTGAAGTTTGTTGTTGAGGCAGAGAAAGGAGGGTTCACTACTACAATGACTAGTGATCATTTCCATCCTTGGTGGCATGATAATGCTTTTGGTAATTTTACTTGGACCTGGATTGCAGCAGCAGCAGAACGTACCAAGAGAATGCACTTTACTACTGGAGTTACAGCCCCTGTCTATAGATACCACCCTGCAATAATAGCTCAGGCTTTTGCCTCTCTTGATGTGATGTACCCTAGCCGGATCAGCCTCGGTTTGGGAACTGGTGAGGCCATGAATGAGTTGCCTCTTGGCTTTGAGTGGCCTAGCCCAAAAGTAAGACTAGCAAGAACAAAAGAAGCCATTTACATAATAAGGTCATTGTGGAGACAAGAAGGAAAGAACAACGAAAATGCATTCGTTACATATAATGGATCTCATTATCATATTCACAATGCAAAACTATACACTCCTCCTGTGAGTCATAAAATACCGATCTATCTGGCTGCTGCTGGTAGTCAATCCACTAAGATTGCAGCACGGTATTCAGATGGTCTCATCACATACTTAAAACCTGAAAAAGCAAAAGATGTACTAATGCAATTTGACAAGTCTGCTCGTGCATTTGGAAGAGATCCTCAGTCTTTGGAGAAAATAGCAGAATACAAAGTGTCATATTCTGAAGATTATGACAGAGCGTTTGAATCAACTGAATTTTGGCGTGCCACTTTGATTGAAAATGTATTTAGCTCAAAAATAGCCGATCCAAGAAAATTGCAACAGAAAGCAAAGAAGGAGGTATCAGATGAAATGCTAAAAGAATCGATTCAAGTAACTACTTCAATTGATGATTGCACTCGATCAATAGAGAAGTACTTTGATGCTGGCTTTACCCGAGTTTATGTTCATAGCACAAGTCCTGAAGAAGTCAAATTTATCGATAGTTTTTGCAAAAAGGTATTGCCACATTTTATAACTCTCAAAAATGAAAACTAACAAAAAAGACAAGAAAAAAGAAGATATAAGAAAATCTCTCTATTGGAGATCTTCTTCTCATACCCTATGGTCAGATGGCCATAATTCAAGGAGAAGAAACGTCTGTTGTGAATTCTCTCGGTAGTATCTTTCTTCCCTGTCTGTCTATTTCGCCAGTTCTAATACGCGTTGAAGAAACTGTCGAGCCATCTTCTGCTTTGACTAGTTCGACAGTAATTACCTTTACTGGTTTTACACCCATTTTAACGCGCATCTCGTTAAGGATCTTGCCTTTGCTTTGAGTATCTGTGCTTGTCACGAGCGCTTCAACATCACTTGTAGTTACTGCGGGACCAAAGTCGCTGTCCAACCTTGCAATTTCGTAGTTGACATTGCCAAATTCTTTCTTAATTATGTTCTTTAGGTTTACAATCCTTGCATCAAAATTGTAGCTGAGCCTCTTTCCCCTATTTGCTGCAAAGTTGTCGCTTGAAACTCCTATTATCACCTTTTCGCCTACCTGAAATGCTTTGGCAAGCAGAGCAAGATGGCCAATATGTATCTCATCAAAGGTTCCACCTGTGGCAACAATAGGAAACTTTTCTTCCAATGCTAGTAGTACTGAATTATGTAACATGCAATATTAATTCGGCTGTAGTTTGCCTAACCTTTCGTGAATATCTTGACTGCCTGAGGTGGACAGACGTTTTCACAGGCAATACAGAATATACAATCCTTTTCTCTTATCATAAAGGCCTTTTTGTCAGATGCAGGATGGCCTGGAGTTTCAAGCCATTCATAGACATTGACA
>JBJMEA010000108.1:0-33923 GCA_045809625.1 Nitrososphaera sp. | reverse complement strand
CTGCTTGTTGTTGGTCGTCTGAGGAGCCTGTATCTGCTTGTTGTTGTTCGTCTGAGGAGCCAGTATCTGCTTGTTGTTGTTCGTCTGAGGAGCCAGTATCTGCTTGTTGTTGTTCGTCTGAGGAGCCAGTATCTCCATCAGGTCCTGTCTCTGATTCAGCATCTTGAGCATATGCAGGAGATAACATTGCGCTATTGACACTCATTTGTGGTATTACTGCTACTACTGTAGATGCAAGTAGCAGAAAACATAGCGCGGTTATCCCAGCATAATTAGACATCAAAGCTAGGAAAGATCTATTTTTTCTAGTGCCACGTAACATGCCGTAGGGCGCTGATCATTTATGTAATTTATTATTGTTGGAATAGAATTCAGGAACATTACGTCGTTATTTTGAAATATTAACATTATTACGCTATAATATTTTGATAGTACTACCTAGTAATTATCCCTCAATGATCATAAGGTGCTAAAGGCAGCGAAAGTAGTTGAGAACCTTTTATAAATGATAACTGATCAACGATCAACCCATAGTACAGGATAACAGATCTGGGTGAAGCGTCGACTCGTTTATTGCTAAACTGGAGTAAAATTCAATTTGCTTCTAGGCTCATCTAATAAATAAGCTTATTATATCACTCTGGAAATCAGGCAGAGAACAATTCTAGCATTCCATACCTTCTTCAGCATGCACTCAACTTTGGATTTCCATGCAATCACTTATGATTGGCAAACAACTAGACAGCAATAGCCAAAATATGGCGGCGGTAAATTGAAGTGAAACTACTCGTTTCGACCTTAAACGACTACTAGTTGACAGCCATTGAAGAACGGTCTCTAATCTAGGGTGAGTCAGTAACCAAAAGATGAACCGAAACTGGTAGTAGCCACAGCAAGGTAAGCAGACAAATTCCTAATCCAGACGTTGCAGGGTTACTACGCATAAAATAGATAAGCCATCGGTAATTACCGCAACTGCAGCATGATAAGCGCTATGATTTATCTCCCGACATCGACCCTAGCTGACCGTTCATTCAGAACTCTACGAAGATAGTTGTCTACGTTTCTCATCATCTCAGGATTACTTTCTACCTTGGATTGCAATTCTCTGTCAGTGTATCGCACATCGACATAATCGATAGAGCCGCTGGAGGGATAATATTGATATTCTATGATAATTTTAGACGGCTTACGATTTAGCCTGAAAATAAGCGACATGCGACCACGTATGAACAAGGATGGCGACTTCTTTGTTTCTGGGATGTTGCAGAGCATTACACGGGAATGGTTGAACTCCTTCTTATGATCCTCAAAATCAGAATGAAAGAGGAAATTGTGTCTGCATTCGCAGCAGAGCCACATTGTTTTTAGGTCGTCTGGATGCATCTGCTAACTCACATCTGGCAATTAACAGATTTAAAGGCTAAACTTCAAGTTCATTTATGTTTCTTGAACTTGGGGTCTTCTCAGGATTCGCTATTTCGGAACTATTCAAATCTCAGAGCTTAGATACCTACAATGGCTTTTATCAGGAAATTTTCAGGTAATGACAGAAAAACGGATTGATCGAAATCCTTATCTCATAGCAACTGTGCCTCTCTCTGCAGAAATTGTTATCTTTGCAATATTTTTGTAGGTGCAGAAGCCTATATGTCGTTCACAGCGGGCGCAGGAGTGCATAATCACTGATACAGGATACCTGAACTAGAAAAAAGACTCCTACTCCACATACTAAAAAAAGAATACAATGTTAGGGTACAGCCTGTCTTGAACCATTGAGAAAGTATGTCTTTCAATCCGCTTAGTTGCCTATCGGGGAGCAGGCCGGTAAAATTAAAATGAGAAAAATGTGGATAATATTTAAAGGTTGACGTTAGTATTTCCAAAGACGGCCCAATCTGCCAACTTATCGGCAGAATATGGCTATGATGAGTGGCTTGTAGGACGGTTTCTCGAATATGTGCCAGATATCAAGAATTTTTTGGCAAAGATGGAAGAGACACCCTTACGGTATATCAGGGTTAACACGCTTAAGATTAGCATAGAAGACCTTGTGCTGAGGCTTCGATCAAAAGGATTTGAATTTAAAAGTACAAGCATCCCTGAAGTTCTCGCAGTAAAAGAGGCATCTCTTTCACTTGGCGCAACTACAGAATATCTGCTCGGACATTATTATATCCAGGATCTAAGTTCATGCATTGCAGTGGAGGCCCTTGATATCAAACCTAATCACATTGTGCTAGACATGGCAGCTGCGCCAGGGGGCAAAACCACGTTCATGGCCCAAAAGATGCGCAACAGTGGAATGATAATCGCAATTGAGCCCAACAGCAGAAGAGCAAGATCAATGTCGTTTAACCTCACACGCTGCGGAGTCTATAATACGTGCATACTCAAGACAACTGCTGTTCAAACAGACAAACTTGAAATAAAGTTTGACAGGGTTCTGCTTGATGCTCCATGTAGCTGCGAGGGCGTGATAGCAAGAGATCCTTCAAGGAAGATAAGTCACAAACCAGAGGATGTGGACTGTTGCTCAAAAATACAAGGAGATATGATAGAATCTGCCATAAGATGTGTAAAACCAGGTGGTATTTTAGTTTATTCCACGTGTTCGTTTGCTCCTGAAGAAAATGAAATGGTGGTAGATAGAATCGTTAAAAATTTTAGCAGAGTTACGGTCGAACCAATACCGTATGGTACCAATGGGCTCATTAAATTTGGCGATTTCTCATTTGGGGATGCAATGAGAAATACCCGAAGGCTATATCCTCATCTTCATGATACTACTGGGTTTTTCATAGCGAGATTGAGAGTAAATTGATATATTGTAGGCCTAGTAGAAGCGAAAGGACTCTAATAAATAGATCGTTGGATAGATGGGGCGCTTTTGAGTATTTCAAGGACAAGCATCTAGTCGTTGGTAAATATGATAAGGAAAAAAAGGCTTTCGTATTACTTGTTAACGAAAAGTTGGAAGAAGTGGCGACCCACTTTACTGCCTCCTATGCTGTCGGTCTTGCTATCGGCGAATTGGGAAAAAGGCAGTTTATCCCTTCAATAGCAGGTGCAGATCTTTTTGCACGACACGGTAAGCGGAATCAGTTTTATATTATTGTAAGCGAGAAAGGTGAAAAGCTTGTATTATATGGGAGAGACATAATGGGTGAATCAATAATCGAGGCTTCAGACAATTTGGCAGAAAACGAGCTGGTCATAGTGCTCAGCAGGTCATCTGACGCAATAGCATTGGGGAGAACTCGATTTTCAGGTAGATTGCTTTTTCAAAGCGGTAGAGTTACAGTAAGTACTGTCACCGATGCGGGTTATTACTTAAGGGAGGAAGGCTAATTGAATATTGCATGCACGCATCGGCCTAAAAAAAAGCCAGGAAGAAGCCCCTTTCTCACTCGTACATTGAAGATTGGGTTCTGGCCATGGAAATACATCGAGAAACGCATGACTTCATCAGGCATCAGGACACCTCTGAATGTTCTTTGGAACTGTAATAATATGCAGCTGAAGCCATGCAAAAATAATCAAAACTAGTTTCTGTGTATCCCGGCCCTTTCAGGGATCTCAAAAAGGAAATCTAAAGGCGTAAACCCACTTTTGGCTACTAATATGCTATTTTCTCGCCTTGAAGAGAATAAAGATAGCAATCGCACCCATCATTCCGCCAAGCACCAATAGCACTTGGATAGGGAATCCGCCCGATGATGTCTGAGCTCCTTCAGGTGCCTCAGTTGTCACCGCCGCATACCAAGAACCCCCTGATTCTTTGGCGTCAGAATACCCTGCTATCTGTATTTGTCCGCTCGGTGGAGGAGTCGTGGATTTGACATTTACGTTTACTCCGTCAATAGTTGCCGAAGCAGTTTTTTCTTGTGTGGTGTGAGCGCCCTCTCTAAGGCTACTCTCTCCCAGAGAGTATACCGACAACGCCTTTGCGCCGCCTGTTCCATTCAAACCCACGCTGCCACCGTACGCACCCACGGGATCAAATAAAACATGCCACGAGCTCATTGGAGCGTTAAAGTCGTCAAAATTCAAGATTGGCTCATCCAAGACCTCACGAGCCTGTGTATTTTCAAATTGGTCAGCAAGAGAAGGGTACAATGCGCGGATAAGACCCAAAGGTGAATTGATATTAATTTGTCCTATATCAGGAGCATTTACAATCAAGGGTTCGTTTATTGTAATGCCTCTCCATTCTAAGTCCACCACGTGACTACCGGGTCCAGCTTGTCCAGACTGGAGGACATATTTTTCCAAACTGGGGTGGAGCTCTGTTCTGTAGGATATTAGCGTACTGGTGGGTCCACCTCTGACCACTGCCGAGTAGGAAACCCCGGTTTGTGATGCCTGAACAGGGCTGTCTGCTTGCACAAATGCCCGGTTCAGAGCCGCAACCACACCGCTAATACCAGTGTCGTTCTGCCCAGTTGCTGTTCCGTTTAGCGTAAACTCCACACGCTTATTCTGCCCATCAAGTTGTTGGGCTAAAGGACTACCTGCTGGATACTCCAGTGTAATCGTTTTCACACCCACGTAGGAACCCTCAGATTTGTCAGTAGCAGGAATAAGTGATGCCGCCATGTCTGCAGCATAAGCTTGAGTAACTAGAAAGGAGATCAAAATTAAAGCGAGTATTCCAGAAAGTAATGTGATGAAATACTTCACGAATAGAGTTCTCTCCGCCTCGTTTATAATCTTTATTCCCCATCACCTATTGCATGCAAAGTAGCAGAATTTTATACGTAAGGCCAACAATATTTTTGGCTTATTCACGTGGCAGCATAATAGTCCAGCTGCTTTTGATGTCTCTAGTACTGCGCCAAAGGTGGCTGAGACATATATCAGCGACAAGGTAGTATTTTATTGTCAGCAGGCAAATGATTTGTCCACGAGGGTGGAATTAGCACCCTAAAATTTTTGCCTCTCATTCTTCTGAATTTAATTCACGAAAGAGCATATGTGATGATTTTTTATACAGATTAGGTCCTTCACCATTTGACTATGATTCCTCTCCTAGATCATTGGATGAAAGCTAAATTAATGAGTTACAGACTGGACATGCAGTTAAAAGATATGATAATAAATCTATCAATCATTTAACCACGATAACATTCCATGATAACAATTCTTGCTGGTGGAACCGGTTCTATAAAGCTTATCAGAGGACTTGCCGTCCTCGAAGATGATATCACTGTCATCTCCAATGTAGGAGACAATATCTGGCTATACGGCCTTTACATATGCCCCGACATTGACACCGTGATATACGGGCTTGCAAAAATCCTCGACCGGCGACGGGGATGGGGTATCAAAGGCGATTCCTTTCACTGCCTCACACATATGAAAAAAATCGGCATACCAACTTGGTTTGGTATAGGTGATAGAGACCTTGCAATGCATGTGCTCAGGACAAGCATGATTAAGCAAGGAAAAAGTTTGTGTGAGATAACTGATTATTTCAGAAAGCAATATTCTGTTAAAATTAAGATAATACCAGCAACTGATGAAGAAGTCAGTACTACGGTTGTAACCGCAAACGGGCACAAGATGCACTTGCAAGAATTTTGGGTGAAACACAAGGGTAGGCCCAAGGTTAGAGGCATAACTTACAATAACGTAAATAGAGCTGTGGCGAATCCGACGGCCATAGATTCTATTAAGCGATCCCATGCTGTAATCGTTGCGCCTGCTAACCCTATTTCAAGTATAGGACCCATCGTTGCACTTTCAGATCTACGAGAGGAGCTCTCTCAGAATAGACAGAAAGTCATGGCTGTTTCGCCAGTTATCGGAAAAAGGGCAGTTAGCGGACCAGCAGTGAAGTACATGAGAGCTTTAGGCCTTGAAAATTCATCAGTAGGAGTAGCAAAGTATTATCAACACTTCGTCAGCATGTTTATAATCTCTAAGAAAGACCATGGCTTCAAGCAGCAGATCGAAAGGTTTCATATGCAGGTTAATGAAACCGATACGAGTATGAAAACTAAAGGTGATGAAGTAAGACTTGGCAGACATATTTTGAATTTAGTTCAAAAGAATTGAGATTATGATGAGGATGTTTGCCATCGTTCCCGTAAAAAGATTCGAACATGCAAAAACGAGGTTATCATCAATGTTAGATGAAGACGACCGAGCCCAATTTTCTTCGCTTATGCTAGAGGACACACTTCATATTCTTTCGTCAGCTCCATTGCTAAGTGAGATTGTAATTGTTTCATCAGACAAGCGTGCAGAAGAATTGGCCCTCAAGCATGGAGCAAAATTCCTTCGTGAAGAAGAAGAGAAGGGTGTTAATTCAGCAATTGAGCTAGCCGACAGTTATTCCATAAAAAAAGCAGCCGATGCGACTATAGTTATCCCACATGATCTACCACTCCTTTCTAAAACCGATATTTCTGAACCGTATAGGATGGCAGAGATTGAGTCTAGATGCATAATAATCACTCCCTCGTTACGGTATGATGGCACAAATATGCTCTTGAGGAAGCCTCCATGTATAATTGACACGTCATATGACAGTGACAGTTATAATACGCATGTTAATACAGCCATCAAGCTTGGGGTTCCCGTTAAACGGTTACTATCAAAGACACTAATGCATGATATTGACACGCCAGAAGATATACTAGACCTTATAAGGCATGAAGCAGCTACTTCTGCGCAGAGTATAAAATTTATAAAATCTAAACTTTAAGCTGAGATGACCTTAGACTGAAGAAGCAGTTTTACTTTTGTGATAGTTCTTAGGAACACAAACGCCTTCCTGTCTAACGCAAATATTTTTCATAATGGTTGGTTGAAGTTGCATAAAATTGAATATGATTTGGACCCAGAGATAGAGGTGGCAAAATGCAGACTGAAGAACAGCAAGAATGTGTGAATGAGCATTGGTGAAGGTTGTTGAAGCTAACGAAGCTTGACTGCCTAAATCATAAGTCTTGTAATATTACTAAAACTCCGAACTTGCAGGCGCCATAACAGTAGTAGTCGTTCATGCCAACTTAACTATAGTGTATATGTGCAAAACCTAAAAGCTAGTCTTACCAGTTGCTTTTATAACATCTTCTAGCAGGAAAATTGGGCCTCCAGGTGTAGGATTCATTGCTGAAAGAGCCATTCAATACCGACTCTCAATTAAGATCTTGCAACGTGAAGGCAAATCGCGAGCCTTCAAACTCTTCGCTTCCTAGGCGCTCCCAATTTACTCTATATTCTCTAGTGACTTGCCTTCCTATTATCTTGATGTGTTTTGGTAGAGCTTCCCATAGCACTTCTACTTTTTCGGAATTCTTCGTCATCAAAAGCGACCTCCGCCGTTTCATAAGATATTTGATTGCTACATTTCGATGGACTTGCCCCTCAGCTGAAAGCTGTTCCTTTCCGACATCTATTGTAAACTGACGTTTAGCCAATACAAATATCCTATAATAATACTACAAAAGTTTTTTGGATAAGCTTTCACTTTGAACGATTGAAATCAGCATTTTCCAGCTTGCTGCTGCCATTCTATATTTTTTATTTTTCAGCGCGGCTAGTCTGTGTGACTAAGCTGGTTTTAAATACACCTAATAAGAAATTAGTCTTAAGCTTCAATCTAATCCCGCGCGTCAAGATGATACCGTGTTCTTTAGCTGAATTTCCTGAGAGATTGATGCTGTTTTTAGTGGGCATGTTCACAAAGATCAGAATCTCTTTAAATGAGGGACTATAAAGAATGCAATTGATTGCCTTACTTAGGATCTAAGGGTAAGCCGAGATCTGCACGACGGGCGCGAAAGCCACTGCAGGACAACTGGCCTAAGACACCCGTTGGGAGGTGGCTAAGGTGCACATACGAGAAATGCGGTTTTGAATGGCAGTACTTTGGAGGAAGGAACTGGGCAGAGTGTCCTGCGTGTCACTCTACCATGAAGGTTGCAGTTGCAAAGAGAAATTACCGACTAGCTGACAAAGAATGAATTTTCTCCATCAGCTAGCGAAAGATCAACGGTATTTCTTTCCCTATCGTGTTTAATCACTAGGCTCCTACTAATCCCGTGTTTTTTGGCCAAAGCTTGCAGCTGAAAGTTCAATGTATACGAATCCCTAAAGGAGGCCGATTCGATCGAAGCCAAGCTTTCATCATATACGCTGAGCTTGAAACCTTCTGATGACTTCTCTATCAAAGTAATGAACACAAGGGTGTCTGATTCATTAGCAGATTTTAAATGCTACACCGGACTCGTGACTCTTGATGAGCTTTGCAGCGAATCGGGCGAGGCGGGGAAGCGCAGAGCTAAGGTCTAGTCAATATTTGTGACTTTATGGACTTGCACTTGATGCTGACCAGATGGTACGAAAAAGTCGACGTAGATTGTCTTCCCGTCAGCTCTTATTGAGGATTCAAGTGATTTGCCATCCATAGTCACTGTAAGATTAGGATCCTCCGACATTTGTGCAATGATCAGACTTACCGGTCCGCCTGCAGGCGCATATGGTCTTATCCCAAAGGCTATACTGTCCGTTTCGTTTTCGTATCGGATTCCGCTTACCTGAGCGACGGCCTTGAGGTCATAAGCAATGTATTTCCCCTGACCGGCCTGAATAGTTGATATTGGCGCATCAAAGTCCAAGCCAGCACAGCTGTAATAATATACTTTTGATTTGATGGCTGCGTCAGGAATAGCAGTAAACGACTGCTGCTCGTTAGCCTTCAGAACATGTATTACACCGCTCCTTACGCTATCAAGCTGAGTCGCATTTTCGCTGCGCACAGAGGCAAATACGCTCACGTTATAGATATCGAAGGGAGCATTATTTTTTACGGTTCCAATAAAAGCCCTCTCTTCACCAATCGCCATGCTCGCGTAGTTTAGAGTTACTATATCTGTTAGATGAGTAGTTCCTTGTATCTCTTTCACCTCACCTATGAATGGAGGCTCTGCGCTTCCAGAGTCTAAAACAAATTTAAATGGTGAATCATTTAGTGGCCAAATGATGCTACCATACGTTGGCTGCTGCTCAATCCTAGATCCATTTTGATCTCGTACAGGTAATGATACCATGACCTCAACAGGCAATCTTCCAGTATTTCTGACCGTGCCCACCACATTCAGTTTACCGTTCGCATCAAAAAAGGAGGATTGAGATAATATTTTTACAGAATCATTTGTAGAATATGCGTTTATATTAAAAGAAACAATGAGTATAAAGGAAAGAGTCAATATAGCCAGTACATGAATTCTGCGTGATAACACAAGGAATTTGTTAATTGACGAGCCTTTTGATTGTCGGGCTGTATTTTGTTCCATAGGATGGTGAAAAAAGAAGCCGTATCGAGAAGATTTCATCTTTGCAAGCATGATTTGTCTGTTAGAATTAGTTGTCTTCAGCAATTTAAATTTCCCTAGCCTCCAGCGTTTTCTCCACTCAGAGCCAGACGATCCAAGTATACATCTATTAGTTCGTTAATTACATCATCATAACTGAGGTTCCTCTTTTCCGTATTCACCATATCATTCATAATCGATGCTAACCTCCTATACGTTTGCTCCTCAATATTGAGCATTTTCATGCCTTGGAGCAATTTATTCTGTTATTTATTGATTCAAAATGGTGCTAGTGCAAGGCATTTGTCAGCATATACTGCTTGAAATGTCTATGTTATATATATGATATATAACCTCCATGCAAGCATATATGGTACAAGCCTAGCTTAGGTGTAAAGTGTCGTCGTGTTCTTGCAAGATTCAAAGCGGTAATATTTGAAGCCGGACCAAGAGGAGGCACATTTCGAAGGTAAGAAAAAAATGTAGTCTCCCGTTTGCAGTGCATCAGAGTAGGCTTTGATTAAATTCATCAACAATATCTTGTTGAAAGGAATAACGAGTTTGTATCATACTTCATTTTTGCGCGATTACACCAACGGTCACAGAGCCAATCGACAACTTTTGCTCGTGAGACAATAGAATGTAGCTGCTTCTTTATAAAAAATTGATAATCTAGTATACAGGCACAATAACTTGTCATTTATCTCTGCTCAGCCATTTTCATCACAGGTTTTCATCCTTTATTTATTAGTAGCTCTCCTGCAAAGGATTTATTTCAGTCGTAGAATAATGCTAGAGCACAGGATGAAGCGATACATGTTTCACCTTCAGAACAAGGTCCCTTATACTTCAAAGGACGCGACTCTCATTTTGTATAAGGCAAGAGAACTGATTGAGCCAGAGGTAAGCGTACGCGATGCTCGTATTTCAAACAAGTATATTGAACTTGACGCCAGCATAGCTGAGGCCATAGATGTAAAAAGCATAATCGGAAGAATTGTATCCATTGCTCCATTGGTCAGCTATGAGGAAATCAAGGATCATCATATGGAGAAAGATAAAGCCATTGAGCGGGCAGTACAGCTATTTAATGAAGAAAGATACTGGGAAGCTCATGAAGTGCTTGAGCAGGTATGGAAAAGTGCTACAGGGACCGAAAAACAAATTCTAAACGCGATCATACTTGTGGCGGCTGCATTTGTACATGATGAAAAGAACGAACAGGATATCTGTATCTCCATTTTACAGAGGGCTAGAAGAAAACTTGAAGGAGCAACTGGCAAATATTATGGAATTGATATAAGTAGAGTTCAAGATCGGATTTCAGAAATTATCAATTCCCACAATATACGCAGATTTTCGATTTAAACTATTGAACCTCCCTCAACTCACATATTCACTCAGGCACTCACGCACCTATAATTCAGTCTTATTAATTATAATTAGATATATGGTTAAACAGCTTGATCTTTGAGCAGATTAGAACTGAAAAGGCCCCCCTTCATTATATCCCCAATCCAAAACAAAATAGCATAACAGAATCTATTCGTGGACAACCAAGGAATAGATTTCAATTTTTCAATTTCTGAAAAGAACCCGCTAAGCTTTGGCCTAATGATTGGTTGAATCACTAGCAAGTTAGTATCATTCCACACAAATCTAATTAGAAGGATCCGTAAGACTCCCTAATGCTATTCCTTTCTTAATTTGGTTTTGGAGTCTGTAATATTGGAGGTATCTCGATTCAGAGTGAATAGATATTTAGGATACAGTGTGTTCTACCTGTGTGAAACATTGAGTGAGATATCAGTCGTGGCAGGACCCGAGTCATTTGATCTTGCGAACAACATTGCGAAGAACATAGGAGCCGAACTGGTCCTGGCAGGCGTAAGAGTATTCTCGGATGGTGAAAGTAGCATTAGACTTGGCGAGGTAAAAAAGAATTGTATTATCGTCCAATCGACAAATCCACCCACAGACACTCATTTGATGCAACTATTAATGATGGCAAAAAAGTGCATTGACGATGGAGTGCAAGACATAAGCGCAGTCATTCCCTATCTTGGTTACACTCGTCAGGACAGGGCATTTCAAGAAGGAGAGGTAGTAAGCATCGAGTTGGTGGCAGAATTATTTCAAAACATAGGTCTCAAGCATATCCTCACGGTTGATATACACAGTCAACTTGCCATGTCATACTTTACAAGCCTTCACAATATTTCTTCAGTTCGTCTGCTTGCCGAGTACGCATCTAAAATGAAACTGCGAAAGCCTATTGCAATATCGCCTGACGCAGGGGGAACCAATAGAGCAAAGGAGTTTGCCCAGCATCTCAACATAGAATTCATTTCCTTAAGTAAGGCTCGCAATAGAGTCACAGGGGAGGTTACGACAGACGCTGACATCGATATAGATATATCTAGAAGGGACGCAATATTGATAGACGATATAATAAGCAGCGGTGGAAGCATCATTAAAGCCTCTGAAGTTCTTCGCAGTCTGGAAGTAGGTGATATTTATGTAATGTGTGCTCATGCGCTGCTAATAGGAAATGCGGCTCAAAAAATCAAATCAGCGGGGGTTCATGACATTATCTCTACAAATTCGGTGCCAAGCAACTATTCCAAGATCGACTTGAGCCCAGAGATTGCACTGGCCCTCAAATCTCGATATTAGCATAAATTTGGTCGTCATTATCACAAATCCACCAGATGGTAGATATGCAACTCGTGTTTTTGGGCACGTCGTCAGGTGCTCCCACAGCAAGGCGTGGTCTTTCTTCAATTGCATTAGTTAGAGGGTCAGAGCTGTTGCTTTTTGACGCTGGCGAGGGTATGCAACGCAACTTTATGATATCAGGTCTAGGGATGAACAAGAAAATGAAGATCTTTATCACCCACATGCATGCCGATCATTGCGTAGGCCTACTAGGCCTGCTTCAGACAATGGATCTACAGGGAAGAGAAAAGAGTGTCGATATTTATGGAGAGCCGCGACTCGAAGAGTTTCTTCGAGAGAACATGCGTATCATTAATTTCAGGTTAACATATGATGTCATCTTGCGTAAGATTAAGAAAGATGGAGTAATAGTAAGAGAACAGGATTATCAGGTATCCTGTTGCGAGGCACTACACTCGGCTCCTGCTTTGGCGTACTGCTTGGAGGAATTTGATAGACCAGGCAGATTCAACCTGGAAAAAGCTAAGAGTCTGGGGATACCTGAAGGGGATCTATACAGCAAACTTCAGCACGGTCATGATATAATATACCAAGGGAAGAGAATAAGATCGAGTCAAATCGTGGGCCCTTCGCGCAAAGGAAGGAAGGTAGGTATCTCGGGAGATACAAGACCGACTGATAAGCTCGCTATGTTCTTCAAGCAATGTGATGTGTTGGTCTTTGAGTCAACATACGGTCATGAGAAACAAGCAAAGGCTATTGAGACTGGTCATTCTACCGCAACAGAAGCTGCGCAGCTAGCACAGAAATCACAGGTTGACAAACTGGTACTTACACACTTTAGCGCTCGATACGAAGAGACTTCTTCACTTGTAAAAGAGGCAGGAGACATTCATCAGAACATTGAAGCAGCAGAAGACCTCAAAGTAGTCAAGATATCGTATGCCTGCCCTGATTCATAGCTCAATAAAGCATAATCCATGGAGCACAATTGACGAATCGGGACTTTCTGCCGAATTGTTTATCAATACTAACCAATAAGCCTGGCCGCTAGCAATTAATTATAGCAGCGAGGAATGCCAGAGTTATAATTATGTATCCATTCAAACAATAATGGCCATGTTTGCCAATATTTCCTAGATATGCTACTTGTTTATAATGTAAAAATCATATATGTTTACTTTTTGTGACATTTGCTTTTTCCTGATGCTATATTCTATCGTAGCCCAAAAAGCCGGAAACGTCTCGATTAATCCTATCACAGGACACAGAAATAAAGTCTGCAAGTGTAAGGATAACTTGGTAGTTCTCTTTATCTTTGAATATCGCAAATTTAGGTAAAGTCCAAACTGGTAGGAACCTAGCCATACTAACGAAGCAAAGAGCAATATGAAATTGGTTGCAAATTCTATTGGCGCTGTAGTTATCGGCGAATTTATGAATGAAGCAAAAGCAGAGACAATTGGAAGATTGCTGGGTATCAGAGCGACTACTGAGGCCACCGTACCAATTTCAAAGACAGGCAGTGAGAATAGCGGGACAACATACGCATGTATCATCAGAGCCGTTGATGCTACCCCAGAAGCAAAACCAAGGAATAGAGTGACTGATTTGAACATGACTTTGTATCTATGCCACCGCGGGAACTTGTCGAGATTTTGCATCGTGCCTAGGAACCATCTCCGCCTCTGTAAAAAATGATCCTTTAGGTTCAGTGGCGGTTGTTCAAGCAATATCCCTCCGTGCCATCCCATCGATCCTTGACCATATTTCTGATAAACCTTATAGCCAAACATCTGATCTTCTGCAAGAGTGTGCCCGAACTTCCAGCCGATGTCGTCTTCAATATCTGACCTAGCAAGTAAATTGCTACCATGCATATGCAAAGGTGGTGGGCGTGTCATTTGCGAAACGCAGTCATAACAGGCAAATGGTCTTACTGACTCGGCGATTGCCGTGAGTCGGTTCGCTGACTGGAACTTAAGGGGATAAAATATAGGTCCCTCAGAGACAACCCCTTTGCCGCTTTTGATGAATTTGAGCAGGGCAAGTATCGTCTGAGGGGTGGAATAACTTTCCTCATCCATGTGAAATATCCATCGACTTTTAGTATTCTTTCCTTTGCGGCGACGATGCTCCACGGCGTATTGTAGTGCTCGTCCTTTTTTTATAGCATCAGTGCGGTAATTTTTTTCTACTACAATCACCTCACACTTTTCGTCTTTAAGCGTCCATCTGTCCTGTGGATCGTCTGTTACCACGGAGATATCATAATTGAGAAAGTTTATCTCCTGTGCGGAGGTTACTATTGAACGAATACCGCGCTTTACGACAGAGGTCGTTGTCGCAGAACGGGTCGTTATTTGGAAAATTATCGATGAATCCTTAAAGAAGAGAGGCAGGTCTTTTTCTACGAACAACTTTCTATTCTTGATTATTCTCCAGACCGAAAGCAATGCAACGGGGACGTAAGATAACCAGAAAAACATGGCAACGGCTATGAAGGCGTTATCAACTATCACTAAATCTCTTACAGTATATGGTCTTATTATTGAATGTATTCTAGAATCAAGTTGAAGCCATGAGAACGTCGATGTCACACACTTCGTAGGGTATTAGAAAACCATTTGAACCTTTCAAGGCTTTTTTTGATTCTCCATACTATTAAGAAGGATAGCTAAGATTTTGGTATTTCTAGAAAAACTAGAAATAATAGAAGAGTCTAATACGTAGTCTAGATGGAACCAGCTGAACAACAAATACATTCTAAGGATAACAATATGACGTATTGCAAGCATTGTGAGAGTGAAACTGTCATATTTGATATGGTTTCAAGTGAATTCGTATGTAGTTCATGTGGGTGCGTTGCAGACGATAGGATTTTTCATGGAGACAACGCGGCTGGTATCCTTAATTCTTCGGAATACGGAGACAGGACAAGGACAGGTATGCCTGAATCCCTTGCTGTACACCACAAGGGGTTATCTACACTAATTGGTCTAGATGACACCGATGCAAGGGGTAAGACGCTAGAGCCAGCTCAAAAAATGAAGATGCAGAGGCTCCGTACTTGGAATAACAGATCTCAACTTAATGATTCGATATCAAGGAATCTTGAAAAGGCATTAAAATTTCTTAATAATTTTGGTGACAAACTGTATCTTAGCCAAGCTGTCATGGAAAGCGCGGCCTATATTTATCGCAAAGCGGCGCTAAAAAAACTGGCCAAGGGTCGGTCCACGCTAGGGCTTGTGGGTGCTGCGCTTTATGCCGCCTGCAGAGAAACGGCAACCCCAAAGACTGTAGCGGATGTAGCAGCAGTCTGTAACATTTCAAGCAAGGATGTTATGGCTCATTATAAGCTTATCCTCAGGGAACTGTCGCTGCAAATGCCTGTGTTGCATGGTCCTGACTACGTTACGCTGATAGCGAACAGGCTTGACCTAAGCGAACGCACAAAACGCGAAGCTCTTCGCATTTACACGAAGGTGCAGCAAAACCGAATCTCACTTGGCAAGAATCCGAGGGCTCTTGCAGGAGCTGTCATATATCTCGCATCTCAAAATTGTAATGAATTTCTCAGGCAGGTTGAGATATGCCAAGTTGCAGATATTTCAACTGTTTCGCTACGGAAAAGGTGTAAAGAGATCAAAGCTACTCTAGAAATTTGACATGAACCGAGAGATCCATTGCATCCTCGACGGCGTCGATCATGCCTTGATCTAAGCTCAAATAGGCTGCAGCAGAGTCAGGATAAATATCTCTACACGAAAATAATGTCATTATCTTATTGTCATGATCAAGTTTAAAACCTCTGCAAGGCTCATGTCCTCTGATTATTACCTTGGTTCCTGTTTTCTGCAACCATTCATTAGTGACGCTACGCCCGAAATATCTTCCTAAACCACGTCTTGATCTTTCATAGGGTTTGTCTTCCGGTAGGTCTCGTGGGTCATTCCATAACAATTCTTCGAGCATACTTTTACTTTTGAGCTGGCTTTCAGTATCTGAGGTGTAGGATTCAGCCATTTTTGCATCTTGTGTCTTCAGAGTAGGAAGGCCAGCGTGAACCAGCAGCAACTTTTGTCTCACGATGGTCACAATAGTTAGCATTCTGAATAGTGATAGCGTCTCCCTATAAATCTCCCGCCAACGCTCGCCGAATCGATCTCTTAGTCTATTAGGATAATCATGGGGGGAAAATGGAAACTCTGCTGGGGCTTCATGATTTCCCCTCATCAATATAACTGAATCAGGATAGGTAGTTTTCAGATGGCATATTGCGTAGATTATGCTGAGTGAATCGCCTCCTCTGTCTATGTAATCACCAAGAAATACAATTTTGTTTAGGGTCTTTGATAAGAAATGCTCATAATTTATCTCAGATAGAATCTGAAACAGAGAATCTGAATCACCATGAAGGTCGCTTACTACAACCAAGTTTTCTAAATCATAAATTTTAACTAATTCAGCACCAATACAGGTCCGACCTTGGCTCTTCATTTGACTGTATCCTTGAAATGTGCCTAGTGCTTGCCTAATTTCCTGAATAAACTCATTAGAGTCAGCAGCTTTTGCGTGCTGTGCTAGTTGCATAAGGTGCTAATGTTCAAGGGATTAGTTAAATGCATCACACACCCAAATCTTAATATACCATCTAAGAAATTCTCAGAGATTTGATTTTTAATTTATTTAGATTTGGCTTAATTTATTACTGCTCTTTCCCTTTGGTGATCTTGTCATGGCAGTTGATGAAATTTGGACGTGATTAGCCATCTTTTATCCTCTGCGACAGAAGATCGCCTACTTCAAAATTTTTGTAGGTGAGCTAGGAACTCATAGATCCGGCTCGATATAGAATAGTAATTTGAGATAGCATGCCGTAATTCTATGATTAGCATCTGCTGAAATATTGCCCACAAAGGCCTATTAGTAGAGAAGAATGTATTTAAATAGTCATAAAACCATTTTATCTGCCTTAATTTTTCGCGGCTTCTGCACTAACAGGCCAGAATGCTCGTTAGTGATATTGCACATGACCCATTAGCGGTTGTTGTTATGAGCTATGAAAATTCTATAGAAGATCTACGATAGGCCGGGGTGCATTGTTTTATTGAATAATAAGGAAAAACCAGAGAAAGTGAGCAAAATACACTTTGGAGAGTGTAGTCGAGCAAATAGATTTGTCATTGCACCTGTCGAAGCGGACTTATGAATCTTCTATGTTCTTGTTGGCTTAGAAAGTATGTTTAACATTAAATCCAATAGGATTTGAATTGCTGTAGTAAGTTGCCGTTAAATGCTGCGGGCTGGAGTAATAGAGGATGGCTAGAGATAATTGAATTCATACTCTTAATGTGTGAAAACGGGGCTCGAAAGACCCATGTAATGTACCGATGTAATCTGAATTCCAAACAGATAAACCAATATCTTGAATTCCTGCTTGATAGTGAAATGCTTGAGATTATACAGGAGCGGCCCAACTCAAAGCGCTACATATACAGGACCACGGAACTGGGAAAAAAATTCATTGTTCATTATAAGCAGCTAGCTGCGCTCTTTACCAAGGGCCCTCCGCCATCACTTGCATAGATACTTCGTTGTAGTACCGAAAGCCAGTTAATGCTAAGAACTTTGATTTATTCGATACTTCTACTATAAAGAGAGATAGGCATTATATGAAATGTATGTGTAGGGAGTCCGCTTAAATGAAGAATCGCAGTCGGTATGAAGTCATCGCTGCTATATTAAAGTCAGTGAACAAAGAGGAGACCCGAACCAAAATCATGTATAAAGCAATGCTGAGTAATGATCAGTGCAAGTTATATCTAGATTCTCTTATCAAAAGTGGGCTTGTTTATGAGGTGAGCAATGGGGACAAGATGCTCTACCGCATCACTCCAAAGGGAAGTAGGTTCTTATCTTATTACGATCAGATGAAAGAATTGCTACCCGTCGGGATAGAAGAAAACTTGGCAGATGAATACTATCATCTGAGCACCTGATCATACGAGGGGCTTAAGGCTCATATTTGACTGCCCATCAGAGACAAGAGCGTGCAAATTAGATGAGGGGACGAGTGGCTGAAGAAATAACGTATCGCTTATCATCGTCAACCGCAAATAGATGTCTGATACTTCTGAAATAACCTCTAGCAGATCCTCGTGAGACTGGGGTAGGACCACTATAGATAGATCTGACTGAGATATTGCGTGAGATAATGTATCTTGCATGAACCCTTTTGGATTTCCAGGCATAGCCAGGCTTTGGATACTCTCTGCGGACATTATATTAAGCAGAGTCTTATTTCGATATCTTTGCCTCACCCTCCTGAGGCTTGCAAGGAGGTTATATGCACTTTGTTTTTTCTGGGTACACAACCTGTTCAAAAGCTTCCTCTTGTTGGCAGACAATGGTAGCTTATACGAATCCAATATCGAAGATAGATTAAGCCAGGTACCATACTGCAACAGCACAGGGTTTCCTCCCAAAATAAAGTTCAGCATAATCCTTCGAAGAAAGATTAGTGCTATTCCCATGTTTACATGTGAATCCAATTCGAGAAGAACCAGGCCCTTCACGGGATAGCCGCCACCAAGAGAGGTGTCAAGTAGAGGAAATCCACTTTGGATTTTATCACGAGTCGATACCTGGCAGGCTTGGCCTCCGTCTTCTCTAAAGGCTCCAAAGCTGATTCTCTTGTATGGCGAAAAGCTGTAGAACATGCCACCATCTAATGTATAAAGATAAGACGGACGCGTAATGCAAGTACCCCGCAGCTTTTCTAGAGATATCTGCCTCACTTTTGCATTACAATGATGGCTTTGTTTAAGCTCAACTATACCGTCCACCAGAAAATCCAGCGTGGTGTCAGCAGGCTGTTCGCTAATGAATATCAGCTTGGCACCAGCCCTTTCCCTCCATGTCTGAAGCACCCTTTCGTTATTAAGGCGTGCCTCTCTATCCATAAAAGATGCAATAGCATCCCAGCTATCTATTATTATTATCGGCGATTTGATATCCATTAGTTGATTTGTAATACGCTCAAAGAGTGACTCCGGTTCATCCAGTCTAGCATCCTCAAAGGTTGACATGGCCTCACGATGGTGAGCCGAACCTGCGTCTTGAGCCTTAGACTGGCTAACGAAATGCTTCAGCCAAGGGTAATATTGGAAGAGCTGCTTTGGTGATAATCTAGTAGAAATATAGAAAAAGTTGTTCTTTATACCAAGCAACTTTAAAATTGTTAGTGCAAGTGTGGTCTTGCCAGTTCCAGCATAGCCTTTCACTAGCAGAGAATATGTGTCACGTTGAATAAAGTGAAGTAGATCCCTTGGTATCTGCGGCAGTCTGTCATTGGTTGAGTCCTTAACGCTCACATTGGTCTCGGGCACTTATTAATCTCCCCAATCCTTTTGGTTCAAGCCTCTATGATACGAATCAATGTTACTGAATTAGCAAGACTATTAAGGATTGACACTATCCTTGTCATAACCCAACTGCAATAATGAAATGGAATATAAATCAATTATAAAATTTACCACGAAATTGAGATGCATTGATCATAGTGGTAGTCCTTCCGATGGACATGCATCTCCCTGCAAGCGATTACCAGGTGATAGTATCAGATGCTATACTTTTCGAATCTTCTAGAAATAGAACCTAGGTCACAAGAAAGTCGCATTTGGTTGGAAGCGGGTCATCAATAGGGTCATTATCATCTCTTAGTAGTATTTCTTGAAGAGTCCTCATGGAGTATGTATGTGTATTAGATGCAATATCTTTAGTTATAATATATCTCAACTTAAAACACCGCTTGGGCTTACATGCTGTACTTGTTTGTTTTCAAATAATTTGAAGCCAGTAACATATTTATTGTAATCCATTAAGAGTCTTCTGAGTAAAGCTATGGTCATTAATGAAGGGTTACTCGCGGCTAGGAAGAAGGTTGCAAAATCAAGACCCAAATTCATAAGACAAGAGAGCTGGAGATATGATCGCCTTGCCGAAAACTGGAGGAAACCAAAGGGCAAGGACAACAAAATGAGGAAGCAAAAGTCAGGTATGCCAGCACTTGTTAAAGTAGGCTATAGGAGTCCGAAGGCAGCGAGAGGTCTTCATCCATCAGGATACAGAGATAACCTCGTTCATAATCCTGCGGAGCTAGCTAAACTTGACCCGAAACAAGATGCCGCGAGGATTGGTCATACTGTGGGCAAGAAGAAGAGGAC
Organism: Nitrososphaera sp.; assembly: GCA_045809625.1. Lineage (GTDB taxonomy): Archaea > Thermoproteota > Nitrososphaeria > Nitrososphaerales > Nitrososphaeraceae > Nitrososphaera. The sequence goes on along the minus strand of JBJMEA010000108.1, from coordinate 13,687 downwards.
CGAGATAGTTAACAAAGCCCTTGAACTCGGCATCAAAGTACTGAATCAGGGTAATTTGGCATCAAAGGTACAAAAAGATAATGGGAGGAGGACAGAGTAGTAACGTGGTCGTCAACATTGCGAAAAAGCGCGAGCTGGCTGCAAGGATTCTCGGGGTAGGAGCCAACAGGATTCGCTTCGAGCCGGACAGACTTGAAGACATTGCAGACTCGATTACTAGGGATAATATACGCTCGCTTGTTAAAAGTGGCGCAATCTGGACAGTGCAGCCTCGGGGAACTTCAAGGGGGAGAGCAATTAAGAAACGTTCAGTTTGGAAGGTTCACGGCAAGGGGCCGGGCTCAAAGAAGGGCAAAAAGACTGCAAGGGTCGGCAAAAAGGAGGTATATGTTGTGAGAACAAGATCAATGCGTCACCATCTAAAGGTGGTTAAGGAAAGAAAGGAAATTAGTAATCATGCATATTGGCAGCTTTACAAGAAGGTTAACGGGGGTCAGGTTAGGTCGCTGGCACATCTCAGAGAGCTTGTAAAAGAAGCCAAATCATCATAGAACAATTTCTGAATTGGTATCCTGTAATCTGAGAATGATGCTGCCGTATCACCAATAAAGCATAGCCCCTCCTTGTTCAGCAATTCCTTTTTCCTCATCTTGCCAAAGGCATAGCCACCTATTTTCCCATCCGACATGATAACCCTATGACAAGGAGTAACGGCGGGGTTAGGGTTCCGGTTCAAAATCCGTCCGACTGCCCTAGATGCTCTTGGATGGCCGAGGGCCTTAGCAATATCTCCATATGTTGAGACTTTACCTTCAGGTATCTGAGAAACTATATCGTATACTTGAGATGCTTTCATTAATCCCATTTTAACACTACAGAAGGATTGGGGTGGCAATATATAAAATGCATTATTCAGGCTTTATAAATTTCAAGAGGGACCATCTTTAGCAGTTCTAATATCCTTTTTTTCTGTGCTCCTAAGCCACTGCTATCTACTATGACGTGGGTTACATGCTCTTTACTCCTTTTGATCATCTGACACAAAATGTCATCATCAATTGTTTCTAAATTGTATTTTGACGCAACTGCTGCAAGAGCAAATTCAGACTTGAGTAGAAGATCATTGAATTTTTTTGGATAGTGTGTGCCTCCAAGCCCTATTCCTATTTTCTTGCAGTGCTCAAACCCTTTGTCAAGCACCTCGAGTAGCGAGTTACATATTACAGCAGCTGCATTCTCGTCTTTCCACTGCTTCTCTGATGATCCCAGTTCAATGAACAGTAAGGGCTTATTAATCGAAGTTGGTCCATGATGGGTCGCTTCTATATTGACCTCGTATTCCGAAGCCTCTTGATTTGCAAAAGCAGTAACTGTTTTCAAATAAGCTTTAAGCAAGCTTGGATAGGCGATTGCAAGTTGTCGAGGACAGCCGCCATAAGAATTATCGGTAGAGAAATTGCCCGTGAAATGACATGTTAGTGTTGGAATTGAGCTACGTGACCTATGCTTTGAGAGGAAAATTAAGACTTCGGCTTGCGAGAATATATGAGGAACATTCTCTAATGTGAGAAGATTACCAGAGAAAGTGTATAGCTGGATATTCTTATGAGTGGGCGAGCTATATGCCTTCCCATCGCAGTCACCGGAATTCTCGCATTCAAATCCAGCTCTTCTTTTGAGATAGCTGCTCATTGTTGCGCCAGCCAAGTCATGAACAGAGGTTACTAGTACATAATGGTCGTTCAACTTTACGGCTTTACAGACAGGGCATATTTTAGGCTTCTCAGATAGCGTTTAATTAGCCCGAAGGAGCACGATATGATCATCCAAATGAGAAGGCCTAGTCGTCTCGTTTAACGATTCCTTAATGATGAGTCGAATGAATGAGTGAATGAGTGAGACCCGTGATCTCCAAGGGAGTTGGAATTATTTTAGCCAGGCTATATGGCTATGAGAAGAGGAAAGGGAGGGTAGTTGGGCGTCCGAGATTATTCACAGCTTGGGCAGAATGTTGCACAGAAAAGTGATCGGCAATTGTATAAAGGCTACAGAGATGAGAGGATATAATGAATATCAACATAAGATTCAAAACTACAATTTGTCATTGGAGCAACCAAAAGCATTGCATCTGCTAGTTAGTGTCGAGACGAGACATGTCTGCTTGACTAGGGTATCTATAACTATATAGTCGCGATATCTCATTTTAGAGCCAAACTAAAAAATTCTAAAGATAGTGTTCGTCTTAGGCTAACCAAATCTAGATTAGAGCAGGAGATCCTGGACGCAGAGTTTGGGGACGAGATTCGATAGAATATTTACTTTCAAACCATTATCAGCGTGCAGCCAAAAAGCATTTCAATTGTATTCCCATTGTCAATATGTGAAGAATATATTTCTATTTTCTGCTCTGGGTGCTCGCATAATGCTTTTATATAACCAGGCTTGGAACTTCAAAGAACCAATAAAAGATCTATATACTATATCCTTCCTGAATACGATGTGCTATTAAAAAGGCATAGATAAAGTTCTAGAGAGTATTTTCGTTCTTTATTTTGCTTACGGCATATGGCTCATACATTAAGCTGTAAAAAACAGGAATTATAGAACATGGACAGTTTAATATTAGAAACTAGATGTTGCATGTAAACGAGTTATAAATTCATTCTTATATGACCGAGTAAATTTATTAAATCCATCTGACCGTTGGGTACCAAACGAGATGATAAATATTATAGGAGAAAATCAGGACGCTGATAGGGTCCAAGACGAAGTTGAATTTAAAAATGATACTAATGAACAATCTAACCATACGGACGTAGACAGGACGATGTCCGAACAGAAGGATAGCAGGGGTGCTGGAGAATATCAGAATCACCACGAAGGAGGTGGAGAGAACCGGGCCGATTCAAAGTTTGATGCGGCTCCAAATTCACCCGTGGTTTCTTCTACTATAAATTCAACTCAGACAAATCAGACTGTACAACCGCTAAGTGATTCCAAGTTCTTTGCCATTCGTACGACTGGAGGTCAGGAGCGCATTGTGGTAAATCTGCTACAGACAAGGGCAAATACCAAGAAATTGTCAATTCGATCAATCATAGTACTTGACAGTTTCAAAGGTTATATTATTGTGGAAGCTCCTGATTCAAACGCTGCGTACGAGGCGCTTGCAGGAATAAGGCATGTTCGGGGCCAGATTAGAGGAGATCTGCCGTTCAAAGATATTGAAGGATACCTAGTGAAGAAACCAGTAGTATCGGAGCTAAGTACAAACGATACCGTCGAAGTTATTGCAGGCCCGTTCAAGTCGATGAAGGCCAAGATAACCCGCGTCGACTATGAAAAGCAAGAAGCTACAGTTGTTTTGCTTGATTCACCTTACCAGATACCAGTAACCGTTGACGCGAATTATCTCAAAAGGTTAGCACATTAGAGAGATATACATCTCCTGCTTAGGACTGAACGATTAAATAAACAAATGTAGCAAAGCTCATCGTTTAGCTTTCTGGTGTTATAATTGATTGTCGACCTGAACCTAAAGGGCAAGCGTGCAGTAGTTATAGGAGGTGGCACTGAGGGTATTAGAAAAGTACGGGCACTCTTGGGGCAGGACTGCAAAATAACTGTAATAAGCAACAGAGTAAATCGTTTTCTGGTCGACCAGGCTGCACTAGGCAGGATAGAACTCGTTAAGGCTAATCTCCGTGATGCCAATATACTTGCCAACTATCAGGATGCATTTCTGGTGCTAGCAGCGACCAATGATAGAGAGCTAAACCGCAGGATAGTGGAAAGAGGAAGATCAATTGGGGCGTTTGTTTATGCAGCAGATGATCCTTCTGTAAGCGATTTTTCTTATGCATCTGTAATTAATATCGAGGGAATTGTGCAGGTGGCTATTTCCACTTCTGGTAAGAGTCCACTTATGGCTCGTAAAATAAGAATAAAGGCAGAGCGGGTTCTACGCAGGATAATCAAGAAGGCAGATATTGAAAATGCTAAGCTCCAAGAGTTCGCACGACAAGCAGCCAGACCCCGTCTAGTGACTGTCGAAGAGCGTAAAGAATTTCTCTATTCTGTGGTAAAAAACAGACAAATTCAGAACCTTATTAAGGAAGACAGGATTGAAGATGCTAAAAGCGCGACGTTAGAACTCTTACAAAAATGGGGAAAAAAAGCAGAGACATGACAGCAGTTGTTAAAACCACCTCGGAAACACGGATCGGTCTGAGCGAGATTATTAATGCAAGGGTTACTTATCGCAATGCTCCAATGCATCTGCTTGAAAAATTCACGTTCAAAGACATTGATAAGGCACATCAGACCTTTCTTGAGAAGGCAGGCTTGGATGAATGTGTAATCCTCCAGACGTGTAATAGAGTTGAAATTTTTGGTGCAGCCAGCCATCTCACAGAAGACAAGCTGCTCGACGAGTGGGTTTTTGTTTCAGGACTATCTAAAACTGACGTAGAAAGTATAGAAGTCAATAGAGATAAGGAAGCAGTTGTGCATCTTATGAGGCTTGCTTCAGGTCTTGAGTCGCTTGTTGTAGGCGAGGATCAGATTTTGGGCCAAGTCAGACGAGCCTTTGAGTATTCCAGAGATCGTCGGTATGCCAGAGTAAATCTTTCGATGGTATTTGACAGGGCATTGAAGGCAGGAAGCAGAATTAGGAATGCTACGGGAATAAATAAGGGAAACGTTTCAATTGCATCGGTAGCGGTAAATCTTGCAGAGGAGTATCTGGATGAGTTCAAGAACAAGAATGTCCTGTTGATAGGCACAGGGGAAGCCGCAAGCCTTGTGGCTAAAGTGCTTAAAAGGCGTGACGTTAAATTTATGATAGCGAGTCGGGTACCCGAGAGGGCGCATTCATTTGCGGAGACTGTCGCAGGGGATCCCGTCACTTTTGACAAGGCCCTGGAGCTCATGGGAACAGTCGACGTGATATTTACTGCAACCAGTGCTCCTTACAAACTGATCACTTATGAAAGAATAGAGAACGCTATCAGGAGCAGAGAGAGTGGGAGAAGCATGATCATTTTTGACTTATCCAACCCAAGGACTGTCGACGAAAAAGTCGCAAGGATTCGAGGAGTCAAGCTCATAAACATGGATCAGATAGCTGAGCTCGTTGGCAAGAATATGCGCACCCGGATAAAGGAGGTTAACTCGGCAGAGAAGCTGATAAATGACGAAATGAAATCATTTGCTTCAATCATGAAGAGAATGAAGGCAGAACCAGTTGTGATGTCCGTCTTCAGGAACGTAGACAGAATAAGGGACCGCGAGGTCAAAAAGACCCTAATGATGATTGGAAAAAAATTGGCTCCTGAGGAAGCCAGAGTTATAGAGCAGCTTTCCTACGCAATTGTCGAAGGCATTCTTTCAGTACCTATGAATAATTTAAGAAAAGAGATTGAGGAAGGCAGCAACGAAGAGCTAATGAAAATTGTGGCTAAGTTGTTTAAGTATGAAGAAAATCAACACTAACAAGGGCGTTAATTCATTTCCAACTGTAAGACTTAGGCGCCTGAGGACAACACCTGCAATAAGGGACCTGTTACAGGAGACACGAATTTCGCCCAAAGATCTGATAGCTCCAATATTCATTCAAGAAGGACTAACCAAGGCGCAAGATATATCATCGATGCCAGATATACAGCGCTATCCACTCTCCAGACTTGTTGTTGAGGTCGAGCACACAATGAAGCTTGGCATCAATGCAATCATCCTGTTTGGTTTACCTTTAAACAAGGACCCTGATGGGCAATCAGCATTTGATGGTAGAGGAATTGTACAAAAGTCAATTGAGCTATTGCGTGATCAGTTCAGTTCAAAGCTGGCGATAATTACTGATGTTTGTTTGTGCCAATATACCTCACATGGTCATTGCGGGCTGATATTGAATAAAAACATCGACAACGATAAGACTATCGAGGTCTTAACAAAGGTAGCCGTCAGCCATGCAAAGGCGGGAGCGGATATTGTAGCCCCTTCTGCAATGATGGATGGTCAGGTTCAAGCATTGCGTTGTGGGCTAGACGACGCAGGGTATTCCAATGTTGCGATAATGGGGTACTCTGCAAAGCAGGCGTCTCCTCTTTACGCTCCATTTCGTGATGCAGCCCACTCAACCCCTGAATTTGGTGATAGACGGACGTATCAAATGCCTTTCTCAAATGCAAGAGAGGCTATGCGCGAAATTGAGACAGACATTGCAGAAGGAGTAGACATTATCATGATCAAGCCAGCTTTGCCATACCTAGATCTCATATACGCTGCCAGACAGGACACCAACCTGCCTATATGTGCTTACAGTGTTTCTGGGGAATATGCGCTCATCAAGGCTGCAGCTATGAATGGCTGGATAAATGAAGATTCGGTTGTGACCGAACTCCTAACATGCATAAAGCGAGCGGGTGCCGACATGATAATTACGTACCAAGCAAAAAAGATGGCGAAGATACTTGACAAGGCTTAGCTCGAATCATATTTTTAAATCACCGTAGCGGGTTAGCTTTATAGTCATGTTTGCAACTGATTCAGGCTCAGAACGAGCTAGTAGTATAGAAGACTATCAGAATACTTGTACAGAGTTTATTATTGATATTAGCCGTGATTATATGGATTGGATTGACCGCTATCAGTTAGGTGAGCGAGAAACAGCTAGAAGAAAATCTACAATAAATGATATTGTCAAAACTATCAATGAGTGGATTGTGAAATATGGTACCACGATCAAAAAGGTGGATATTATAATGAATGATGGTGTTAACAAGATGGCGGAGAATACTGCAGGATACCCTTTTGATTTAAGAGTCCTAGTAAAGGGTATTAGCAGGTTTACCATTCACCCTGTAGGCGAGATAAAGGTCAACATAAAATCAACTCCAAGATCTGGCAGGCGGGTAAGGATTGGCAAGTATCAGAAAGATCAATTGTTGCTGATGAATTCCAGTGCTCCAGTTACATTTTCCGTAAGTAAAGAGAGTATGATAGGTGCCGACATTTTAAATGATTATATCATTGTCGATGCCAATCAATGCCATATGCATGATCTCGTTTCGCTCACGTCCGTAGTCGAAGAAGTCGAAGAAGATCATGTCACAGAGAGTAGAGGATACACCACAATAATTTTGCTGACATAGTCAGGCACGTACGCTTTAAATTACGTTATATTCTGGATAGTCTGCAGGCGACGGTCGTCCAGTTTGGTCTAGGACATCAGATTGCCAATCTGGTAACCCGGGTTCAAATCCCGGCCGTCGCATTTTTCATAATTTGCTTTATGTCAATGTTCTTTAACTTTTCTATCTCTCTGTCAAACCATTCCTCCACTTCACCAGGGTTAGCCCTGACTTTGATTTTCATTTGTTCGAGCTCTGTCCTCCTTGCATTTGCTTTCTCTTCGACCTTAGGTACGTAAGCAGACGTCACGCTTTCGATCATTTTTTCCATTACCTTATCAAGCATTTAGATCAGCCCAAAGAGTACCCTTAGCAGGATTATTAACACTATTATGCCTAGGACTACCATGATGACAGTCCAAATCATAGAGGCCATCTCATCCGTTGTTGTTTAACATTTCTTATAAGGACATTCCAATAATTATCTAGAGCGCAGTTCTGCGCAACAGTTTAGTCTTTATTGACTGCTTCCGCAAGCGCAAAAACCAAACTCGTCTATTCGTTTGTTGCATGTTGGGCATGGCTCGCCATAGTCTACTTCCCACGCATGCTTGCCGTAGCGCTGGTAATGCGTGTCAATTTCAAGAGGAACCTCTTTGCTATCTTTCTGATTTGTGCTACCTGTCCGGTTCATCATTTGTATATATTCAATAGAGATTATTAACTTTGGCTCCTCAAATTAGTCTTAATTATTTTGAGGGCGTGTTCCGCTGCATCTTTTTTTGGTAACTGGACCATGAAGACATTTTGGGAATTGAGGTAGCCTGGTTCATCCGGTGCAATAGAAATCAAGCCGCTTTCTGTCAAAGCTTCAAAGAACTCAACCATATCATTTGCGTATAGTAAAAAGTTATAGTCGAACGTAGTATCAAGAAGCTTTAATTGCACGTCCACAAATACATCGCGTCCGTCATAAAATATGTCAAGCACAGTGTCAACCCGCACTTTCCTCTCATAAAGACGATGAATTAATTGTTCATACTCAGTAGGAGGCAGGAGAATGCAGGGCACCTTAGTACCAGAGAAATTGACCAGTGTTGCTCCATTTTGATGAAGATGAGCTTTGAGATCTTCCAATGTGCTAAAGTTTCTCTTTGGCATCTCTATTGATTCTCTTTTATCGTCTCCGGAAAATAATCCTTCAAATCTATGTTTTGTTGCATCTTCTTGTATACATATTCGTGTTCCTTGCATAGGTAGAAAGGCATATGTTGAGAATGCAGGGCGTCATATCCGGTTTTTTGCCTGAGAAGTTCAAGCTGAACGACAAAGTGGGCGCTGTTACCGCATATATTACAGCTAAACTGATGTTCATTACCCATTTGTCCTCTTCGCGATCAATGTTAGATCATTCATAAAAGAGTTTGTAACAGTCGGTTCATTGAGTTACTAGGTTTTGCGTTACAATATACAGCATAAGCTATTTTTCATATAACGACAGAAAGACGACAAAATAAAGAGAAATTTAAGATAGAGACATGGACTGCCAAGTCACACCTAAGGCATTTTATCCATAATTTAAAAGAAATATACAAGGAGAGCAGAACGAACATGAATTCCTAGGTGAATAAATTTCATTGGCATCAATGTTTTTCAACACGACAGGTTTGCTTAATCCCGCTTAATTCAGAAAGATTAACTATCACAAAGATCGAACAAAAGTTCCATTAACAAAGGTTTATGGACTTTGCAAGTAAAATTGCGCGCTGAGAGTCATCCTGGCGTATCTCTTTATTATTGTACTTGTTGCTAAAGTAAATTAGATCTATCATCTTGCCGCGGTCAATATTGACTAGTAAACTGCGGTTTGTGGCACTCATCGTGTTAGCATCTGTAAGTATTACTAGCCTGCCAACAAAGTCTCTCGACTTTAGAGTATTTGATATTTGCTCAAAGCTTTTAGCATGATCTTTGTTAATAACTACGGCAACTGCTACCTTAGTCCCATATAAATCGCTATAGGTTACGTTGATCCCATTTGTATCATCATCAACCGGCTGGGGACGTGCCACTATGCCTATTTCGTGCGCATAGTTAACGAGGTTCCTAACCGCGTTTCGGATACCAGATTCTAATGTGTTGATGTCGTTGCAATTACGCCTAATCCTAATAAATTCCGAAATCGGCACGTACATTAGACTACCTCTTATATGTAACCCAGGATAAACGCTCTTTATGGTCTCGTCTATAGACTGCTCATTTATTGTATCAAGGTTGCTCTTCTTTGCATTCTCAGTAGCGTGATGCATTATGTTGAGCATCGAGCGCACATTGCGGAAATCAGGAAACTCATCGTAAATTACTCTGATTTTCGCAACCAGATCACGTTCATATTCTTCTGTAAGGCTCTCGCTCTCATCATAATGCCTTATGTATTCCAGCACGATATCAGTAATCTCCTCAAGCGTATTGGAGCCAGCAATGTCTATTTTGTAATTGGCTTTTTCCAACCTATCAAATACAGAAACTGACGTTCTGCGTATCTCGTCGTATGATGCTGGAGTGAATATAAGCATAAGCACGGTTGCTGGTAAATGTGCATTGATAATTGCTTTGATTAATTCGATCGATTCTTTATCAGAGTCAAATTCATCTATCTGAAACACAGTAATCTTATTGAAGAACTTTAGATTCAGTTTCGCAAGAGCTCTCAAGTTCTCTATAATTTCTTCAAGTGTAGTGATAGCTATTTCTTCCCGATCCTGCCTAAAGCTGCCTAGAATAATGCGCTTCAATATTGTGATTTCAATTGGTGAAAATTCATTGTCAAGAGTGTCATCGATTGCAGCAGGGTTGGGTGTTATTTTGTTGAGTAGGAGATCAGCTGCCTTATCAGCTAAACGCTTCCCCTTTATAATGTCAATAAAGCTATAATTGAAAATCCTTTTTGCACTTTGTATATTTTGCTCTGCTCTGCGTAGCAGGTGATCGATGACAGTTTTTCTAAACATAGTTATATAATCCTCCGTAAAACCTGAAAGCATTGCACCATAGAGACTCTGGATACTGCGAGGCGATATCTGCGAAAGATCTGTATAGGAGACAACTGCACTCTCTGAAACTGCTTTATCTCCTCTAGTGTGCAATGCCAAATGCGTTTTGCCGGAACCAACATCCTGTATCACGGTTACAAGTCTAAAGTCTTTATCCGTGGGCGTTCCAGCACTTATTTTCGAGCCAACGTCAGAAATGCATGAGACCACAGCAGCCTTGGCCTCTTTGTGTCTCCTCCCGCCCAAAATCATGGCATCGCTGGGTGTTGGAGTAGGGCTACTGGGATACGGGTTGTGCTCTAGCCTGTAAGGATACACGTCTTAGATACACCTCACAAAACCATGCAATAATCCTCTTACCATTATTCCTTCTCGACCACCTGTAGAAAGCTCATATTTCTCTTGGTCCCTACTAATCAGCTCCCCGATGAGTCTGTAAAACTCATCAGAAGAAACATTGCAGCTACTGCAAATTTGGCTCCTTATGTCAGCTAATTCAATCCATCCTATCGATGATGCTGCGTTGGATAGTGCTATATCAAAGTGTTCTTTAAAATCTTGAATACTTAGTGTTTCCTTTTGTAGGGCGGTGCGAGCTTCGTCATTGCTAAGTATTTTTTGGGACAACCATGACTGCTGGTCCTTCTTCATATCAAACACAACTCCCGCAAGGTTTGAGACATTGTTTGCAAGGCTTTCAACGGCTGCCAGCAGCTCTCGGCTTGAACTACGGACTGATTCCTCAAGACCCTTAATCATCTCATAAGTTAGCTTGAATTTTGGATCTAAATTAACCACGCTCTGGACATAATGGCTCCTGTGGAAACAAAAGTATGCATTAGCTCGCTTTTCAATGAAAATATCTCCATTGACCGCCAGATTTTGCAATGGGGTATCAATGTCTCCAAATTCTCTTCGCAAATCTGTTTTCTTGATGCCGCCAGGTCCAACAGAAGCAATCTTATGGATGAGTTTTTCTTCTACTGACATGAGGTAGGAGCTTTAAATTTTCATATAAATGACAATGTAACATTTAAAGGCAATTTTAGTGAAGAAACTTATACACGATCAATATTGTAAAGAATTAATACCCTTCGCTATCATCTCATCATGGGATGATGATAATTCTATCTGCATTATGATGAAAGGACTAGGGTATCTGACCTCATACACGACTATATTGAATTGCCGCTGTTGTTGCTCTGACCCTTCGTAATACTGCAAATATTGCTATTGTCGCACTTACCCACAACCCTGCTAGTAGAATGTTGCTCATACTGACATATGTATATGGGATTATATCCAAAAGATTTGTCCTCATAATTCCAACCGATGAATGCATATCTATTATTGCTATATTGTAGCTCTCACTCAAAGGGTTCATGCCTGACACGCTGTTGGCTCGACGAACTATGCTTTCAAGGTTAGCTTGAATCATTTCAAAATCGCTCTCAGGGGTGGGAAAGAGCCAGATGGGGTTGCCGTCTCTTGGTAGCAATTCTTGGGTCATTTTGATGTAGTTTGCTAGCTGCCCTGGCGTCTGAGCTGTCTCCGCTCGTGCGACGTACCCTACAGCCCTATCAAGGACGTACATTGTATTTTGATAACCAAAATAAGCAATACTTGCACCTACTGTAAGGAAGATAAGCATGCCTGAGAATATCAGCCGTTGGTTCAGAAAAGTTGAAGAAGCGTTCTTGCTATAGTCACGCCTTTCCACACCCTTTGTGGAAGCTGTCATGGTTGCTGCCCCACCGCCTGCCGGGTGTTCCCGTGCTATAATTGCGCGCAGGTGATCACGCATCGCAACACGATTTTGCTTCCTAAAGGATGAGTGCATAATGCTAAGATAGGCAACATAAATGAACCCAATGGTTGGAATTGCAATCATAGGAGCATATAGTGAATTTCCGGTGAATATCGAAATAAAAACTGCCATGCATCCATAAATCGCAAAAAACATCTCCAGGAGCGTTGTCTTGGTGAAAGGGAGCACGTACGCTTTGTTTTTCCAGTTGTCGCCCTTGTTAACAATTCCAAACTTAGGAGTGCGTAGGAACTCATTTTCCCTGCCAAAAACCGCATCAAAGACTGCGACTGTATTGTTGACTGATAACCCAGTAGAATAAAACATGAGGAAGAAAAATTGTTGTGCCTTTTCTCGCCACTCCTGGGCTCCCCATGTTTTGTTTATTATGATCAGGTAACCACCAGGTCCCATCATTACATACATGAATATAGAGATGAGTGGAGCCCAATAAACTGTGTACAGCTCGTAATTCATAGCAAGAAGCATTGGAAATATCAGAAACTGAGTCAAAAACAGTGGATTTATGGTATGTCTCGTAAGTTGTATGAATGCCTGAGTCTTGGTTTCAATTGGTATGTTGCGACAAAACATCATATCACTTAGTAGTTTAAATGCAACTTGTATAGATCCTTTAGCCCACCTGAACTGCTGCCGCTTTGCGGCATTCATTTGCACCGGCAGCTCAGCGTCAACCACAACATCCTCGAGGAAGAGACATCTCCAACCCTTCATCTGAACTCTGAAGCTGAGATCCAGATCTTCGACCAAGGTGCTGGTATGCCACCCTCCAGCCTCGTTAATGCACGAGGTTCTCCAGATACCAGCTGTACCGTTGAAGTTCATATAAAGATGGGTAAGGCTCTTTGCCTTTTGCTCAATCAGAAAGTGTAGATCCAGCGCTACTGCTTGTGCCTCAGTAAGCGAGGAGTAATTTTCGTTAACGTGACCCCATTTGCATTGCACGAGAGCGAGTTTCGCGTCAGAATAAAAATGTCCAATTGCTCTTTTTAGAAACCGACTAGGAGGGATAAAGTCAGCATCAAAAATCGCAACAAACTCCCCCTTGGCATATTTTGTACCTTCTTTTAGGGCACCTGCTTTATAGCCGGCCCTATTTTTCCGTCTGACGTGAACAATATCAAAGCCTCTAAACCTATAATCATCAACGATAGATCTTATCAAATCCACAGTATCATCATCTGAATCGTCCAACACCTGGATCTGAAGTTTTTCTTTTGGGTAATCCATCATGCATACAGAGTCAATCAGGCGCTTCACAACGTACTTTTCGTTGTAAAGCGGAAGCTGTATCGTGACCACTGGTAAATTCGTTGGAAGGTTCACCTCTTGGCGTCGTTTCCTTTCATGCCGGGTATTGTTGCGAGAATGGTATGCGAGATAGTAAAAATTTAGAGTATACAACATCAAGATCCAGCCAATGGCTAAGAATACGACGTAAAGAAACGCGCCTGGGCCGTACATGTTCTTATAGCAATTTGAAGAGAGACATGTCTCTCTATATATTTATAGATGTTTGCGTGCTGTTTCAGCCCTTCGTGAATATCTTGACTGCCTGAGGTGGACAGACGTTTTCACAGGCAATACAGAATATACAATCCTTTTCTCTTATCATAAAGGCCTTTTTGTCAGATGCAGGATGGCCTGGAGTTTCAAGCCATTCATAGACATTGACA
>JBJMEA010000107.1:0-15181 GCA_045809625.1 Nitrososphaera sp. | reverse complement strand
GACCCGTGGCTTTGACGAATGTTTCCTATTTGGATATTTGTTAGATAATCCTCTCTTTTGTTTGAGTGCTTTAAAGTTGCACGCGAAACTTTTGGGAAATGTGTTTTTCCTTTAGAAAGATTCCCTATTTCCGGCTGCACGGGTCGATTGGTGGTAATCGAGCGTGCATCCCAACCTATTACTCCATTTATAATAATTTCAAGTGGTGGTTCTTCTTGGCTCATTTTTCTTATCCTAGAGAGTTCATGACCGTTCGTAACTTAAAAAGTAATCCCTACTGCAAATTAACCTCTCATTCCATAACTACTGCCCATTTAGATAAATGATAGAATTGCCTTTAAAGAGAGTTGCGGTCGCGGGTTCAAATCATCCCACCGATCCACTTAGGTCTTATTTCACTTTTTTATCGATTTCAACCCCGCTAATACACCTTTTTCTCTTTGATCTGCTGGAATTTTGATAGTAGGAGTTAAAGGACTTTCTTCTGTATTTCATATAATCAAAAATCAAACAGGTCGCCGAAGAAACCTCTTCGTCTTCTATGCCCTCCATAATTGTAATAGTCGTCATCATAGTCATCATAATCTCTATCTCCATGATAACTCCGATAATGTTCCTCGTCATATCTTGTTTGCATAGTTGCTATTTTGTCAATTTCACCTCTGTCTAGCCATACGCCTTTGCAGTTAGTACAATAGTCAATATCTACGTCATGCTTTCTAACTTCCTGCATTAGTGAAGAACAATTTGGGCAGTTCATAAACAGGAATTTTAGACTTATATTGAATAAAAACCGTGCGGAAAATTGTTATTCAAATGCATGAGGTAGAGATTTCTCCTAGGCACTATATAAAGTACAGTAACGCGTAAGAATGTATCATGCCTGCTTGTTCGAATTGTGCTATGCTACTCTGAGCGACTATCGGGATAGGTTTTAAGAGTTGAACAATTAGAGCAGCTTAAGCTTGCTTAGGTCGTGGGTTCAATCATCCCACTCTGTCCATTCTTATCGATCTGGTACATTACGGCGTTGTTTTAAGCTCTGTTTTGTTAATTGTCTGACTAATTCAGCGACAATGCCATTGAGGAGATGAAGCATACTGCACGTGTGCTGTGATGGAACCGTATATTCAACCAATCAAAGATAGGTTGTAGATTTGTACCTGCGATGTGTGCCATTCATATGAAACCACAAGTCGCCCATTGCACGAACTATATAATTACTACTTTTCTACCACCAGCGTGACCCCCTAGGCACTCTGCGCTCAGAATAAATCCATTCTCGCCCTCCCTTAGCGCCACCGCTGTGGGTCAGGATGTGTCTGTTTAACTCTGCTTTGATACCGAATATTGCATGACATACATTACATAGATAGAATGTTGACGATGACGACATAGGAGGATTAATAGAACTCCTACTCTCTTATATGAGATGTCCAGCTTTTATAAGGTTGATTGTTTTCCAAGGATATACTGGACTGCAACTTTCGTTAGAAGCTCTACTGTTGCATCTATCATTCATAGCAAGTTCAAGCCAAAATCGTATGGAGTAACAGTGAGTTAAATAGACAGACAATTTGACTACACTCCGTTCTTCTCCTTTCC
Source organism: Nitrososphaera sp. (assembly GCA_045809625.1). Taxonomy (GTDB): domain Archaea; phylum Thermoproteota; class Nitrososphaeria; order Nitrososphaerales; family Nitrososphaeraceae; genus Nitrososphaera. The sequence continues at coordinate 13,576 of JBJMEA010000107.1, read as the reverse complement.
GATCTTTCTTACTTTATCAGCCACCAAGCCTTCCTAGTACAAATGCTATAGCAAAGCCTGCCATTGTAGCAAGTCCTACTTTACTTTCACCACCCTCTTCAAATGCTTCAGGAATCATTGATTCTGCAAGCATAACTAAGATAGCTCCTGAAGCATAAGACAAGGCAACAGATACAATGTCTTTATTGGCATTTGCCAATATAGAAAAACCAATAGCTGAAGAAATTGTTCCAATGGCAACAACTACAAGCCACAAAAGAAGGATCTTTTTTATGCTCTTTCCGTTATTCCTCATACCTTGAGAAGAAGCTAAACCTTCCGGAAAGTTAGAAATGAATATAGCAGCAATTAATACTATATTGACAGTTCCCCCTGCTACCAGAGAAATGCCAAGTGCCATGTTTTCTGGAATGTTGTCCATCAGGGAACCTACCATTAGAGCAATGCCAGAAGTGTTCTTTCCGCCGCCTGCATTTTCACCGTGAGAACGCTTCCTATTTTTCGCGCCACTTTTTCTATTCAAAATGTAGTTGGCGATACTATATGATAAGCCACCGAACGTGAAACCTAAAACTACCGGCACAAGGTCATTGACAAGGTTGTATGCTTCTTCAATTAAAGAAAAGGTAAGAGCAGCTACGAGCACACCCGCGCCAAAAGCCATGATTGAGGCGATAATGCTCTTTTTGAGGTTGACAAAAGATGCGAGAATTGCGCCAGCAATTAGCGGAAAACTTGCTATGAAGCCCCAAATCAGAGAATCAAATATTGTTCCTGCTGATGAAGTTAACTATATCTTCACCGTCGACTAGGGGGCTTGTCCTGAATATAAAAGCAGCTTTAGAATACTGAGATGAGGGCGCGGGTTCATTCATCCCACCCAGTCAATTTCTTTTATTCCAGTTAACTACGGCATTATTTTGAATTCATTTTCGGTAGTTGTCGGACAATTTTAGCAGTAATACCAATGAGTTTGGTGCAGATGGCAACGATGTCGGAGCTTGCCATCTTTGCTCCTTTTATGTGTCCTTGGATTATTTTATTTTTCTTTCCTGTGGCCTACTTTTTCGGTTCTGGTACTTGACTTACTGCTACTCTGATAACTATGGTATCGCTTACTCTATTAAACAGCCTCTGTCTCTTCTCGTTTGTAAATATCCAGCCAAAGAACGCATCTATTGGCAGCAAGAAAGCTTTACCAAAGCTCTGTATAGCAATGTTTCTTATGTCTGGTGTATTTCCCGCCATGTCTGTTGTTTTGATCTTGAGTAGTTTTTTGCCTATAGATTGTCCAGTCGTGGATTCAAAGTATATCCAATACGCAAAGAACAGCAGGCTTTGCACTGCAAATCTTAATGCTCCTAATCCTGGATTGCCCTGCACGCCTTGATTGAGAGCAAGTGGCGCATATGCTATTGCAAATATTATCTCAATTGCTATAGTTACTATGATAAAGTCTACAAGCCATGCCCAGAATCTTGTACTCCATTTTGCCAGGGTTATTTCCTTATTCTGAACCAAGTTTTCGGGTTCGCTCATGTATATGTTTCCTATCCGGTTCTTAATAAGTATGACTGACTGGTCAGTCATACTTATCGAATAAGATTCGAATTTCTCATAGTCTGTGCTCAAATGTTGTCATCATATTCCTCTCTGTGCGTTTTTTATCTGATTGATGGGTTATCTTCCCTAGCTGCTTGTTTAGAAAGTAGCAGCAGCCGCCAAATGCCGATCTGCGGTCGTTGGCTCAAATCATCCCACCCTGGGCCCTTTTTATCATTCTGGCTAACTACGTATGTTTTGATCTCATTTTTGAGAGATTGTCCTACAGGACAATCATAGATTGCAGGAATAGAAGAAGAACTGCAAGGCATTCAGTACAGGGCTTCGAACCTCTGTAGTAAAGTGCCAGGCAGTTGTGTTGCTGCTGCGTTAGTGTTATTATCGCTGCTACTACGTTGCGGCCAAGACCGCAACAGCACATAACAGCGACAACCATACTACTACATCAACGACACTGTATACCTTAGCATCTAAAAGTATCATAAGCATTTTTGTCATATTTGTTTTATCAATAGGACTATTAGAGCTGAGTATAATATTACATTTTAGCCTGCTTAGGTAAGTTCTATACAAAATCTTTATTTTTTTATGTTTCTTTGTGGTTTTCCCTCTTTAGGACAAGTTGAGTGTAGATAAACTTCTGTAATGCTGCAGCCAAGGGCTATCCGCCTGAAATTACTTTCATTTGAGCTCACTTGTGAAGTGAAGTTTAGAGAACTTGCATTCAATCTATCCAGGAGAGCAATGCTCTGAGAGAGAGTGTCATATGAAGCAGTAGTGAACAATGAATAGAACCAACGAAAAATTACACACAAACAAAAAATAATCTGTTGCATGTCTTATTTAGTTGCAAGTAGTAGTGAGCAACTCTTCTCTTACTTTCTAGCGGTACTAAGTCATGCATTGGAATGGCTGCAGAGTACGACGAGAGATAAAACACTGCTCCTAACTACAAGCCACATTAAAAAGTCATTGCAAAACTTTCAAAAAATAAATTGGCATACCTGTGTATCGATGGCAGCTGTTACTTGGAGTGCTATTTCTCAAGCTAACAGCAGGACTGGTAATAATAATGCATTTAGGAAATAAACGTCTCTTACCACTAGGAGATCATAGGACATGATGTTCGAAGTAGACTTAGAGTTAACAATAGATGAGCAAGATGGAGCTATAGTAGTCCAAAAGATGTCGAAGCTTGCAAATAAGGCAAAGGAACTTGGTTTTGCTATAGTGGAAGCTGAAGTGGAACAAGAGGAAGAAGAGGAAGATGGAGAAGAGGAAAATGAAGGGTAATGCCGTATGTGGTAATACACACCGTGAAAACATAATTGGTCCTTGACTCTTTTCTTTTTTCTTGTTCCATCTTCCTAGTTATAAATCACATCAGACAGCAACTTATAGCCGAGTGGCGGGTTTGATTTCTGATTTAACTTAACTTCTACCCCCTCTTGCTCCCTGACCGACGTTTCAACATACATTCACAAAGAAGCTTGATGATTGTTGGATGATGTTTGACATTTCAAGACTTTATGTATGGTTTTGCTCTTTTTTCTGCCATTATCATTACCCGGAATATGATTTCACATCTCTTATAATATGTGGAGCTGCTAAAACTTTAATTCGATATGGCGTTAGGGGAGAAACTCTTTGAAGAGAGCGGTAGTGTAACAAGGTTCAAAATAACAAAGGTTCACCCAATAGAGGGAGTAACCATGGAGGTGAGTTTTGTATCTGAAATAAGAGGTGTTGGCAGATTTCCAAGCGGCAAAAATATAGGCTCAGGCACCGTGACTCAATATCCTCACGGCATAGTTGATGGCGGCTACCAAGGTTCAATGATGACAACAACCGAAGGTGATAATGCTGACCAATTCGTATGGTGGGCTCATGAAAAGACCAAAGCGGCAGAAGGTGGGAAGTTCAAAGGATTAACTATGATGACAGGATTTACAAATTCACAAAGGCTATCTTGGATGAATAATTTAATTATAGCACTTGACATAGAAACTGATCCTGAATCCCAAAAGTTTAAGGCAAATGCATATGAATGGAAATAGGATAAAGAGGGAGAAATAGACGAGAAGAAATACAACACAAAAGCAGCGGCTGCTGTTGAGCTGCGGTCATGGGTTCAAATCATCCACCCGTTCTCCTATTATGAGCCTGGTTAACTACGGCATTATTTTGACTTCATTTTTGGTGATTGTAGGACAAAAGCTCAGCAATGCAAAAGCTCACCGGTTTGTCTAATTCAGTTCAAAGTGGATTAGCTATTGCAGAAAAAATTGTATATGAAAACAACTTTTAAATCTTTAGGATCACGTACCAATTTATAACTGCAACTTCTTGTGCGAAGAACAGGAGGGATAACATATCTATGTCAGATGTGGAAAAGCAGTTTGAAAGCATAAGAAATAATGGGCTGCTGTGGATAAACGTACAAAGACCAACGTCTGCAGAAATAAACATACTTGGACAGAGATACCCTTTCCAAAAGCTCAATCTTGACGACTGCCTATCAAAAATCCAGATTCCAAAAATCGACCGCTATAGAGATCACGTCTTTATCATCTTGCAGTTTCCCACTCCAGACAAGGAGAAGGGCTTCATATTTAGCCAGCTAGCCATATTCATGGGGGAAGACTATCTTGTAACCATACACCAAGGTGATCTAAAGTCTGTTGAAGAGCTATTCAACGCATGCAAGAATGATGAAAACCAGCGCCAGATCACAATGTACAAGTCATCAGGGTACCTTCTCCATAAGATAATTGATGGACTTGTTGATGATCTGTTTCACCTTCTGATGAAGGTCGTGGGCAATATCGATGACATTGAAGATAGTGTGTTTAACGAACGGATATCCATACCACGACAGATCTCGCTTTTGAGGAGAGAGATAACCACACTTCGCCGTATCATTTTTCCACTTCGCAGGACAGTTCTCGATCTGGCAAAGGATTCACAGCGTTTTTCAAAGGATGACCTGACGCCTTACTTTAGAGATGTTCAAGACCACATTGAAAAGGTATACGAAATGGTTGAAGAGGCAAAGGAAACAATTGAAATTTATAAGGACACCGACTTTATGCTCAGCACTGAAAAGACAAACAAGATCCTCTCTGTGCTTACTATTGTGTTCACACTTTCTATACCTGTGACTGTTATCGGCACGTTTTATGGCATGAACATCAACATTCCTGGTGGAATCGTAACAGGACCTTGGGAGCAGCTTGGGCGCTATACAACCTTGATATTTATTCTAGGATTATCTGCTGCGTCTGCTCTGCTTATGGTATTCTACTTTAGAAGACTTGGATGGATGGGACCATCGATGTGACCGCGAAGCCAGTAGGAATATATGCTGCAAACAAAACGGACGACCAATTAATAATATACTGCAGACCCATTATCATGGGTTGTGTTTTGACTGCCAAGTCACACCATGATTCTGCAGTTCTGCTGGGCTTATTTTGCCATACTTCTGCGAAGGTTTCTCCTTAGCCATAATAATAATAATAATAATAATACATGTACGTTGTTGAATAAGAGCTACTTTTACATTCTTTGATGTTGCTGCAAAGTATCATCTTTACAACACTTTGCTTGGTAGTACTGCTATGGAACATGTAAAAAAGAGTGAAGCGGGTGGGATTTGAACAGTTATGTTTCTCCTTCTAGAACTACCCTTTCAATAGGAATGGACCTGCATCTAAAGAGAGTTGCGGTCGTGGTAGGTTCAAATCATCCCACCCGTCCTTTTATTCCGTTATACAACTACTGCATTATTTTGAGTTCGATTTTGAGTAGATGTCGGACAAAATCGCCCTAGAACCTGTGCTGTGATTCTACGACTTTCTTCGATTCTTCAAAAGCAGCTCAACAACATAAAACTACAAAAAGTAGCAATTAGTAGTGATAGATCAACACTAATTCACAATACAGTACAAGTCAACAAAACAGACAAAAATGATTGCTGCAGTAGTTCTATCTTTATCCAATTTTAATGTCCGTTGTTTCTCTGCTACATGCTTTAATGCTCTGTTCATATCTTCAAAATTCTGCTTAATAGCTGTATCTAGCCATCCTTCTAGTGATGCAACCATTGAGCCTGTGAATTTTTCACTTTGTATAAAGTTCACTTTATTGTTGTTGTTGTTGTTTTCAATTGGGTCTATCTGAAAACGATGTTCGCCATTAAATACATCTCCTTCTGACCTGCCAAGCCACATAAGTTCTCTATCAGTTTCTGCAACTAATACAGTAGGTGTAAGGATCGTTGTTCCACCTCGTGGATCTGGCATGTGGACCTCAAGCTTCTCATTTATTGCCAGTATCCCTGTAATTTTCTTGATAAACGGGTTCCAAGTCGGATACTTTTCGAGATCAGTTAGGATCTGCCATACGCGACTTGGCGGAGCATTAATCTCCACTTCTGTGACAATTTCCTTTTCCACAGAAATAGGGAAGCCCGTTCAACCTATTATGGCTTACATTGCACTTTCAAGCCGGCTTTGCAATTTGATTTGCTGAGCCATTTTAGATGAGAGGTAGTATAAAACTGTCTTTGAAATCTGTTGGTGAGGTCGCGGGTTAAATCATCCCCCCATATTTTCCCAAAACAATTCTTGTAACTATCATTCCGCCTATGTTATATCCTATACTCCAAATTGACCAATAGTAGTACTGAAGCATCATCGTTTACATCATAGCCATGTGGTGAAATAAAATATAAACTGCCCAATCAACTCGAAATTATATATCTCAGCACAAAGAAGACAGAATAGATTGGCGCTGAAAGATATTAGATTGACATTTTGATTCTAACGTCATGCCTTTGTTTTGTAGTCGTTATTATCATATTATTAAGAAGACGAATCTACTATAATTCAATGCATTCTGCTTCATTAATTATAATGAGTTCCTATAGGTATAGGCATATACATGACAATATTTTTTATACTTCAAAAAGAAAACAAGTCGATTATGTATTTGATTCCTATCTTTTTACATGTTGCTGGTGGGGTAGCATCTAATCTGGTTACTGTCTTTGACTAGCAAATCAAACATGAATTTCATGATCATGATATAGATACAACAATGCAAACAATGACCAAAGATAAGTGATTGTTGTCAGTAAGTGCGTAAATAGATTACCTCCATTAGAGTGGCAGGGAGGCTATTATAATTATCATTATTGGTCCGTTAAGCCTTGCTTCACCACCTTGTAAAACTCTTCATCAGACATATTCTTTTTCGCTGTCATCATTTGCTGTACGTCTTTGCCTGCAAGGTATCTAAGGTTTGGTTCTTTAGCTGTTGCAGCTTCAACCACAACTGAAGCTACAAGGTTAGCATCAGATGCATTTTCAAACATGCTGTCTCGGTTGGAGGACATCATTTGCATCATTTGTGAATAAGGAGAATTTGGATTCTGTGCTTTCTTTGCTATAGCTACATTTTCAGCAAAGTTAGTCCGAACAAATCCAGGCTCAACTAAAACAGTTCTTATTCCAAATTGTTCTACCTCAAATGCCATTGATTCACTCAAGCCTTCAAGTGCAAATTTTGAGCTAACATAAGCAGAACTACCTGGAAAACCTATCCTGCCCGCTCCCGAACTGATATTGATTATTCTTCCTGACCTTTGTTTTCTCATGATTGGTAGAACCGCCTGCGTTACGCGAATCACCCCAAACAAATTGGTCTCATATAGTGCTTTTATTTCGTTTATTCCAATATCTTCAAAGGCTCCTGTCAGCCCATATCCTGCATTATTTACAAGTAAGTCAATTCTGCCAGCCTCAGATAATATCGATTGTAGAGCCTTCTTGACTAAATTTTCGTCTGTCACATCTAGCTGCACTACTTTGATTGGCAAGTGCTGTTTGTCCGCGAGTGATTCTAAGGATCTACGCTTGTCTAGGTTGCGCATTGTGGCATAGGTAAGATAGCCGTTTTTTGCTAATGCAAGTGAAGTCGCGAGTCCTATTCCACTTTAGCTTCCTGTAACTAAAGCTACTAATTGTCGTTGGTTGTTGGGAGATGATGACATTGATTTATTTACCTCTAATAATTTTTTTACTTTCCCACTTGTAAGACTACTTTGCCTCTTGGATGTGCATCTCCCTACCTATAGAGTTACGGAGCGAAACCATCTACCTATTATTATTATTATTATTATTTTCAATGTTTATTTGTTACTTTTGCTCCAGGTTATTCAAAATGGCATCTAACTCTGATAATCCATCTGTGCCTGAGTTACGATCTTGGTTAGCTAAGGTTGGGTCTTCTCCTTCTTCTGCTGTTGTTGTCGCTGATGGTGGGGGTCCCGCTTCCTCTACAGTGATTGCTAACCTGTCTAACGCAACGTGATTTTGACTGTCTGTGACTATAAGGGGCACAATATATCTTCCAGCTTGATCAAATGTGTGCAAAACGGTTTGGGTATTGCTTTCAGCGCTGCCATCACCAAAATTCCATCTATACGTATATGGCTCAATGCCTCCTGTTACGTTTGCTTCAAATTCAAAGGTAGCTGGTGCAATTCCTGCTGTAGCATTCGAAATTATATCCACTGATCTCAGTGGTGGAGGTTCATCGACAATGATTGGTATGCTGTCTGATGCGGTTCTCCCAGTAGTGTCTGTAACTGAAACTCTCGCATTATATGTGCCATTTACTTCAAACGTATGTTCAACGTGCTCACCACGATCATTTTCTTCTTCGTCTTCTCCTCCTCTCACTCCCTCTTCACTGCTTCTCCCATCACCAAAGTCCCAGCTAATTGTGTATGGTGCCATACCACCTGTTACTTGCGCTTCAAATTCAAAGGTAGCAGGTGCTATTCCTTCTGTCTCCTCTGAGGTAAGTTGGACTGTAAGAGGTTCTGTACGTGCAGATACTAACTCAAATGAATCAAATACCTGTCTGACCTGCGCGGGTAATGCTATTGGTGTTAGTGATGATGCTGAGGGACTTCTGATAGAGGATTTTGCTCTTATCTCGTCGCCATTAGTGGCAGTGGCAGTAGTGGTATTAGTAGCAGCAGATGTAAAGTTGCCTTCGCAAAAGACACTATATCCTGTCAAGACTCCCAAGTTGCGAGGCGTTTCAGCTGTCGCAGTCAAAAGGAAATAACCTGTTTTTGTTTCATTTGGAGCGATGGATGTAGTATATGTCATCTCTACAAGCTTGGCTGGTATTGTTGTCGTTGTAGTTGTTATTCTTCTATTGTTGAGACTTGTACTGTTGTCAACATTAATGGTTGAATCCATGCTATTGATAATTCTAAAGTCGTGGTAGCCGACTTCCTGAAGCCTTTGTAAATGATATGTTAAGATAGCATTGGGTATTGTGACCCTGCTGTTGATGAACGTAAAAGCATCCTCGTCGGAAGAGATGCCGAGTCTAGCACCCAGGTTGGGATACCGTATAATGTGTATTAGTTCTCCTTGCGCATTTTGACAGCTACCTGTGTATCTGTTGCTCGTGCTCGTGCTGGTGCTAAAGTTTGAAGACATCGATTGTCCATACTGCTGTTGTTGTCTGGGCTGTCGACATAGTTCAGCTAATAAACCGTAGCCTTGAAGCTCCTCTGCTGCCAGAGTATACCCAGTATTTTTAATATCTTGGATTATCCAGCCTTCTGGGAGCTTCACTCTAAAGCTGTCTCTTGAATTCAATAGTGTTGGACTCTGTGTTAGTAACGGTTGGTTGTTCGGTAGTTGCTGTGCGCTAGTGATTGTGATATTGGGAGCCAAACAAATGATAGCAACTAATGCAGCGGCAACTGTAAGCGATTTCATGTTAGCTGGTGTAACTAAAACCAGCAGCGAGAAATTCATGATATTTGGAGAATAAAAGATGCATCATGAGAAAAAATAAGGGTTATGCTGGGTCACTCTATAAAAAATTATATTATGATATGTTATGAAAAATAAATTCAAAATCATAGTGAATTAATCACTACCAGAGTCTTATGATAAAATCTAGTCCATTTGCAGCCAAGGCTAGTGAATTCATATGAACATTACACTTTAAAGATATCTTATGGCGTGTTTTTCTTTCTATGAAACGAATACAGCTTACGATGAAATCACGGGCTCAACTCCGACCACTCGGTTTCCTTCTTCTATCTAGTAGTCTATGATATTGTTTTGAACTTTTGATTTATAGTAGTTATAGGGACAAAATCGCCCATTAGTCCTTTGATAAATCCATAGAAAAACGATTAGTGAAAAGTTGGAAATGCTTAAGATAGGGAGGAAAACAGGTGTGGAAAAGAGCGTAAATAGTTGTAATGTATAAACCAAAATACAAGAGAACCTTCACTCATGGAAGCTAAAGTTAACGCATTTTTCTTATAGTCTGAAAATAATATCGACTTAATTGACTTTTGAAGTTGAAACTGTTGAAAGTTAGAGACCATCAGTATCAAATAATATGATTTACCTGCTATGCTTGTTGAGGTAGGAATAGATTCCAGTTAAACGTAATAAGGTAAGATCACAGATGACAATCTTATGTTCTTAATAGCTCAAGCATGCCCTCTTCATGGAGGATACAAAACCGTTTATCTCACTTAGCATATCTTTCATCCTTTTCTCTTTGAGACGTTTCTTGTTTCCTTCATCCAATGTATGAAGTCTAATTATATTTGTAATTGCACTGGCAACAATTATCGCATCTGCACCTGCATCAATCATGAATCTAGCATGCTGTGGTTTACTAATACCGAATCCTATGGCGATTGGGAGTGAAGAGCCCACAATGCTTTTGGCCCTTTTGATATAGTTTGCGGTAGAAGGATCAAATGAACTACGAACTCCCGTTGTTCCGTATGTTGAGATTAAATAAAGGAACCCTTTGGATTTTGAAGCAATATCGCCCAATCTTTTTTCATTTGTATTAGGAGATGCCAAAAATATTGTTGCAAGGTTCCACCTTGTTGCCTCCTTGACATAATCGGTAGATTCTTCAATTGGCATATCTGGGAGTATAAATCCGTCAGCGCCAGATTGCGCTGCCCTTCTTATGAAGTCCCCCATCCCTGCTTTAACAAGTATATTGGAATAGGTCATCAAGATTATAGGAATCTCTGAAAATTCATCTCTAATATCTTTGACAATCTGTAAACTCTTGCTAGGTGTCATGCCATTATATAATGCAACAAAGGAGGCTTCTTGAATTATTGGTCCATCAGCAATTGGGTCAGAGAAAGGAATTCCTATTTCAATTATGTCAGCTCCAGCATTAATCATCGTAGCAACTATTTCTTTTGTGCTTTGAGCATCAGGATATCCTGCAGTAGCATAGCATATGAGAAGCGAACGTTGTCCTTTCATTTTCAATGGGTAGTGTTTCGATGAGATTGACTTGGAGGGATATTGTTGTGACGTAGTCGGTCGCGATACCATAACTCTATTTGGCGATGACGAAAGCAATTTGGAGAATTTTTGCACAATTCTGTTGCCTTGAAGGTTCATTCCTTTAATGTTGTGGTTATCCATGGAAGGTATTGCACTGAATAAGATTTGTATTTTCATAAATACCAACCTAACTGTTTCATTTGCAAACTCTGCCCATTTTTTATCAATCTGGATAACTGATATGTTACAAAAGGATCATTTCCATTAGTGTTATCATAATCCCTGATTATGTATTGCTACAAACAAACCTCAACAACGTAAAATTGTGTCACATTACCTTCTGGTTCTCTTATCATTTTTGCTGCTATTGTTGTTGCTGTAATGTTTTAGTTGATGGGTCTATCCTCAAGCTCTGTGCCATAGTCCAGCAATGACTAAACGTAAACTCCTGTGCGCCACCTAGTCTATACTGCCACTTTGATAGCATCTCATTGGTACATTGTTCAGCTACAGTATCCAGGTATGTTTTAAATATCGCCCAAAGGTTGTTAGTTGGTCCCCCAACTTTCTGCATTATTTCGCTAAATGTGACGTTACTGTTTGCTTTGACTGAAGCATTTATCAAATCCGTTATGAATTCTCTTTGCACTTGCACGTCGTCTCTGGTACCAAGTCTTGTAAGGTGACCACCAACGAAAGTATCAAAATCGTAGTTTAATGCTATGTCGTGTGCTTTAATATAGCCAAATACATCCTCTGCGAGTGCTAAGTATGGAAATGGAACCCAGCCTGGAAATACAATATCAACTAGCATAAGCGTTTTCTGTGCCGGAGCGTAGATGAAGATGTTGCCTTCCTCATGATTGTTGCCATAATAACTAAGCTCTAAGGTCTGGTTACCTGCTTGTAAGGTGTAATTTTGAGCGAAGGTTTCTGTCGGAATTGGCGGTAATTGCGAGACATTGTATGCAGGTAATTGTGCTGGTGGGAATTGTGAGTTATTATTATTACTACTACCTACTGCTGATGAGTTATCAACTGCTGCTGATGCTTTTAGCTCTTGGTGTGCCCTCCGCAGCTCTTCTGCTACTTTTTCGTGAGCTATGTAAGTAGCATTTTCTGGAAAGATACTTGCAGCAGCGCCAATATGATCTAAATGAGAGTGGCTATAGATCACGTACTTTATTGGCTTATCAGTTACTTCTGCTATAGCCTTGAGATAGTTCACTCCAATAGAAGGAGGAGCATCAATAGCTACCACACCCTCATCAGTTACAAGGAACATGGTGTTGTATGAGCCATCGGTTACCCAGTAAAGACCTCCTCTAATTTCTTCAACTAGGTAACCTTTTTCAGGGGGTATTATAGGACCTATTGCTGCTTCAGGTATGACTGATTGGTTGGTAGTTGCGGAAGCTGCTTGAGCGGTATCTTGAGAGGTATTATTAGCATTAGATATAGATGAATTACTAGTGAAGGAAGCGGCAACCATCCCCGTCGTGATATCAGAGCCACTCTCCTTACCCACGATTGCTGCACCTTTCACAGTCTGAAAAGGAAAAGCGATCCATGATGTTAACAGAGCCATTATCAGTACCAGCGATACTGTAGAATATGACAAGATTACGCCTCGTAGCGTCTTCAACGGTCAAACCATTAGTACAACTAAATTTATTAATTTCGCTATATTGTTATTCTATTTAGTTTAGCTTTATCTTTTGTAAAAGAATCTCATTATCATAGTTAATTGTTTATTCACTTATCTCACCCGTTGATGCCTGGGCAATACTTGAGTTTCACTGGGCATTAAAGAAGATTATGTCACAGGATGCCGTGAAAGTAGCATCGGACATCTATAAGGTCTTGATAGAAAATGACTCTGTAAGGGTCCTTGAAGGACAAATGAAACAGGGCACAAAATCGGAGATGCATTCTCATCCCCGAAGTATAGCAGACAGTTATCTTGAACGACCGACGACTCCAGTTTACCTTACCAAATGGTAAAAACGAAGTTGTTAACCTCAGGCGTGGCCAGGCAGTGTGACTAGAGTGCTCTCACACTCAGTAGAAAATACTGGAACAGAGCATGTCAATAAGTAGTAGCAGTTGAGCTTAAGAAATAGCTCCAATGAATCTTTAAGCATCAACATCCTATAGTTCAATTATGTACTGAGCACCTTGTAAGGATACAAAGCCATTGCTCTAATACTAGAGGAAGATGAGTATAAAATAGCTCATATTCTGGCATACGTGAGAGTCTGTCATGCCTTAAAAATGTGCTTATATAGTGGGTTCAAATCATCCCACCTCTGTATTATTATCAGCCTTATTGAATAAGGTATTATTTTGATCTCACTAGGAATAATTGTCGGACGAATTGAGGGGGCAATACTTCTCACTAAGCTTGTGGACGGAATATTTCTGATGAAATACTCATACATTTAGCTTCGAAGTAAGTTATTATAGAATCTTTAAGCATTTTTCTAATTCTCTATAAACTGGTTAAATTTGCATTGTAAATACAACATAACCAAAACGGGCGAAACAGAGGAGCCTGAAACACCTGTTTCGCCATCCCCCTAATCTATCGCGAACCTTCTGTAGAGTGCATAGAAATGATGATCACATCTGAGCGCAAAAAC
>JBJMEA010000106.1:0-13258 GCA_045809625.1 Nitrososphaera sp. | reverse complement strand
AGGTGGACCCAAGGGTCCCCCTGCTTTTAGAAGCACTAAATTTAGGGTTCCAATCATATGATCTGAGACAGTAAGCCAAAAGGTTTTGTATATATCAAGGCAAGCCCAAACCGACTTGAGAGAACGACTTCAGAGAATGTACTCAACATAGACGTGTAATAGAAAATGTAGAGGCGTTATTTCATGCTCACAAATTACTGGTTATAGATTGATAGGCTAGCGCTACCGTTGAACTCAGTTTAAGATTCCAAATGACTTTTTTATTGTCAATTTATTTTTAGGGCAAAAAGTAGTTCAGAGTAATTTCCTATATTTTACTATTCATAAAGATCTTGTTTTCAGATATACAAACATGTATCATATCCTTTTGGATGTTATTTGCTGAACTGTATCCTTACGGATTCCTGGTGTTTTAGATTATCTTTTTGGTAATTCAAATTATATCTTAGCATGATTTGCTTGTCCTGATTCTTTTAGTTTTGATTGACAATCCGATATAGCTTTCCAGAGTACGTTAGAATATACAAATAGCCATCAGGACCAGTCTCTATATCAGTAATGCCACCAATAAAGCCAGTTCCAAATATTACTGCTGCTACCTGTCTTTCATTGCTTGCCACTAAATCATCAGCTAGTCTTGGGTTTTCAAATTGCAAACCGGATCTATTTTCATTTACTTCAAAATAGTAGAGGTGACCATTGTTAAAGTCTCCAACAAAGATATTGTTCGTATAATTATTGCCTAGCTTATCTGAATCATAGAATTCTATATCCGTAACGCCTACGGACCTTCCCCAGCTAAATACTGGGTCTGCGTATGAAGAAAAACTAAGAAAGTTAACCAAGTCATTCTCAGCTGTTATGTTACTCCTTTCAATTGGACCCATCACTTTTTCCCATCCGCTATTAAACCCTGGCCTGACAACATTAATTTCGTCAAATCTAATGGGGCCATTTTCAGTATCCCATAGAATGCCCGTTTGGGGATCTATTGCCAGCCCGAAGCTATTTCTAATGCCATAAGCATAATACTTGCTTAAATTCGAGTAGCCAGCATCGGTTCTGCTAACATTTAGAAATGGATTGCCTTGAGCCGGTGAACCATCCGGATTTATTCTTACTATTGCTGACGTACCATCAGGCAGAGAACCATTCTTGAAATCTTGAAGCATTCCGTTTCTATTAAGATCTCCAATGACAGCATATATGTGCCTGTTCACTGAATCAGCTATTAATTTACCACCATTATGATTTGGTCCTGGTCTTGCAGGAAGATCTAAAATCAATGTTCCATTTGAAAGAGATTTGTCTGTATCGTCCCATTCAAACCTGTATACCCTGTTGCCCAGTATCTTAGATGCATTTCCCTTGCTAGCCTCTGTAAGGTAAAAGAATACAAATGTTGGTGTTATTGTTTTTCCGGCAGCATTATTTGTACTATTATCTCTCGTTGTTATTGTTTCATTATTATTACTTGCTGCTGTTGTTGCTGTTCTGTCTGCATTAGACATATTATTAACAAGTACAGCCGTCCCAAGCAGCCCTCGCTCACTCTGTTCATTAACAGTAAAATTCACAAATGGAATTTTGGTTTTATTCTCATTTGAAAAGAGGATTACCTGGCCACCTTTTTCTGAAATTAGCATATCGTGATGATCACCAATAAAAGCCATACTCGTTGGAAAGTCAAGCCCCTCTGTGACCAGCTCTAGTTCCAGTTTGCTATTATTGAGGATGGGAACAGGAGTGGTATTATTAGATAATTGTTGTTGCGATATCTCTGCCGCTTGCTGTGCCAATGATTGTTGCACTGATGGTGGTGATGGCTCTTGCTGTTGTCCTCTGCTCAGCATTATACCAGGAAAAACCAAAAGCGAGATGGCCAGTATAATAATTGTAAAAGCAAATAGTTCCCTTATTTCTCTAGACAATGTTTTTGGACCGCCGAAAACACTATTGAACCTCATTCTTTTTAAAAGAAATGTAAGAAAGATCGTTCCAAATTACTACTACTGCTGGTATGCTCAAGTTGCGTATGACAAATCTTTAAGGGTCAAGTATCACTTTTTAAACATATTATAGTAGATCCAGGAGATTCAAGAGAAAATCTTCAAAATTGAGACTCGATACGATTAGAGTGGGCTCGAGGCTCCCCGGGCTTTTGAAGCGCTATAAATAGGGTTTCGACTCAGGACAGCGATATTGTCACCAAAAAGCTTGCGTTTGGTAGAAGTCGATTTTCTGAAAGACAAACAATCCTCCTTATCTGATAGGCTTGCTATTCATCTTACCACATTCAGATAGAGCTAGACAACATAACTAGAGTTCCAAATCAAAAGTATATTGGAAATAAAAGAATATTACGAACGTATTTTTACGAATTTAGCCTTTGATGGGATGTTTGCACTATTCAATATGTGGATCAAATAATAGCCAGGAGGCGCAATTTTGGAATTGATTGGAGATTGCACTGTAATACTAGATGCATTGTTGCTAACCTTTTGGAGCCAGATCAGCCTTTGATCGGTATTGTAATGATGAGTCATGCTAGATGCTTTGACTACCGAAACTTTAGTGATCTTAGCAGCATCGGGGGTTGGAATAGTAATTGTACCTCCATATAAGCCGCCAGTAATACTTCCAGAGATACTTGGTCTTGTTTCAGCAACATATCCAGGATTGAAAATTTCTACCCTTAAGTCCCTATTATCGAAATCTAAAGTAGTGCCTGCTGTCCAAACCCTTCCATCCTGTAATAGTAAAGCAACAGAATGATAAAGGCGAGGAACTTTGGCTGAAGGTAGAACAGTCCATGTCTCACTTGCAGGGTCGAACATTTCTGGAGCATAAACTGGTAAGGTATTGGTTTGCTTATTTCCTCCAATGATGAGAACTTGCCCTGTGGGAAGAATAACGGGACTTAGATGTTTTCTTGCATATGTCATTGATTTGACGCTTCTCCTCGTCATCCCATAAGTGCCAATAGGCTCAGCAATCTCCGCCGTATTGGTGGCAGGATCAACAGAAGATGAAGAGCCACCACAGATCAATATCTTACCTTTCTCGGTGGCCGTGTTTTGTAAAGGAAGTAGAACAGAAGTTCCGTAATGTCTCTTTTGTACATTTCCTGCAAAATACCACTTTCCAGTGGAAGGCTCATATATTCTGTCTACAGTTTCCATACCAACAGATGCCACGAGGCCGCTTGGCATAACATGCATTCTTGGATAAAGAGAAAGGTAGGGGGCAGTTCCAGGTCCATAACATTGAGTACCTACACAGTACTTTAATGTACTACCTGGCCAAAGTTTTATTGTCCAAGACTTTGTGCTTGGATCATAAATCTCAACTAGCCGGTTATTGCCACCCAGTTCATCCCAACCTTGTACAACAAAGACTTTTCCATCGGGCTGCGTCACGCAAGTAGGATACCATCTGCCATGACGCATCTGAGTTTTATTTCCGACAGAACCAGAACTAAAATTCACTTCATATGCAGATTTTAGTCCCTTGAATTTTCCTTCTTCATTTTGCATATCATATTGAAGTGTTCCTCCAGCCAAAAGGATATTTCCCGACGGAAGTGTTGCCATACCACAGCAAAAAAGATCCTCGCTTAGGGTGTATTGAGTATGAGTATTGTTTGCAGGATCCCATATTGCATGCTTGTATGGACCACTTACTTGATCTCTGTGAAAACCAGAACCCGCCAAATAAAAGACCTTGCCATTACCAAGTAGTGCGGCATGAATAGCCACATCCACAGAATTTGAACTAGAAGACCAAGAGCCAGCGGTAATGGCAGATCCTAAATTGCTGCTTCTATTGCCACTTGGGTTTTGGGGCCTGAATAACACATTATAGAATCCTCCAAAACCAAGCACGGCGAATAGTACTACAGAACTACCAGACTGTAACATGAGCTTAAGAAAATCTCGCCGGTTAACACGTG
Organism: Nitrososphaera sp.; assembly: GCA_045809625.1. Taxonomy (GTDB): domain Archaea; phylum Thermoproteota; class Nitrososphaeria; order Nitrososphaerales; family Nitrososphaeraceae; genus Nitrososphaera. The sequence goes on along the minus strand of JBJMEA010000106.1, from coordinate 9,306 downwards.
AGCCTTTCATGATTTTGCGCTTGTTGTCAATTATAAAATGTTTGTTATAATAGAAAGTATATTTTCGATCCTTGTGATCCATAGTGAGAGTGCGTCAAATTTAAAATGCCCTTTCGTAGTGCATTATTAGATTTAGGACCATTTTTGGGTATATGTTTGAAATTTCCAAGAACCACAAATCCTTTCTGGATTGCATATAATTCTAGTGCTGCCATATCCTCTTTATGCTAGCAAGCGGATGGCTACCACTGTTTCTAAGTATATTTTAGAAATCTACTGCAGTTATTCATCTCATAGCGGCTTGCTCATAGGTCTCTAGAAACGCCTAATACTAGTTTGAAGATAGTGACGGTTCCTGTTGTTTTGTTGTGACCATATGCATTTTCCATTCTCCTTTCTTAGTGGGGTAGAGGGCGAGGGCCGAGCCGGTGGAGCTATACCGCATGCGCGAGAGGTTTTATGATGGTTTTTTAGCGGGCCCAGAGGGATTCGGTGGAAAAAACTTCAAAAGATAGACCCGACCCAATGTTCAGGTAGTGGCCTCACATAATGAAAATCGGTGTCAAGTCTAGTTATCTTAAATATATGTAATAGTTATAGATTGCTACTGCGCAGGTATAGTGGGACGTAGATGAAATTTATTCTAAACTAAAACAAGATCTGCATTATTATTGAGTATTTAATAGAAAAATATTATTCTCTTTTTGCCGGATGTGGACATCTTTTATGTCCTCCTTCTCGCTTGTCAGCCACATAGTGTTCGATCAATATTCTTGGTAGCCTTTCCATTTGGATGGCATTACAGCGTTTCTGAAACAAAGATTGAACAGAGTCATCAGAACCATATACGCGTTCTCAATTATCATTATCTGCCTGCACCAGGTAGACCCAATACTTTAGTTGGCGATCGATAGTTGCTTTCCATTACAATTCCTTCGTTTGTACTAACCTTGACGCTAGAGGCGTTGGTTTCAGGTTCTGGATAGAAATAGTACGACTCCCCTGGTTCCAAAAATGGCTTCTTCTGAACATCGTTTGTGCCAAGGTCAACTATGATTCCAGTCAACTGTTGTGTGCCAACATTGGTCATCCTTATCCTATATTGAACGCCTACATCTGTAACGTCCCTTGTAGGATCGACTTCAAGAGCATAGGGCGATCTGTTAGCCTGCTGGTATGCAACATAGACTGCGATGGCAACACCAGCAGCAATTGCGACAGCAAGTACTTCCCGACGCATATATGACATTGTCTTATAATACAAAGATGATAATAAAAGCAGCAACATTACGCCTTCTAGCAAGAACACAAAACCTTGACACTGTTCAATCTTCGGGACATTTGTGGCTCCTGCTAAATAGGAACGCAGTCACGTTTTCTAATTGCGGAGATTCTAGAATCAAGGGAAGATTGTAATAATGTTACATAATCCCCAGATGTCTTGAAAATGAAAAGTTGTCTCTTATCCCCGCCGGTCCCCATGAAATGCATCACTGTCATATTAATTTCAGGCTCGACATTTGTGAGTAGTATACACAGGCGCTTCCTGTTAACATTGGGTCCGTTTTCTAAACGTTTTTTTAAAAAAAGCGGGCCAGAGGGACTCGGCAAAAAAACTTCAAAAATTGGACTCAATATGAATCAAAGTGCCCCAATACGAAAGTTAGGACTCTGTTATTTTCTGGTTTCCATACATATTGAGCTAGTATCATGTTTCAAGGCTACTCCATTGTTGAGTCTAAAGGAGACCCTTACGGATCCTCCAAAAACTAATTCCTCCATCATTATTTGTAGTGAACTATGTTTCCTCTTTTACCAGGATCTAAGTTTTGTATTTTTGGCATCTATTGATAGGTTATAATCTATTTATGACCAGCTGGCAAAATTATATTGCTGCCACATCTCTGCAATTTTGCCATTTGAAATGCGAAACAGATCAAACCCCGTTGCAACATAAGGTTTGCCTGTAGGTGGATTGCCAAACAATGGCCCTGTATTTGTTCCACTAAGTGTCCATCTAACCAACACCTTATCTCCTTTTGCAAAAATATCGTCATTTACAAGCTTGCGGTCTGGTACAGCTGCTATTACTGTAGATGCATATTTCTTTGTTCCTTCAGGGCCTTTGCGTAATTCCTCTGGAAGTACTGGATTATGTAAGACAAAATTAGGAGATAAAATCTCATCTGCTACTTCTAGCTTACCTTTTTGAAATATATCATTATGGTAACGAAGCGCTAGAGTTTCATTCTTTTCCTCTTCTTGTTGTTGTTCTTTCTCCATGATAGTTACGTATTAGAGCATTATATAAGGTTCTCTGAATTTGTGCAATAAATGTAATTGAGTGTGCAAGAGGAGATGTCCGGTTATACTTGGGGTCCGTTTCTTCAACGTTTTGTTATTTTAGGGGGCCCAGAGGGACTCGGTGGAAAAACTTTAGAAAATGGACTCGATGTGAATCAGCTGCATGAAATGAAAAATTTGGTTGCACCGATATTCACAGGTCTATATTAATAATACATTACCAGTGGTACTTCAGAATTTCGTTTCTGATGCATTTATTCACAGGTTCCAAAGCCGGGGTTTTCGACGTTTCACTTGTGACGGTGTTGTGTTCCTATTTCCGCCGGGATTTGGGTACAAGCGCTATTACAGGGATCATCCTTTTTGTCTTAAGTTGGTACTGGGCGAACGTCGGATAGACGGAAGCTTGGCGTTCGTAGATCGTATCGCGCTCAGGGCCGGTAATCTCCTCCGCATGCGCGTCGATAGTTTCATCTCCGACCTCGATCTGGACGTCTGGGTGTGCCTTGATATTATAGTACCAATCAGGATTGGTATCGGCTCCTCCCTTTGAAGCAAAGACTAGGTAGCGATCGTCATTCTTGAGATACATGATTGGGTTAAGACGCGCTTTGCCGCTCCGGGCACCGGTGTGATGGAGAAGTAACAATGGTGCTCCTTCAAAATAGCCACCTACCTTCCCATGATTCTTTCGGAATTCGGCAATTATGCTTGCGTTCCATTCATTTGGGTCGCTCAATGTTTTCCACCCAGATAATACACAGCAACATTGTATATATTGACAAACATGATTCCTACTACGTCACAGGTTCCATAAAAAAAGGTTGTTCAGATTGGAACTGAAAGGGTTCGCGCTCTAGGTACTTCAGGGAGTAAAGAACCAGGATCCTTTTGATCAAAGATGGCTTCAAATTCTTTTGTTGTGAGATCTCCCCCAAGAGTTTTGTTCGTATACCTAGGCCAGTGCACCGCCGGTAACAAGACGATGCTGCCCAGTGACAAACCAAAAACTCAGATAGACTTGAGCTAAATACTTCTGTCATCTGACTTAAGCCTACGTTGAAAATACCTGCTTCGATCAAGTATTGAGTCCACTTTTTGAACATGTTTTTAATTTTAGCGGGCCTAGAGGATCTCGGCAAAAAAACTTTAAAAGATAGACTTGGTCTAGCTATACATTTGAGGTTGATTAAAAGAAAGTCACGAAAGCAACCTCTCGCAGAAAGACTACTTTTACTCTTGTCATAAGAGCTGGTAATAGACCTTTAAAAACGACCACTGATTACAAATAAGGATGGCAGGGGAGTAGTCAAAAGGGTTTTAGTGTGTATTATAATGGGCAAGAATTGCCTAAACTAATCTGCTTTACAATAATAAATGGAATCTCATTTAATCATAGAAGTTGGAGAGGTCTAATATCTGGCAGCAAGTAGAGAACAACCTAATGTCTGGGCACACTAAATATGATGATTTTGATAATGATGATCATTATCAATTAGAAAGGAGTAGATCGGAAGATGAGTGAAGCGAAAGAAGAAACGATCTTGGTCACCGGCACCAGTGGTAGGATTGGTTACGCTATAGCAAAGAGGTTGGCGGAGAAGCAACAATCCTTCAACGTCATCGGCTTTGACCTCAAGACACCATCGCATCCTTTAACAAGCGCTGAATGCTTGTACGTGGACCTAACTGATGAAGAAAGTACGCGCTGCGGGTTGCAAACCATCCGTGACCTCCACGGTGATCGCATAGCCTCTGTAATTCACCTTGCTGCTTATTATGATTTTTCAGGTGCGTCGAGTCCTCTATATGATAAAGTTACTGTTGAAGGTACGAGGCGCTTACTTCGGCTGCTTCAGGATTTCACGGTAGAACAATTCATGTTCTCTAGCACCATCCTGGTACACGCTCCCTCTAGACATAGGGTACGGATTAACGAAGATTCGCCGCTTGATATTCCATCCAAGTGGGCATATCCAAAGTCAAAGATCGAATCTGAGAACGTGATCTGTGCAGAACGCGGGAACATCCCTGTCGTGATTCTGCGCATCGCAGGCGTGTATGATGACCTGTGTCATTCGATACCGTTGGCGCTGCAAATACAACGCATCTACGAGCGAGACCTTGTAGCCTATTTCTCTCCAGGGGACCCTTCTAATAGTAGGCATCCCTACGTGCATAACGATGACGTGGTGGACGTATTCTTGCTTGCGTTCGCACGCCGACAGGAACTATCTCCAGAAGTCAAATTGCTCATCGGCGAAACCAAGTCCCTCAGCTATGATGAACTCCAGCGTGCCTGTGGACAACTAATCCACGGTGTGGAATGGAATACGCAGGCAATTCCCCCGCTGGTGGCCAAGATCGGTGTACGGCTCTTGAAACTTTTGACACATGGAAGATCGACGTCAATAGCACCTTGGATGATCGATGCCGCTCAAGACAATATGGAACTCGACATAACCCGAGCACGTACTATGTTGGGTTGGAACCCCCAGCACTCGTTGCTAGATACGCTGCCCAAAATGGTGTCAGGACTTAAAGCTGATCCTTTCACATGGTATCGTGAGAACGAGCTTAAATTACCGCTGTGGCTGAGGAAACAAACGCCCGTCGCTACGAGTACGAGAATCAGCTAAATTGGTTGCAGGGGATGTCATGGCGTCTGTTTTCAGGAAATACATTTGTACATCTTTTAGGATTAGATGGGCTTTGTATGTGCTGCCGAGTTGAGCTTCAAGAATTTTGAGCAACAGTTGATATCATTTGGTTTAATCTTTGCTTTGCTGTAAGTGACTTCAAGGGTTGCAGGCCTGTCATGCAGTTTGTAGTCAACATCAGCAAGTCCTCCAACTTTTTCTGTGAGCTCTCGATAGCAATGCCTTATTTCTTTAACCATCCAGACGGAAAGCGGATAATAGCATCGAGATATGTTAGGATCCTGTACGCATGATCTAAGTTCACTATTTTTGTGGCCTTCGCTTGACATCAATGACAACAGCGGACAAAATGAAGTGCGATTGATTTAGAAAGTACAAGGGCCCAGAGGGTTCCGGCCGTAAAAACTTCAAAATTGAGACTCAATACACTCGGTCCATGCCTAAGTAAGGATTGAATTAATTCCGAACATCAGGTATTTGTCAGTTACCCTGTAGTCGGAGTTAGAGAGTGCAAAACACATTTTAAATATCTAACGATAATGTTCCATAATGCCATTATGAAAAAGAACAATCAGCAAAAGCATCAACAATATCCTTTTGAAAGATTTGCATCTGTGAGAACCTACACTAGCTTTAATTTTCTCAAGACAGATCCATCGTGGGTAATATACATTGCAGATACAAGTGGCCAGTATAACCTATGGAGACAGCGTGTTGACTTAAGTCCTATTAACGGTGAAAAGTATGCCTCTCACCAATTAACTAATTTCATCGACGAGGCTGTACGGCGTGCTTTTCCTTCTCCAAAAGACAACAGCATAATATTATTTGCAGATCACCAAGGAACAGAAAACTTTCAGATATATAAAATAGACGACGTTTTTAATTCCTGGCCGGACCGAGTTACAAAGAATCCTAATGTAAGACATGAGTGGGGAGCAGAATGCTTCAGCCATGATGGCCAATGTATAGCATATGGATCAAATGAAGTCGATCCATCGAATATGTTAGTTTATGTAAAAAAAATCGAAGCGAATACAGATGATACAGATGGCCCCGAAGCATACTGTCTTACTAACGAACCAGGCTGGTATATTCCAGGATACTGGTCACCAGATAATAAGAATATGAATTGCTCTCAGCTTGTCACCCTCACGGATTATTCAGTCTGGTTGCTCGATGTCGAAGATAGAAAGATGATATCGATACATCCTTCAAAAGAGAAAAGCAGGTTTATTGTGGGACCCTGGTCGAACAACGGACAAGGATTTTATCTATTGTCCGATCTTGGCAGAGAATATTTAGGTTTAGCGTTCTATGATAATGGCAAATCAAAGGTTGAGTGGGTTTTAACTCCAGAACATGATATTGAATCATTTGACTTAAGTGAAGACGGCAAGATACTTGCGTGGACTGAAAATGTTGATGGATATAGCAGATTGTATATCAAAGATCTAAAGAATGAAGAGACAAGAGAAGTTCATTATGGTTTACCCGATGACAAGAAGAAAGGGGTAATAGAAGATGTAAAACTATCAACACCGGATGGAAAGAAAATTGGTATTATGATGACTACTCCAACTTCACCGTCTAACATATATGTTATGGAATTAAATGACAGTAATAATGAAAATGAGCACAAGATCATTAAACTTAGCAATTCGCTCACAGGAAATATTCCTTATAATATGTTGGTAAACCCTGAACTAATCAAATATACGAGCTTCGATGGATTAGAGATTTCAGCATATTTGTACAAGCCAAATACAGTGGATTCTAGTTTCGACAAAAAGAAAAATAAAAAATTAGGAGCCATATTGTCAATTCATGGTGGACCTACCGCTCAAGAAAGACCGCTTTATGACTATGCAGGACTATATCAATATCTGGCAAACAATGGGATAGCTATAATAGCACCCAATTTTCGTGGGAGTACAGGTTATGGCAAGAGCTTTGAGAAAATGATATACCACGATTGGGGAGGAAACGAACTAAAAGATTTAGAGTATGCCACAAAGTGGTTGATATCGCAGGAGTGGGTTGATACAAATAGAATAGGAGTATTTGGTGCAAGCTTTGGTGGGTTTGCAACCCTAAACTCTATCACTAGATTATCACAATACAACTGGAAGGCTGCAGTAGATATAGTTGGACCCAGTAATCTTGTAACCTTTTCCAAAGCAGTTCCGGAACACTGGAAAAGATTCATGGCAGAACTCGTTGGGGATTCGGAAAATGAAGAAGAGTTTCTAATGAAGAGATCTCCTATTAGTCATGTGGATAATATAAAAACAGGAGTAACCGATCTTCTTGTAATACAAGGAGCTAATGACCCGCGAGTGGTCAAAAACGAATCAGATCAGATAGTTGAAACATTGCGCAATAAGGGCATGAATGTTGAATACATAGTTTTCGAAGATGAAGGTCATGGCTTTACCAAATATAGCAATCTCGTAAAGGCATTAAAAAAATCAGCAGAGTTCATTGTAGGCAAATTATCGTCTTCTCCATAACTTTCGCAATAATCTATACCTAAAATATGGAGGAATATTGTACCTGTTCATAAAAAAGAGTCTACTATTAGATATGTTGCTATTCGTAATAATGGGCCGAGAAAAAAATAAGAATTAAATGGAAAGAAGGTAGTCTAGGATTATCATCGAATGCTGGCACGAAGATATCGATTGCAACTTGCATGAGGTCACATTCTTACCTTGACCCTATTTCCTTCAATCTTCGTTTCATACGTCTGCTGATTATATGTCTTAACCTTGGACATTATTTCAGCACTCCGGGCAAATATCTTTTGCAAACTCTCCGGTAATGGTTCAGGAAATTTGGAAGGGTCTAGAGCCATTGGCTCTGCTACTTTATTTCCTGTTGTAACATCAAACCTAGCGCCATGCGCAGCGCACGTCACAACCTTTCCATTCAGAGTCCCACTCGAAAGTGGAGCGTTCATGTGACTGCACCTATCGCAAAGCGCATATACCTTGCCATCAGGATTTGCAACCAGGATTTCCTTTTCGCCTACTTCTACGTGTTTCATCTTTCCTGCAGGCACATCATTTACATCTGCAATATCCACGAGCCGTAGTTGTTGTTCTATTTTTCCTTCTTCTTCTCCTAGTTTCTGCTGACTATCAGACATGTTACTTTGATCCGAGAGCTTGTATTAAAGTTTGGTAGCAGTATCTGACCAAGTTAGTTTCATGTATCTTATCAGGTAATTTTACAATTACTTGATAGTGCCTTTGACAGTAATTGAAACACCAAGTAAGGATTTAATATATTATGTCAGTATAGAAAAAAATATGGCTATGGTACACTGTGTTATGTTGCTGCAATTTTAGCTTGGTGCATTAAGTGGAGGAATAGGAAACATTCTTCGCATGATTGATATCCCCACATAACAAAAGGCGGACCCCGAGAGGCCCAAGAGAAAAACCTTCACAATTTGGGCTCGGTCGGATAGCGCACCATAAAAAGAAGGTAGATCTAGTTATTCAAGACTCTATCAATTATTGATTACTTTTCATACATCGGCTGTTCCTGTGCGAATAGTACACGTATCCACGATAAGAAAATTGAAATGATCACTCCGGCAATTGCTCAAATGAAGAACGCCGGCATAGAAGATTTAAATAAAATCCTACTTGAAGTATTGAAGATGAATCCTGTAGTCCATTTTGAAATGCCAGCAGAAGATAGAAAGCGAATGGCCAACTTTTATACTAAAGCCTTTGGTTGGAAAACTCAGCAACTAGGAGAGGATATGGGAAATTATGTCTTAGCTACTACAACAGATTCCGACGAAAATGGCATGCCAAAAAGCCAGGCGCAATAAATGGCGGTTTCTTTCAGAAAACTGATGATAAACCGGCACAATATCCCTCAGTGGTTATTGCAGTTGATAACATTAAGGAGCACATGACTAACGTAGAAAAGTCAGGAGGTAAGGTGCTCGGTGAGCCAATGAATATACCGGGAATTGGATTGTATGTTTCTTTTTTTGATACAGAAGGCAATAGGTTAGGTACGATTCAACCGACTCGTTAAAATGATTCCGGCTCGGTAGATTCAACTGAAAAAACCTCCGAGACTGTATCTAGGGACTCAAAATAGAGATACAGCTTTTCGTATGCCTTCATATCACAGTAGATTGTTATTGGTTTGTTGATATATCCATTGGGTCCATTTTTTGAATGTTTTTTTATTTTTTGCGGGCCCAGAGGGACTCGGCAAAAAAACTTCAAAATAGAGACCCGGTGCAACTAGAAGTTGGTTCAAGATGGTTTGGTTCCTGAGTACACAAGAGTTCAATATAGAGATTCAAAAATCA
>JBJMEA010000105.1:0-26522 GCA_045809625.1 Nitrososphaera sp. | reverse complement strand
ACAACAACTCATCAATAAAGCAAAAAGCATCAGTTCTATCGCTGATGCTGCTGATGGTTGGAGGCATTCTAATTGCAGCACCTTCAACAGCTATGGCTCAACCGACACAGCAGCAAGCAACTACTACAGAAGAATCTACAGCGACAACAGGCCCATTAACGCCACAAGAGCTAAGAGATCAAAACAGACTCACAAATGTAACTGATGCTATAACTCGCAACCTGCAGCAAGGAGAGATGAAGATTAATGGTATCGTATATACACCTAGATGGGCAAATCCTGTATGGGTTCAACCAAATTCATTATCCGTGCTGTTTGTATACTGTCTTCCAGGCGAATTTGCAGATTCTGGACAACAGATTTTGGGCAGCCGTGACCTAAATGTCTTGGAATCATATTCTATAGCTTTGAGTCCTGTCATAACAGGATGGCTCATAGTAGTTGAAAATCAACACCAAACAGAGAGAAGTCCAGCTTCAGTAGGTGTTGTCTGTGCATCGGATGCAAACGACCCCGAGACAAGGGTTCTGAGTCCGCAGGAGCAGATTATGATAAAGAATGTAATCCAGCAGTTTATCATGATTAGAAATATCCAGAAAACCAACATCACTCAAATCATTAACATAATTAACAATATCACGTCAAACCAGACAGGAGGAGGAGGAAATAATCAGACAGGAAATCAAACAGGAGGAGCAACAGCTCTTAGAGCTTCAATTGGTTTGGACGTCCAAGATGGAATTGAGGCACCAGCCCTTTATGAGCTTATAGGAGATGTCCAAGGTGGTACATTGCCTTACAATATTCACTGGGACTTTGGTGATGGAGAAGAGACCACTCTCAATGAAGTTCCTACAGGTGATGTCTACCACACATTCCAGGATCCTGGTAACTACACTATTATTCTGACTGCCACAGACGCTACAGGTCAAACTGCATCTGACGAAAGTAGTCTTAGTGTACCAGCACCATCAACTACAACACATGGAGGAGAGAACGCTACTACTAGTACAACAGAAGAAGAAGAACAACCACCCACAACTAATGAGACGGCAGCAGCTGAAGTAACACCTCCTGTAACAACTGAAGGAGAGGGTACCACTACTACACCATCAGCAGCAACTGAAGGTGAGACGACTACATCATCCACAGCAACAGGAGGAGGAGCAGCAGCTGAACAACCACCAGCAACTGAAGGAGCGGATGCTACCACTACATCACCTCTTGACACATTAGGACAGTAAGCTTATCGACCGAAGGTGAGGGTGGTAAAAACCCACTCTTTTTCTTTATTTCCTACCAGAATGAATAAACCGTCAAAATAAGTGAAATATAAGCAATATAATAGTGCCTATTGTCAGGTGACATAGAGATATAAATACAAGCGTTCAGACCTAGTATGAATGTAAGTATTATTCTATAATGTGTGTGGTTGATGCTTACTTGTATCGTCTAAGTGTATATTCATTACAAAGATCCCTATTCATAAAAGGTTGTTAGAGTTACAGTACACACACATATTTGATGATACCGCAGGTTCGCATTGCTTTCTCGCTCACGCATATATTGAAGAGCATTTCCATTTTGTATGCCTGATTCATCTGCTCAAGTTCCCTGAATATATTGAGATTTTCTTATTGAGTACGATGGTGCTTATGGCTCCATATATATGAAGGGAGATTTGTAAGCTATAGAAAATAATCAGGCTCATCTATTCTGCCATTTGTTTGTGGTAGGGGGTCTCCGTATTGAACAGCTAATAATTCTAACTCTAATGATAGTAGGAGGAGGAGGAGAAGAAGAAGAATAAGACATGAGCATCTGACTAACTACCATAATAATGATTACACGAACTGCGATCGAGATTGTTATAGCAGTATTTGTGGGTCAATGTATATTTGACTCCGTCTTTAAGGTATTGCATCTAGATACGGGTGCCTTTTGGCAGAAACTGGTTACTTTGGCAGTTGCTGCAATTCTGACGCTGATCGTTGGTGCAGTTGTATTTGGAATAGTCGTTGGAATATTTTACGGGGGAGTTTTCTTCCTTACTTCAAAGAGCCTCAAGAGAATTAACACAACATGATAGATCGAATCAACGAAGCGCTAACATATCTCTTGGTAAAAAAGCTAATATGAATAGAGAGACCTTGGCACTCTACTTCTTATAAAATGTCATAAGGTTTCCGCTCAGGCGCGCCCTCACTCCTGCCCCTCAATGAGATGACTGCCTTCACCCACCCTGCAGTGAATAATATCTTCTATTCCTTCAACCTCTTGAACCGATTTGATCACTCGTTCAACATACTTCGGCATTGTAAATACATGGACATTTGGACCTGCGTCTGTACCAGCATAAGCGGCTATGCCCTCTTTACGAAGCGTCGAGATTTTGTCTAATATGTCGTGGGTCGCCTTAGCCCAGTAGTCAAGTGATGGCATTGTATTGATACAAACTTGCCTAAAAAGATAGTTTTCCTCCTCGTAAATTGGTCCAATTTTTGAGATCTCTCTTGCTAATAATGCTGCGCTTATTTGTTCTATATGGGTATTTGCAACGCTAACAAAATTTGAATAAATAGGCTGAGGGCACGTCTTTGTAGATAACTTCATCCCATCAATTGACCTTATCTTTTTTGGATCTGAACTGACAATAGCAATGATATTGCGAAGGTCCCAATGATTTTCATTGAAAAGCTGCTTTGCAAATGAAGAAGAATCATCATTGATATTGCCTTTCTGCCAAACTACAAATCCGCCAAATACAGAGCGTGAGGCTGAGCCGCTTCCCCGCCTTGCCATTATGGATTTCAATCTTGTATCATCCGACTTGCCTATCAGACCCGCAAATGCTTCAGCCAGCGCCGATGCACTTGCTGAGGAACCTGCCAGCCCACTACCAACGGGAAAAGACTTTCTTGTAGAAGCCTCGATCTTATCCTTAAAACCAGTATATTCTCTCATGGTGTTAAGGTGACTAACAAAGTGGCTGTAAATTTCACCCTTATTCTCTATGCCATCTATGATAACCTTGTCGCGCTCAGAAGAAAATGATCCTAATGTTCTTAGAGACACTATATAGTCAAGAGGACGGTTTATCCCTTGCAAAGTGACTGAGAGGCTGGACCTGGTAGGTATCCGCAGCGCGTCATTTCTATTTCCCCAGTAAATCACAAGAGCCTTATTTGGATGTGATATAGCTGTCTTTATCATTAAAGGGTGTCAATATGTTTATAAAGTTAGTAATTATTATAGCTAGTAAATAATACTGCAGGTTGTTTGCTGATATAGCAGTACTCAAGTTATATCCGGACTTTTACTTGTCTTTCGACAATGATGGGAAAGATCGATGTCACTAATTGTATATTAATTTGCGCCTTGCAATCCAAGTTAGTGCAGTCCAGCAGCTAATAGCCTTGTCAATGCACAAAAGCATCTGTCCTGTCATAGACACACAGAACAGAATCATGATAAGCGATGACAAAATAGTTTTTTTTGATAGCTCTTATTGGTGGAATGGTCGCTTTTGCGATTACACTCTTTTTTATCAGCGGCGGTCTTGTAAGACATGTAGTAGTATTTTTATCAGAAGATCATATGCTACGTGATTTTCAGAAACATAGATGGAGAACTCGGGATAATAGGAACAAGTGGCATTGCAGACATAAATCCAACTATACTAATGAGAACAGGAGACTTTGCAATGGAGCTCACAGCAGTAAATGAAGATTCTCTTCGATATACTCTGGATATATAGATGGATTAGATATCTCAACTAGACTATTACAGCTAGGCCAAAGTCAGGTTTTGACCTTTTACTCAAAAGGCGAAGCTACTTACAACCATTATGACCACATGAAAAATGATGAGCCGCTGGGACAAATAAATGCAGTAAAGGTAACCATGTACGAATAAGCAGCCAAGACTGCTATTATTTCTATTTTATTTTAGATCCTTTCTCTCTCTGGTACCGAATAAATTGACAATATACTTACATATCTCCTAACGCTAGTACAGTATAGTCCGAAATGTTACAGGTTAGTGGTTATTATCTCCACTTCCTGCAAAACGAGCAAAATCCAAAAAGTCTCTGATCCACTTAAAATATGCGTCAATTCCGTTTTCGGTTATCTGATAGAAGGTGGCATTCGGTGTTTTGGTTGATTTGATGAATCCATTTTTTTCAAGTGCATCCATAATATATCCAATTCTATCAGGTCTCTGTTGTTTTATACTTGGAACCTTTGTAATGATATGATACTTACTAACAGGAATGTTTTGTGTATTTGTGCAAAGGTATTCTAAGATGGAGAGCATTGTAAATTCTGAAGAAAACCTCTTTCGCGATTCTGGCAATGTCTGTTCATCATCTTGTGCAATTTTTTTGTAGAGAGTAATTATGGTCTCTCTATGAGCAATATATCTTTGACTTCCACCTTCTTGCCAGATCTTGTAATTGAGTATGCCTCAGGCAGTACCTCTTTTCCAATTATTATTGCAAGTCCTATCGCATCCTTTATCTTTTTGCCTCTGTGAGCGGCATACTTTGATACGGCAGAAGAAAATGCTTGAATTTCTTTTTTGCTTACTTTGTCGTCAACAATTTTAGCTATTATTGCGCCATGAACCTCAAGTATCTTTTTTAGATTTTCTCCTTCCCCTTTATTTATCATAACAGTCTCTGAGTCTATCAATACATCAAATACATTTTCTCCAATGCCCACATTGAAGAATTCAGAAAATTCTCCTCCTTCAATGTATTTGAGAAGTGGGTCGCCTACCTCTTTGACTGCTTCTCCTATTGCAAACACTAATTCTTCTTTCGATGATGTTATCATCGACATCCTGATGGAATTCCTGATCGAGTTACGCTCAAACATATCTGCCCATTCTTCAAGCTTCTTTTTTGATTCAAGGGAGAGCCTTAGCATGGTAAGTAGCGCAGCTAATGAAGCCAAGGATAATATTGCAATTATCGTGTCATCTAGACCTTCACCAACAAAATTCGTAATACCAATTACTTCAAACGCATCGATTACCGATATGACCGCAAGGGCAGCTACAATTGCTATTATTATATACAAATTTTTCTCTATAGAATAGATTAATCTGCTTGATTGGTATGCATATTTTGTGATGATAGTGGGCGATGAAGATATTAGATGCTCATTACCATTGTCATGATCTTTGGGGACATCTTCTGCACCTGATCCTCCTCCTTCTTTTGCTTTTTCACCAAGCATGGCACGATGTATCAGAGTGCTTGGCTTTTCCCACTATAAAATATAACCGGTAACTAAGTTAATAGGTACTGTAAATAAGTTATTTCAGAATTAAAATAGTATCGAGAGATAGCGCATGCATGCAAAAATCGACCTTGGCATATGTATTGGCGGCATTGATGCTGTCAACAGCAGTCATTTATTTTGTTGCGGCTGCTCAAGAATCGTCTGAAGCAGGAGAGGCTCAAGATAGCGAGCAGGAGGCTGCAACTGCAAGCAGCAGTGTTGCTGATAATGATGGTGGTGCAAATTCTGCTGCAAGCAAAGAACAAGATTCTAAAGAAGGAAGCGAAGAAGAGGAGGGAGAAGGCAGTGGTGCTGCAGCTACTCAGACGGAGATAGCATTCTTTACAATAGCTGGAGTGGCATATGTAGGAGTATCAGCCTGGATAATAAAGGATAAAGGCAAGACAAATACACCGTATATGATTGCAATAGGAGGATCTATTGCTATAATTGGGCTATATGTGGCATCTAGAACAATAGACCTGCCAATTGTAGGCTTGCAAGAGGATATCGGAGCAATTGACATCTTGAGCAAGATATTGCAAGTGGCAATAATTGGATTGGGCGCATACATGATAAATACCAATAGAGTCGTAAAACCAATACCTAATCGATAGGAGAATCCAAGTATAATCCTGGACTGAAATCAGGGTCCTATTCCTCACTGTTCAACGTATCTCTTGAATATAAGAGGATCAGTTCCTTTCCTCTCTCTTTCTTTTTTATAGTAATTTTTGCCTCATGAATTGCTGTAGTACTTTTGCAACAACTAAAGAGGACAATTGTCAATTCAAAAAGAGAAAGATTCTCACGCGCTTTTACAATAATGTAAATCGAACTTGCGCTAGCTTTCGCTTTGTTTTCTTTTGCATTTTAAAGACTAGAAAGATGCCATATGCACTTTCAGCAGGTCGCGAGATATCATAGGGAACCAAGATTTTCTTGTATACCAATTTGTTCGACCATCATCATATAACGTAATGTCAAGTTATTAAGTCATAATCTGTTTCTCTTTTTGGTTTAATCGCCAAATTTAAAAAGATGTTATAAAGATGTTATAAACCCACTCCACACATTTGTTTTTATTTTTGTGTCTCCCCTAGCAATGATATCGATACAACAAGTACTGAAAAGACAGAGGAGAGAGTATGTGATTGGAACCGATGGTTGTCTGTACACTTCCAAGTCAGGTAGTAGTCCTCATTACACCAACTATCCCATAAAGTTCTATATTATCATCATTGCGTAGTTGGTTCTTCCCAAAAAGTAAGTGACAGCAGTTGCAATGCTTGGCATCATTAAGAATAGTATATGCGTGCCGATTGAATGGCGGATTGTGCGCAAAGTACTACTCCAGACAATCTTGATGTGGCTACCACTCCAACTAAAACTGAAGACACAATTCTTGCCCTGATATTATACTTGGCAATGATTCAAAACCCGAGCCTAGTAAAGGCCAACATACGACGTGTCTGAAATTGTTCGTAATAATAAAAAACTTGGAATGGAGAGCGTTGTACAACATTCGTCATCTTATAATATAACGGATGTCAAGTATATGGTATGACTTTAGAACCAAAAGATCATCCAAACGGACAACCAGGTCCAGGACCTGAATTAACACTAGCAAGATGGAGTACGAGATTCTGGGCATGGCTAGTAGACTTTCTCATAGTAACTGTGGCAATAGAAATAATATTTGCAATAGTATATGCGCCGCTTGCTTTCAATCAGGGTATACAGAATCATCCTGCATTAGGAGCTGTCAAGTATGCAATTCAAAGCCTATTGTTCTTTGCATATTGGTTATACTTTGAATCAACAACTGGACAGTCACTAGGGAAGAAGCTACTAAAGATAAAGACAACTGATTTGGCTGGAAATCTACCAAGTAGAAAAAGTGTTGCTATACAGAGCTTTGGCAAGGCATTCTTGCTACCAATAGATGTGTTCTTTGGCTGGATATTTACAAACGAAAAGAGACAGAGACTCTTCAACAGGGCAAGCGATACGATAGTAACAAAGACAGAACGACAAGCTAGAAACATACAGTGAGAGAGATATATGAGCCAGCGATGCAATAATTACAAAGATACTGAGATACTTGAACAAGAGATATTTGAACTATAATTCTCGCTCAAACCTTTTCGCGTTTGCACAAGTACAGTTTCTCTATTATGATAGGTGCTCCAAAAGAAAAGCCAGAGCACTACTGTTCTCTCGATAATCGCATGAAGGATATATTATATTCAAAATGGGAAGCGACAAAAGAAATGACAAAGAGCTGGATAAAGAGGAGATGAAGAATGCCCATGCTGTTCCTCTAAGAATTATGGCATATAGCCAGTGGGCTGGTCGCTTTACCTGGACTGCAATAATCCAAGGGGCAATAGTGGCCTTACTTACAGCAATGCTTGCAGCCTTTGTAGCGACGACAGGCTATCCTATATTGCTTATCCAAGCTATACTATCCACCCCTCAAGTAGGCTTTAGTGAAATAACCGCATTAGCAGGATTAGGCCTTTATTTGGTAGTCGGAGTAATTGGGACTGGCCTTACCGCTCAGTTTTACCATCATTTTGAGATTAGAGTAGCCAAGCCATACAAAGGCATGATAACAAATGGCCTAGCTTGGACTCATCTTGTATTGATGAATGTTGGAGTCGCTGCTGCCAGCTTACTAATGATATATGCTGGATACTTGGGAGATATTGCTATCAGTGAAAAAGAAGCTGGTGGCTTTGGCATGACTATTGAAGACACATCTCAGCAGATTCTCAATATGTTTATAGTACCCGTATCCACTTTGTTATTAGTTACAGTAGTTGGCGCAGCAGCTGGGGGCGCAGGATTTATAATAAATCAATTTCAAAGACGAGAAGTCAAGACACAATACAGAGGAGGCAAAAGAATAGCATGATATGACGAGGATACATTATCCTAATTATAGGTGGAGCGCTATTTGTTGCAGGTATAATAATTGCAGCGGCGTGGGCCATCCCATTTGCTAGCACATTTCTGCAAGAGAACACCCTTATCAGCTAAGTTTCAATAAATCCAGGCAGGGAAATTCAAGCAACAAGCCAAGTAACGGATTTAACAAGACCAGTTACAGTAGCCATCCATATTCAAAGACCTGGAGAAGGGGGAATGAATGGACAAAATGTACCGGAGCAACAGCAGCAACAAATGCTCCAACTAGCGCAAGGACCCGTGAGGTTAATTGAAACCGTCAAAGATTCATCTGTTACCACCGTGAGTCGCAATGTGTTCTCTACAGATCTGTTTACCACATTTCAACCACAAAATACTGGCAATCATATTCTTAACATAACAAATACAGGAGATATACCTGTTACAATTGATGCTACATTTGGCTATATGCCATTCATAACCGGTGCAGGCACTGCTAACTCATCTGGAGTAATGCAACCAGTACCTAGTGTAGATCTTAGTAGCTTGACTGCGGTCATTGTAGGTGGTGCGTTAACTACAATAGCATTTTTCACAATTATAGCAGGAATAGTGGTAGCTGTGATTGATAGCCGAAAAAGAAGAGAGGAGCAGAAGAGTGATAGTGGTGTAACAGAGGACGGAATCACTTATAGGAAAGACTAACACGAAAATCTATTCCTCCTTTGCTGTCATTGCGCTTAATTCGTATGAGGACATTGTTTAATAATCGGGTACGTATGGCACTACCTTTGCAAGGACCTACATAGAGCTAGAGGCTGGTTCTATACCTTGGCAGATGAGACGATATTAGAGATAACTCGCAATAGACATAATTCTTCATTTATTCCCTTTACCGCTTTCTCAAGGATCTGGGTGGTAATTATATAGATTCGAAAGAATTTGCATTATAAGGCCATGAAATACTTACGTTATAGAAACAGAATGCTGAATGTATATATTATGACATTTCAAGCTCAGCGTGACGCAAAAATTGGCGTTTTTTGGAAATACCAGAACGAGAAATGTTCCTAAAGGAGAAATAGAAGCAAGAATCTCAGCTATGAGAGCACGATCCAGCATCGACGATATCAGCATCACCAAAGAAAACCTTCGTACTTGCAGGAGCAATAGCTTTGCTGCTAGCATTAATGCCGCTAGCAGGTATCACAAATGTATGGGCTGACAATTTCTTTGGTACTTCAGGACCAGACAATATAGATGGTACAAATGACGACGATAACATCTTTGGAAAAGAAGGTAACGATGACTTAGATGGAAAGGATGGAGACGATTACATTGAAGGAAATCAAGGTAAGGATGAAATTGCTGATGGAACTGGAAGCGACAATATCTGGGCAGGAAGCGGAAATGACAAGATAAACTTGGAAGGAGATAGCGATAACGGTGTCGATGAAGTCCATGGACAAGAAGGCAAGGAAAACATAGATGCAGCATTTAGTGAAGGTTTCTTTTTGTTTTATGGAGGACCTGATGATGATAGTATTAGAGCGTCAGGTGACCAAAATGATGGCAGAGCCTATGGAGGTAGTGGAGACGACTCTATTCAAGTCAGCGGTGATGCGAGGTACGATGCCTGGGGTGGTTCTGGAGACGACGAAATTAGCGGATCAAGTGAATGTTCTTTAGATCGCACATTTGGCGGGTCAGGAAATGACGAAATCCAACAGCCAGGTGATTTCACAAGAGCCGGTGATGGAAATGACATCATCAATTTCTTCGACTGCGGTGGCACAGCTTATGGCAATGATGGAGATGATCGAATAAACGGAGGTGACGCTGGTATTGAGGCTCATGGCGGTGACGGCGACAATGACCTCTTTGGAGACAGTGGAAATGACAAGCTGACTGGTGGCGAGAACGGAGAAAACCACTTTGACTGCGGCTCTGGAGATGATACTATAACCAACTTTGACCCTGGCACAGATACCAAAACATCAGATTGTGAGCACTTTTAGAATGGGGTATAGTATAATGTAATACCTCTTTCTTTATCTACTCTTTTTTCAGTGGTCATTGCAAGCATTGGTATATATACAAACAGGAGAACTTTTAGAAGGTAACTGATTGACTTCATAGCGTGACGCTTTGATGGCTGAAGCCCTGAATAACTATTAAGCTTTCTTTTTATATTTGATTCGTAAATTTCACTTTGCAAGCGTTTCATCTAACCAATCAAATATCCGCTGATTGGAAAGAGCTGAAGCACCGCACTGACAATGCTCCTCAGCGCCCTCCTCAGATGTGAACAATATGTATTTCTTTTGACAGGTAAGTTCATCATATACCTTCTTTGGTTGTCCAGGGAAGGAGTCGTCTTTCTCTGCCTCAAGGACTAGTGTTGGACATTCAATACTCTTTGCTATATTTTTTACCGTGTAATCTTTAGACTTCATTATCAGCTCATATGGAGAATTTGAGCCAGATGTCCACATACCATGTGCCATGTTAAACCTTATGTTTGGATCAGAATCCATTAGAATTTCAAAGGCGGCGTTTACAATTTCTTGCTTGCCGTTTTCAATTGCATTTAATAACGATTTAGAAAGGCTTGATGCAAGAGCGTCGTAGCCGTCATAAACTCCATTGTACAATATGCAGGCGGAAAGGCGATGCTCAAAAGCGGCAGCTCTTGCTGCCAAATAACCACCCATGCTTATTCCCATTAATGCTATGTGCTTGGGGTCTACTTCTTGAGTTCTACTCAATGCATATTCTACAACAGGCGATACTACTTTTTCCCAGTCATATCTAAATGGAATCTTTTGCTTTCGTATCACTCCACCTTGACCTGGTCCTTCAAAGGTTAAGCAGTTATAGCCTCTCTCTAATGCAGGAGCGGCTGCAGATGCATAAAGTTCTTCTAAAGTTGAATCAAAACCACCATGAACTATTAAGGTTGGTCTTGGATTTCTTATATTATTATTGCTGCTGTTACTACTATTGTCATTATCTGTTCGATAAAAATATCCTGGCAGTGTAGTAGTTTCTTCATACGGTATCTCTATGAGTTCAACGGGTGGTGAAAAAAGACTCGCTGCTTTAGAAAAACATTCTTTACTTTTGCCCCAAGTAGTCTGAATCCTTGGATCAGCCGGGTCAATGAGAAGAAGTTCAGCGGCTCTGTAGTAATTGCAAGCACGAAGATAAGCTTCACGTGCACTTACCTTATGACCAGACGCAAGGCTTTCATCTGCATATTTGTTGACTCTTTCTGCTGTCTTGTGCCATTCCTGGTGCCAGCTCTCAAAGTCACCTTCTTTTATTCTATATGCAGTAGAGAGACACTCGCCTATTTCTGCTCCTTTATAGTATGTCTCACCTATGACCCTGAGCAGCTGAGATGAAAAAGTGGGATCTTGAAAGACAATTTTCATTTATGGTTTACCTAAAACTCCTCGTCTATTTTAACAGACCCTTATAGCCTAAGATGGAGATATGAAAAAGAAGTATTTTTACTGAAGTAATTGAAGAGACTGTCAATGCAATAACACCAGGTATCACAGAAACTCGGATAGTTTAAGGATAGATATCTTGCTGAACCTAACTACAGAGACTCTATACCATGTCTTGCATGTTCTAATACTGTTATTAACTTATTGTCCTGTATTAGTAGTAGCTGCACCAGTATCACGGGTTATCTTCCAAACTACTCCCGTGTTGGCATATGGCCATGGCATAGCATGAACTGTTGCAAAAGGATACAATCCTGAGCTTGTAAGGTTGCTCACAGGGACATTTGACCTAACTTCTGTCTTGGCTATGCTAACAACATAGAGGGCATCACCTTTCAAGTCAAATTTTACTCCTACAGGCCTGAAGGTCTTGTCTATGTCTTTCAAAGACAAGAAATCACTATGATTCCCTGTATTGGGATCTAACATCACAACTTTTTGACCTACAATACCTGGCTGAATCCCTGGCATTGGTTGGGTTATCTGAGCAAATGGATGAATTAATGGAGCCATTGTCCCAAACTCCGCGATAAAGGCATTGCCCTTAAAACCAAAATTAGTGCTGTTTGAGACAGCCACCTGTGTAGCTGCAACGCCCTCTTCTAATAGAGTTAATGGCTTCTCGTCAACAGGTGGATGGCTTTGCAGCAGGAAATGTAATGGATTATTATCCGACCTTGCACTTTCAGATACAAATTTGTTATCTGTTACTGGCTCTCCATTTCCAAAATAATCCGGCCATCCTAGGAACTTCATGGAGGAATTTGAGAGATCTAGAGAATAGATCTTATCTGTATCGTTTCCTACTCTTCTGCTACCTCTCTCATCCGCACCATTATTTGCCACAATCAGCTTTTTTCCGTCATCTGTTAATGCTACCCCATATGGATTTCTCAGGCCCCATGCTACAACCCGCAAATCAGTGCCATTTGCATTTGAGCTTATGATTGACCCACTGCATTTTACATCACCTTTGATAGCTTGTCCATTTGTTGTAGTACTGTTGAATGGAACAAAAGCTCCAGTTGTTGCCATATCTGTTATATTTTGAGGAGTTAGTGGATTTGATGAATTAAAGTTCTGCCCTGTTAGTGTAATATCTGTACAAGGTATGTCATGAAGCTCCGGAGAAGTCTTTAACCATCCATATGTATAACTATCTTCTCCTGCAACACCTGTATTTGTTACAGTACCCTGTCCAAAGTAAAATCGTCCGTCAGAACCGATTGCTATCTGGTTGTTATGATGATCTCCCATGCTCGGCAATCCAACAATCAGATCCTTGATGTGACCCCGCATATCTACTGCGGAAATTATACCTCGATGGGAAACATACAGTACTCCATTGTTTTTGTTAAATTCAATATCTGTAATCGGTCCATTTAGACCTCTATCAACTAGTACTGCTGTACGGTTATGTATGAGGTCAACTTTCAGAATACGTGGAATCGGCTTGAATTCACCGTAAGAATAACCAGACTCCGCCACATACATTGTCCCGTTATCATCAAATGTTACAGTGCTGGGCAATGTCAAATTCCATAATACTGGCTCGATCTTGTATCCTGGAGGAAGGTTGAAAATATCTGCAGCAGGTTGTGGGCCAGAATTGATTTGACCCATAACCAGGGGCTCTGGAGGCGCTACAAGTCCTTGCGCAAAGGCGTGTTGGTTCGATAGGAAAACGAGAGGACCAACTGCGCCAGATAATAATAACCCTGATGTGGCTAGGAAGAGTATTATAGCTAAAGTACGTGAATGTGAATGTAAATGGGCTCTAATTTGATAAAATCCTTTGTTATTGTTAATTTTGTTTACGCCCCGGCCAAACAAATTCATTACCTTATTCTCTGACACAACAAGATGCCATATCTGCTTTAAAGGCAACTTATCTTGGTTAGGTAAAAGAAAGAACTTAAAAGAATCAGTTACTTTCTGCTGCTGCTTCCTTATAACAAGGCGACACAGTTTTCCTAAAGGTATTAAACTTCCTGCAGATACAAATGAATAGAGTAGTCAGGAGATTATCTGGAGATTATATAATAACTTTTGTTACTTAACACAAGACAGCAATGCATTATCTAAAGTCGCAAGTTTTGGTGTTCTCTACTTTACAAATACCGTATAGCGTAACTAGCGAACTGCCAACCAACAATGGAATACTGATTCCAAGAAACATGGTATAGAAGGCAACGGTAAAGGCGGCTATGGAAGGAGCTAGGGATCCAGCCAGGACCGCAAAAATATAAAACGAAGCGCATGTAGGGCATACCGCAAACAGAGCCAATGTACTGCCAGCAAGATTAACCAGAGAATAGCGACCAGATTTTGTAACTAAGGATCGTTCCCTGCGTTTTTTTATTGCGTAAACTGTCAGTGCACCGTTGAAGCCTACCAAGGCTGATATTATTAGTATGACAAGCAAGTTAATAGGTATAACAAACAGACCGACGTTGTTTGTAACATAGATGGCAAGGGTAGGCACATAGCCTACTGGTCCATAAGACATGATTATAGTCGAAGGAACGTCCACGCCATACTCTACATTAAAACCTCCCTGATGAAATATGAGTAGTCCTGAAACGACTCCGTATACAATTCCATAGCCAGAGCCAATGGCCCAAAAGTATTTGTAGTTTCGTCTTTCAGCCATTATCGTAATAGCCGTTTCAAACATAGAATCAAGCGTTAAAATCAATGGCGATCTAATTTCCCTCTTGAGTTCTCCAGGTGGTGATGCCAAAGGCTGTGTTTTATCACGAATACGAAAAATTAGTGAGTGGACACC
Organism: Nitrososphaera sp.; assembly: GCA_045809625.1. Classification (GTDB taxonomy): domain Archaea; phylum Thermoproteota; class Nitrososphaeria; order Nitrososphaerales; family Nitrososphaeraceae; genus Nitrososphaera. The sequence goes on along the minus strand of JBJMEA010000105.1, from coordinate 12,018 downwards.
ATAGGCCACGGTTAATAATCCAATTACAAATAAGGCATAGAAAGCATAAGCTGCAGCTTCAATCTGCCTCAATTTATCTTGTGAAATTGTGGATGGTAATAGCAAAGGATAGAGAAGGAAGTCGAAGGCGAGAAAAACTAGGCCTAGAAAAATGACCACAAGAAATCTCACCATATTGCTCTTCAATAATTGGTTGTATTGCATTAGTGCTATTGCCTTTTTCTCATTAACACGTTGCTCGTTATTGATAATTTGGTAAGATAATTAAGAAAGCAGTATTAATAACCTTTAATCTTATTTCAGTTAGCAGAGACGGTTCAATAAGTTACTACAATTATCCATATTAAGCCATAAGTCTGGGTAAAGACAATGCAAAGGCAGAAGTGGAACAATTTTGGTAAAAATTAATTTTTTGCATGTTGCAACTGGCGGATCAGTATTGATACTTGTTATGAGTCTTTTGTCTTATTCTGGTACAGTAAATTTAATGCAGCTTGTAAATAATAATAATCCCTCTTCTTTGTCGGCAGTTGATCACTCTCAGCATGCATTAGGACAGCCTGCACCCGATTATCCCGTACCGGATTCGGGACGGATGTTTACTAATGACACTGCAAGGATAGAAAAATTCGTCGCAGACCCATACGTGCTGGATATGGTTCAGACTCCAAAGCAAGTAGAAGCTGGCAAACCTGTTCTTTTCATATTTAATTTATTTGAGAAAGCTACCAACACCTGGCTGTGGCATGACGATATGCGATTTCAAATCACAGATTCACAAGGACGAAGTCAAGTAGTATTGCCTAACTTGCACGGTCATGGAAGTGTTATACAAATCGAATACACATTTCCTACTGCCGGTAAGTATTCAGTCGATCTTATAATTGGTCAGCAAACAGGATCACCTAATTTTATGATAGAGCCAAAAGTGATTAGGGAAGTAAAGTTTGATGTAGATGCAATGCAGGAGTCATCATCATCCTCTTCGAGTCAGGGCAATTCTTCGTCATCAGGAAATGTAAGAGACATCTCAATGAAGGTGGAATCTTGGAGGTTTACTCCAAATCGTATTGAGGTAAATAGAGGCGATCTAGTAAGGCTTCATTTCGTGACAGCACAGGACGAGGTCGAGTTATATAATGGTCATGGGTTTGGCATTGAAAAATATGGTGTCAATGTATTTTTGCTCAAAGGAACCGACCAAACTGTAGAGTTCGTAGCGGACAAACCAGGAGAATACACATTCCGATGTACATCTTTTTGCTCTGCACCTGAGGCAGCAATTGAGAATCACTTTAACATGGTAGGTAAGCTAGTAGTAAATGATGTAAACCCGAGCAACAACACAGGAGGTGGAGGCATCAACAATAATTCAACAGGGAATACTAATACAACAAATAGTGCACAAGTTGGACGTCTGTCAACGATGCAAGGTTCAACTACAATAATTGGTAATACTACTATTCCGAACACAAATGGAACTGCCACTACTTTACTTTCGAATGCAAGTGGAACGAATGCTACGGGAGTCCATCCAGACGCATTAGCTCAAAATGTTACTTCTGCTAATGCCTTTACCAAGGAGAATGTAACTGCACCAGTCTCGCCCACAGGGATTTCAACAGAAGCTGAGAGAGCCGTCCCTCCATTGATAAACTCTACTAATAATGCTTCTAGTTCCAGTAAATCTAGTAGTTCCAATAATTCTAGTGTTACCGCCTCCCCTATTGCTGGAATATTTGGACAATAGCGAGAGATATGTACCTGCTGCATCAACTAAAAAAGGGCGACGAACCGAAATATCCTTCAAATTTGAAGGAGGGGCAATTATACAAGGAATTTGAACTAACTATTTGTTAGGTGCGCATTACTATTGATACTGTAAAGTATTCGATCATCAAAAAAAGAACGAATATCAGATTTCTCGATACGCTTGCAAACTTGGTCATACTATCATTACTAACCAAACGTGCCTCTAGATAGGTGATGAACCCTAGCATACCTGCAAAAAAAACAAAAAAGTATTTGACCGTGCATTAATGGGTCTGATAAGAGATCAAATGCTAGAATTGTGCATGAGAGATATTGACATTATCATTGGTCCAACATAATCTCTTCCTTTATTATATGATGTGTGATATCTACACCCTAGATGGTAGACAATATTCATGTCTTATAATGACAGAAGTGATGAACCTACGCAGGGGCGGCATCTAGAAAGATACCCCTTCTTCAAATTCATGGAAGGAGCTTCAAACCTCACTTCAGAGTATGTGCATTTCTACATTTCTTCTATCTCTAAATTGCTTTCAATTCCAACTGATTTAGCAAACAAACAGAAGGACAAACAAAAGAAGAAGAAGAATTCAATGATGATGACCTCTTCCTTAGGTCCAGTCCGCCTCTCTATGATTGGATGAAAATCACAAACATGGAATCTAACAATAGGCTCAAGTCACAGCAGTTCCTCCAATCCTTCAATGACTATGTACAGGGGCTCTTGCAGTCGTTTCAGTTTCTTAATGGGAGCATGAAGATTAGTAATAATAATTCATACCTAAATTCACTCTATTCATTTACCATTGCCTCAAGAAGGTATCTTGGTGCCCTATCAGAGCTCCAATCAAGCATTTACGAGGTGCCATACAGAGTAATTGAGAGACAGGACGATACACGACTTTTGCACTATCATTCGCAAAATTCTCTAGATTCTAGGGTTGGCAGCGATGGTATTTCTTCCCGCCTCAAGTATGTAACCCCACTGCTGATAGTATATGCACCAATCAATCGATATCACATCATGGATCTAAACCACAGTAGGAGCATTGTAGAAAAGTTTGCATCTGCGGGTTTTGATGTATATCTCCTTGATTGGGGCTTGCAGACCAATAACAAGCCTGCTATTTCTGACTATGTCGACTATATTAGAAAAGCAGTTAAAACAATCTGCAATATCACAAAATCAAACAAAGTCAACCTTCTTGGATATAGCTGGGGTGGCACTCTTTCAGTTATGTATGCTGCAGGAAGCGATGGAGAAGACAGGATACAAAATCTAATAATTCAATCCTCATAGATAGACTTTAGCAGGGACGATAGTATACTTGCAGAATGGATTCGCAGCCTGCCAGTGCAACAATTCGTAGAGCAATTTGGGATAATGGATTGCCGCCTGATCAATATTGCTTTTATTATGCGTAATCCTGCAGTCCGTGTTTTTGACAATATTTATTATGCCATTAAAATGTGCCAGCCAGACAAAATTATTGAAAATTTACATAGGTTAGTGACATGGCTATCAATTGATGTCCCCTACTTGCCAGGATTGTTCTATTATCAATTCGCAGAATACCTCTACAAGCAGAATCTACTTTTTCAAAACAAGATGTGTTTGCTAAAAGATGGTAGTAGCAATAATAATGCTCAAACAGGAAAAACAAATGAAGAAGAGGAAGTCCTAAAACTATCCACTATATCTGTTCCACTGTTAAACATTGTAGGAGATCATGACGATCTTACCCCACCCGCTGCTTCGTCAGTTCCTCTTAATGATGCAGTAAGCAGCAAGGACAAACAACTACTAAGATTTCCTGCAGATCATGTAGAACTGTGTATCGGAGCAGAAGCTCATGAAAAGCTGTGGCCACTAGCTGTGGATTGGCTTGAGCAACGATCCGAAAGACAATACATCTAAAGAAATAACGTTCAACAGCAAAATTTCAGACATAATGCCGATGGACTTGCAGGCCAGAGTAGAGGGGCTAAAAGAAAATCTAGTACGATGTATCATTACACTAAGGAGGACAGAATATAAAGAATTGAAGCACTTTTTTATCTGTTACTTGTACTATATGCCCTTTTTATATAAATACTGTTGTTGTCGCTAGTTTGAACTGCAGTTAAGGAATCCTATCGTAATGCTCATTATTGAATAGTTAAAATAGAATGTGGTAGTTGTGCCATTTTATGTCTCGACCTTCTCGAAGAGAAGGAAAAGAAGGAGATAGAATAAACAGGTTGCTCATCTATCTAAATGATGCCCTTGCGATGGAAAATGCGTCAGTTGAAAGGCTCCAAAGAAGGATAAAGGAAACAGATATCGAAGAATTAAAAGTTGTAATTCAGCACCATTTGGATGAGACCAGACAGCAGCAAAGAAGACTAGAAGAGATAATTACTAACCTAGGCGGAAAACCAACAGAGGAAAGTGCAGGATTGCCGATTTTGACTTCACCAAAATCTATTGCAGAGGACATGGAAAATAAAGCTACTACTGCGGAGTGGCAGTTAAAATATGCAGAGCAGGATGCAATAATAGAAAATACAGAAATTGTAGGCTATGACATGCTAATACAATGGGCCATTAAAGTAAATGTGGATAAGGTGATACCTGTACTGATGCAGAACTTGAAAGAAGAGGAGGATATGAGGATGTGGTTGAGAGCCAATACACCAAGGCTTTTTGCAAAGTCATGGCCACGGATTGAGGAAGAAGCAGATGCCACTGCTATGGCGAATGAGAGTAAAGAAAATAGAAGAAAATAGGGTAGAAGTATTTTTTACCAATTGAGCACCGCTCTATTATGAACTCTTAACGAACTCAAAACAAAATATGGGAATCAATGAATATTGAAATCGCTCTAATTTATTAGTTAAGACTGAATGCTTGTTGAATTCAAAGTTAGGGCTAAAAGAACATCAATAATAGAACCGTAGTATCACAAGTTCAAAGATCAAAAATAAAAAATGATGACGTTGGTCCAACAAATAACAATAAAGTGTTCTATCAAAAGGTATTATAGGAGAGAACGACAAAAGAACAAGTGCCTGGTAATCAATTAACTCAATAATAATCCTACATTGGTTTTATTATTCATAACTTTGAACAGTGTTTCATGATAATATTATGAAATGTGATTTTTTTCGGGCTTTGCTTGAGCCCTCCAAGATCTTACCAATATTCTGCAGACATTATGTATTCAGACAACAGATGTATGCATCAGCAGACGAGGAAACAAAGAAAAAAGTGGCAAGAGAGGTTAGAAAAGCATGTCACGATGTGGCGGTGGAAAAGGTCGAGGACTTGCAGGCATGGTTGAAGAAAAGCAAAGAGAATCGCAAGAGAGAGTCGAAAGAGCTCACATAGTGACGGAATAAACGACTAATTCTTCAACCAATTCTCCATCATATTTTTTGATGTTGTTGTTGTTAAACCCTATGCTTTTATGGATATTCCTGATATTCTTTTTGCAATTGTTATTACCCGCTGCAGCTCTAATTCGTCCCTCTATAGAGAGATTGGATGTACTGCAAGGGTGGCGGTCATAACTTGAGAATCATTACCGTCTTTATTGGGTGAGGAAGTAATAGGAGAAGACTCAAGTAATAGGCGACAACTAGTACGGAACCTACCATCTTGTTCATACATCTCAATGAGGTTGATAATTATGATACTGTGAATTTTTTAGTTAGCCATAGCAACACCTATCTTATTCATTGTCACAGCCGCATTGGGAAAATATTGGAGGCGGTAGTGATAGTTAGCAAAAATGGGCAGCGGAAAAAAGAGGATTAAAAACTATTTCGCAATGCTTTAAGCAAATAGATAAACGATGTTTGATGAGATGATGTTTGGCTTTTTCGGATTTTGACATTCGATTTTACATTTCAGTGTGTTCGGATTCTGTTCATTGTGCGAGAGGTTGTCCAATTCTCATGTCTATACTGCTTACTGCTACAAGTAAACGACAATATGATAATTGACTCCGTTACTTTTGAGCTCAATTGCTTTAACAAGCAAACCTTTGTTTGCTCGCTCACTTCCTCTTACATATACATGCGTCAGGAAATAATGATGCTTTCTGTAATTTCAAGCAGCTTTTTCCCTTTTTGAGCAAGCTCCTTTTTCTGGTTGTCTTTAAGCGTGCTATAGTTTCCTCCATGATAGCAGCTAAACCCCCTGATGTTACCACCTTCTGTTTTTGGTGCCAAGGATGCCTCATAATTTATCAACTCTGTAGCTCTGCCATCTCCTCCAAACAAAAAGAAAAAGCCCATATCTACAATGGCAGTAACCCCTGCTCTGCCTTCTCTTTTTGCGCGCTCTGAAAGCGATGCTACCAGCTTTTTCATGCCACTGACATCTGGATAGTAAGAGCTAAAAGCGTCCACTATTACTAATGAACCGTTGTCTATTAGGCTTTGAATGTCTTTTACACCTACAGCACTGAGATGATGCTTTATGCTGTCTACTGTTTCATAAAATGTCGCAATAAGGATGATTCTTGATTTTGATTGTTCATTGCGCATATTATTATTCTCATAATCTTCTTCTTTTTCTAGTTGTGCTTTAACGTACTGTGTATAAATCTGGCTAAATGTTTGCAAATTAGGATATATTATGATGCCATTCTCTCCTTCTACTACTTCTTCATTGAAGAATCTCATGATTGATTCACTATCCTTATTATCATTATTGTTAATCTCGTTCTTACTTTCAATACTCAAGTTTTTTACCTCTCTTGATCCTTCTCATCTACTCTTCTCTTGGTTGCACTTATAAGACTCAAAATCTTGTCAGTCAACTCTTTAATGCCAATGGGCTTTTGAACAAATCCATCAACTTGCGTAGAAGGAAATACCTTGGAAAATTCATTATCTCTTATCTCAAAAGCAGTCATGAGAACAGTCTTGACAGCTGGATTAACCTCTTTGACTTTTCTTGCTAGTTGTATTCCAGATAGAGAGGGCATTCGGATGTCTGACAGCACTAGACAGTAATCCTTTGAACTAGATTGGAAGCTTTGTAGTGCCTCTTCTGGATTGGTAAATGCATTAACCAAAAATCTATTTTTTTGGAGACCTAGTTTGAGAACTTGGACAATGTCAGGGTCGTCGTCTACAACAAGCAGTCGAGCTAATGCTTTGTCATTGTTGTTGTTATTATTGTTATTATTATTATTCTTGTCATCATTACCGTCGCCGTCGTCATCACTTGACTCTTCTCTTTGTGGAAGAATAGGACTATTACTAAGATTACTATTATAATAGTAGTTGTCCTTGCCGTTGTCCTTACTTTTCCTATAGGACAAGTGCAAGCCCACCACCATTTATGCTGCTGGCACTTGCAAAAAGCGAAATCAACATAAGAACTTTTACTCTTGATAGGTAAATAAGGCTTGGGTTTATTACTGTCTTACAGCTTTAGGCTTTGGTGCTTTTAGAGTAGCTATATCATCTGAACCATAATAACCTGACCCTACGATTTGATTCAACTATCAAGAATATCGCCTTGTGGTCATGTGAATTTGGAGTGTATGACGTAAAAGTAGACACTCCGCTTTAGCCTTTTACGTGAAAAGACATTAAATGAAAAGATATCGGTTCTATCATGCTGCATCGCAGTATCATCCATAAGATTCATCTTACCATAGCATACCTAAGATAAAGTGCCTGTCTTTAAGTCATATGGGTAACAGAGTATGACGTTGGTAGTCGTCAATGCATCTGGTTCTGCAAAGCTACCTTTCCATCAACATGCTATGCTTCTCTATTCCAACGATGAAGATAAAATTACTGCAACATATGTTAATGAAGGATTAAGGGAAGGATTCCTGACGGTCTATGTGCCTGTTGATACAGATGACAACGCATCGCATATGTCCAAGATGGCATCTGGTATTGTAAACTACGAAGATGATGTCAACCTTGGCAATATCCTAAATTTGGACATGAGATCCTTTTACAACTTTGCGTTAGCTGGAAACCTGCAACCTTTTGAGGAATTAAAGACAATTGTGGAGGAGGCTATAAAGGAAAGAATTGCTTCTAAAAGAAATGATGAAATAATTCTCGTAATGGGCGTTGTCGGCAGGTTGGCTGAAAATCAAAAGTTTAGTGAATGTCTCAATGTAGAGAAATGGTGGCAAAAGACTCATTCTGAATGGCTACAGAAAGGTAAAAAGGTCACTATAGTATGCCCGCATCCCAGTCCAATATTAGATAAGAATCAATTTATGAATTACAAAAAAACAATATCCTCGCTACACGATATTACATTGGACTCTAGATCAAGATGAAGAACCAGTACATGACAGCAGAGTACAAAAAATAAGACCGTCTCAGCACTGGATAATGAATCCCCCGTCATCGGACCTATTTTTACCGCCTTAGCTAGTTTTCTCTCAAAACAGCCTTTATTGATGGTACAGGCTATGATTATGCAAAAAGGAAATGGTGGAACGGGTGGGATTTGAACAAACTTCTTCTGTCAATAGCTCATGGGACCCAAGTGTGCTGCGGTCGTAGTAGGTTCATATCATCCCACCCTGTCCATTTCTTTCTGTGTCGGAATTACAGTATTGGATTGAGCTTGTTTTCGATTATTGTCGAACTAATTGAGCAGCAATGCCATTGTCATGCCAATAATAGCATAAGTAGTAATACTTTGAATAGATGTCTTCAACAGTTACAAAGAACGAATTTTTTGAATAAATCTCGGAGGACGAGGAGGGGAAAAATGACCATCAGTATAATTATGAATCTAAGAAGTTATGCGATGAATTAAAAACTGAGTGCAAACACAGTCCGATTGGTCTTCTAATAGCCTGTGCCTACACGCTAATCGTTAGCTAGCATCCGAGCCCTTTCTCTTCGTTTAGTCATAAGTAACTCCTTTACCTTTTACGAAAGAGACACCACAACAGCAATAACCACAGCCAACCCATAAGAGACAATTCTGAAATCAATATTTTTAAAGGTTTGCTATCATTCTTCATCGAAATCTCAGTCTCATAGCAATTAAAGTCGTCAGAATTCTTTTAGAGGTTCAATGTTTAAGCCAGAAAACAAAATAGAACAAATTGATAAAATTTCAATCTTATCACACGCTTTATCACTGTGCACCTAAGACTAACTATATCATGTACAAAGAAAATGGAGTGACTGGGATTAGAACAATAGCTATTCTCTCACTTGGTATTTTTAGGTAGATGGTCATGCTAAGAAACTGTTGCTGCGGTCGTGGGTTCATATCATCTCACCCCGTCCATTTCTTATATATCTGGAGCATTTTCAGCCAACTTCCTTCTCCTCCTTCTGCCTTAAAACAGCATAGGCAAGAAGCATAAAACACTCATAGACTTATGTCTAAATAATCATCAAATGATCATTGTTATGTCAGGATCTAGTTAAGAAATCAAACGTGATAGGTTAGAGATTCATTTTACCGTAATCCCATGTAGAAAGAAATTTGGGATTAATTTCAACAAGTACAACTTCCCCCTTTGATGCACTATCTGATATCATTTTAGCTACAGGGTGATCAAGTGTGCCAAGGTATTTAATACTAATTCTATCTGCCTGTGGGGAGATTGTAGTTGGATCTTCTATAATAGTTGCTGTACCCTTCCCTTTAACTCCTCTGGGGGAACCATTTTCATCATAATTTTCATAATCTATGGAAAAATAAATAGTAGGTCTATTCCTTAGATTTTGAGTTTTTTTGGCTAATTTAGATGTGGTTATCAAGAGTTTTCCTTGATCTTTATCGTAGAAAAACCAGACTGGTTGGATATTAGGCTCACCTTTTTCATCGATGCTTGCAATCTGCAAATTCAATTTACTTTGAAGAAATCGCTCAGCCTCTTCTCTTGTCATACCAGGAATCTCAGAGGTAGCGTCAATGATTTTCATAATACTTTAACAGGATGGACCAACAGAAAAGAGTTTCTTCGTATGACATCGATGAAGATCAATGCTCCATGATGCTTTGGAGTTATTGCAGCAGTGAAATTAGACATGAAAAATCTTCGTGCTGTTTTATACTTCCCATGATTCCTCTAACCAGTCAAATTTGAGAGTGCGACATGGTAATAAATGATAGTACAGTGGATCAGCTGATTTGAGTAGCAGTTAAGTTCTTTTTTCCGGGTGTCCTTTTAGATAGCAATCTGATAATTGCTTTAGAAAGCTGCTGTTGCTGAGGTCGTGGGTTCAAATCCAACCCGGTCCATCTTTTCCTGTTGTACAACTACGGTATTGTTTTGAGCTTGTGTTGGGAGGTTGTCTGACAAAACCCATATGCCTTGGATAAATCAGGTAGAAAGAAGTGATGATGAAAGAATTACAACGGTTGTATTGTATTTGGCGAACCGAACCAAGCGTGAACAATAATCATCTTCATTTGAACATTTAAGACCTTAAGAAAGAATTAAGTTGCAAAAAGCCCTAATACACATAATGGCATCATCTAAGCAAGAAGAAATAAACAAGCGGATAGTTAATCAGTTCTTTGAGCTTCTCGGTAGAGATGATACAGAGAGAATGGAGAAGTTATTAGTATCAAGCACTCACTACTCATTTCACCCTTCTGGAATGCCTACTATGGATTGGAGTGGACACAAGCAACTTCTCACCGCAATCACCAGAGCATTTCCAGACCTCTATCATAACATAAAAGACATGGTTGCTGAGGGAGATAAAGTCGCAGTTCGTCTCATTGTTACTGGCACCCACAAGGGTGAGTTTCATGGTATACCTCCAAGCGGCAAGAAAATATCATTAGATGAAATGGCTTTTCTCACTATAATCGATGGCAGGATTACAGAAGGATGGATTACTTCAGATATGATGAGCTTTATGCAGCAGATTGGAGCAATATCTGCGACATCACGTGCTATTGGTAATAATAGTACCACTCGCTCTTGATGATAGACCAACATCAGTATAGCAAATGACAGTTGTTGACAGCTAGTTTTGAATATGAAGATGTCTGGATGGATATAGCATTGCTGAGGTCGTGGGTTCAAATCATCCCACCCGGTCCATTTCTTCTATTCTGGTTATCTACGGTATTAAATCGTGCTTGTTTTAGGCTATTGTCGGACAAATTCAGCAGCAATGCCCGCTGAGGTTGATAAAACCAGGTCTTGATATTTGACAACCGCAGATTCTTAAGTAAGGGTACTATAAAATAGAAGTTTTCTTGTTACCAACAAATCAGCTATGGTTTTTGTATTACAATACAAAATAAAAACCAGCGGAACGAATAAGCCTGAAACACCTGTTTCACCATCCCCTAATCTATCACCCATCATCTATAAGGGATATAGAAATGATGGTCACGCCTGAACGCAAAAACAACAGGGGAAAAATCCAGATAATGGGCGACGTGCTAGCCCTCGGCACTTCAGGGATAAAAAAGACTCACATAATGTACAAAGCAAACCTTAGCTACGAACAGGTACACCTCTACCTTGGAGAACTAATTGGAAAAAGATTGATTGAACAGGATGTATCGCCTGAGGGAGTAGTATACAGGACAACAGTGAAGGGGAGAGAGTTTCTGCTACACTACACACGCGTGGTGGAATTACTAGAAGAAGAAAAACAAGAGCCGGAACTTGAGTTCAGCTCACCTTACATCAGCAGTAGAAGTTGGGTACGTTAATTTGAAAATAGAAGGGACAACCACAGCAGACCGTAATGAATTACTCTATCCATTAAGCCCATCTGTGGTTGTTGATGACCAACCGCAGATAGCAGAACACTGAATATCATTTAGTACTTATCATGGTGCAAACAGGTGAAATCTCTGCAATAATAACAAAATCCACAGTTCGGGCATATCGGTTTGGAAAGCGTTGGATGGAATTCGGAATAGCAATTAAAACACTTCATAATTCATTTCGTATTGACTTTTGAAGTATCGTCTCGTATTAGTATCACTTGGTAGTTAGCTGATTGCCTATCATCTCTGATACTGCTCTCGTGCATTGTGGCTATTCTATGAAAAGCTGAATGGTAACAATCTGTACTTTTGTTGCTATTCATCAGGGGGACACATTGGATTATTACAATAATATAATTTTCCATCATTGCTAATACGCTTGCTTCCAAAAGACTGGAGAAGGTTCAAGTCCATAGTAGCCCTGCACATGTGGCAGGAAGGCAGCACTGGACTTAAATCGAATTTTCCCTTTATTAGCATAGACTGATAATAGTTTTTCATACCATCTA
>JBJMEA010000104.1:0-3559 GCA_045809625.1 Nitrososphaera sp. | reverse complement strand
TAATCTGTCCATCATAGGAAATCTCTCAAAATCAACAAGTGTTTTAATGTTAAATGGAGAAAATGACCCTCTGACTCCAGTTCAGCAATCTTTCCTTTTGGAGCAAAGATTAACTGAAGTAGATCATCCAGATCATACCTTGGTAACTTACCCTGGTCTAGGACATACATTTGCCGTCTCACCGCAATGGAGTACAGGACTTGGACCTATTGAACAATATGTCTTATCAGACTTGCATAGATGGCTTTCAGATCACACTCATGGCTTCCAGGAGTTTTCGCCTAACATCCACTAGAAAAAATGAGCTCAGTTCAATACCGTAGTTTACTGGAGTGATAAAAATGGACCGGGTGGGATTTGAACCCGCGACCTCAGCTGCAGCAGCCTTTTTCCAAGGATGTTAATTTACAACCTGTTGTAGCGCAACGTCATGATAGCCATAAACGGTCTCGGCTGACGAAGAGAAAGGTCTCCATTTATTAGAAATAATGTCTATATATAGACAGCTGTAGAACTGTTGTTGACGGTAAACTAGGAAAGTAAAAACCTTCAAAGCAGGTTAACGAATTAACTGAGAAGGGTAGAAGAAGAGTCTTTCGTAACCTCTGTCGAGGTTTAGTTATATAGTCCAGACATCAACTAAAAAATCTTATATTTTCATCCCTACCAAGATATTTTGACAGAACAGAATGACGTATGAAAGAAGAAAAGAAAGTCAACTCGAACAAATAATAGACATCGCTATATTGGGAGGAGGTCCTGCAGGTTTACAAGCTGCATTAGTTCTTTCTCGCACAAGAAAAAAGATCATAGTTTTTGACGATCCAGAACCTTCAAGAAATGCAGCCTCTCATGGTGTTCATGGTTTTCTTGGCATAGATGGTCTTTTACCAGCAGACATTCGCAAAATTGCATGGGAACAGATAGACAAATACGGCTCTGCTGAATTTCGCGTGGAGAAGATAGTAAATGTCAGCAAAGAAGAAGACAATGGAATATTTATCATTACTAGTAATAGTGAAACATCAATTAAAGCAAAAAAAGTTATTCTTGCCGTAGGATATCATGACATGTATCCAGACATCCCTGGTTTTGTCGAATGTTGGGCAGATACGATTATTTCCTGTCCTTTTTGCGATGGTTATGAAAATAGAGACCGTGTCTGGGGTATTGTGGTGAATTCCAAAGCGGAACTTGAGCGGCTTCCCAAGATGGTAAAAAATTGGACGTCCAAAATTAAAGTTATTATCATGTCTCCGAATATAGAGATAGAATCATCATACCAAAATGAGTTGTCTAAATTAGATATTCCTGTTTATAGAGGAATTATCACAAGTGTAAATCATACTAACGCTAAAGTAAAATCAGTCTCACTTGAGTCAGGTGAAAAAATTGAAGTTGATACGCTTCTTTGGATACCTTCAAAAAGACCATCTCAGTTAATACAAAGTCTGTTTGAAAACTTGGGTTTAGAAGTGGATGAACAAGGCAATATTAAGACAGATCAAATGCAAAAAACAAATGTTAAAGAACTGTATGCTGCAGGAGATGTTGCTGGGTCGATGGGAGCACTTGCAGCAGCTTATGATGGTGCAAAGGTAGCTACTTCAATAGTGCATGAATGGTATGATTAGTTGTTACATTTATACAGGTAGGTAATGCCGTAGTCTACTAGATTGATAAAATTGGATTATGTGGGATTTGAACCCACGACCTCAGCCAATCAACATGTTCTCTATTTTATCGCTCAGTCAGTTCTGTATGAATAAATAAGAGCGGTTCAAATCCACCCGCTCAATTCTTTTCACATAAGCCATAACCTAGCGACCTCAGGCGAGATTTGCAAGACAGAATACAAAGAAGGTTGCCAAGCTCTAGAATGCTTGACTTTTCTAAGATATTCATTTTCTGAACAAGACTAGTAGCATACATTAGAATTGTCGGAGTCTCGACAAAACAATGATCATCTTATTATTGTTCAGACAAAAGTCTGTGATTCTTTTACACTTCTTGTTGTTTTAGAGCAGCAGGAAGAGGTCGGCGGAAAATACTCCACACTATCCATCCTCCGCTTATAGCCAAGAGCGCAGCGCCCACGGGCTGCGTTGGCGGACTACTACCGACAAATAATAGACCATACAATACACCTGCCACATAAAATATCACTGCCCATGCTATCCAAATTGCACCAGCCCACTTTGGAAGTGTCTTTGAGCGCCAGATGGCTGTACCCAGAAGCACGTTACCAATGAAGGCAAGCACAACGGACAGTAGGAAGATCGCCGAAAAGTCAGGACCTGGATTAATTTGCATAGCCTCTTCTATTCCAGATAGGTAAGCCCGTCCGATAGCAGGTTCGCCGAAGGCTGCCCATCCAGCAATGGGCAAGAATAACATGTTAGCAGCGATCGTGACGACCATCGCTACCAACCCCAAGAGTCTAGAGTGCCCTCTCTCCTTTGCAAGGTATGCTCCAAGAGCAATAACACCAAAGATCAAAAGAATAATTCCAAGCAAGGTACCTAGTAAGTGCGTAAGCATAAAGTAGGTGGTGGTGACGAAGCGAGACCATGCCTCAAACTCCGTGCTAGGATTGGGCTGAGGGGTTAGCGTTGCCCAGGCGGTCAGCACCCCAGAAATGGGTAGTGCGAGTAAACTGATACGGATCCAGTTAATGGTGTTAGGCGATGATGAGGAGGGCGACATCATGCTTGTTAAGTCCTCACCTCCAGTGGTTTTTGGTTACTTGTTGGAATGAGCCGAAATTTAGACTCCGAAATTAACCTATGTACCATCGTCCTCATCTTTGTTGCAGCCAGCCTCATTAGGTCACCTTTAATTCAGTCCACACAAATTCCAGGCACTGCAACTTTTCTAAATAGGTGAGGTGATCCTACAGTACTGTCAGGATAACGTGCAAGAGCCGATCTAAATTCAGGGTCGCTAGTAGCCTGCTTAAAGTGTTCAATAGACTCCCATACTGCATAATTGATAAATACACAACTTCCTCCAATTCCACGATGAAGCTGAGTAGAGATGAAGCCTGGCTTCTGTTTTAGGTAGGCTGCATCTGCGGCCCAAGCCTTGAGCAATTGGTCTACATCGTCAGGCTTGACATTGAATTTGTTAATCAAGATTACAGGACGCCCTCCATCATTCTGCTCTTCTAGTTGTGCAGCAAGCGTTACATTTTCATCCATTTCAACCATTTTTAGCATAACAACAATAATATTTTTTTAGTAAAAAGGCTATGCATTGGAGCGAGCAAGCATTTTTTGGTTGTTCTCTATAGAAAGACAGGGTGTAGAGGATTTTTGTCCTACAATCACCGAAAACAATCTCAAAATAATACCGTATTTCTAACACAGATAAAAATGGACCGGGTGGGATTTGAACCCACGACCTGTGGTTTTGAATTCCTTTCATCATTGTTAGATCAGCAGCTGCTGTGGCAGCAATAGTTGGAGGCTTGCTATCCTTTTCTTCAGGCTGAAAAATCATTTCAAAGACAAAAATACTTGGTGCCATTGCTTCGCTTGAAGGATGGCTAGATACTGCT
>JBJMEA010000103.1:0-6295 GCA_045809625.1 Nitrososphaera sp. | reverse complement strand
CCGGTCATCATACGAACTAATTAGAAACGATAGCTTTGCTTCGAGTCTCTCTATGTGATCATCCCACATCTTGGTTGCGGCCTCGATTTCATCTACAACAGTTGCATCATCCGTCTTGTCCTCTATTGTTGCTACTGACTGTCCAGTCGTCGTCCTTGGAAGATAATAATAGTTATTGTTTTTAGCAGGATTCATACGTGTAATATCATAGAATGAGTTTAATGGATTAATATTACTTGAGTATTGACAACCTGCTAAAAATATCTTATCTGTTTTCGGTAATTATTCTACAGTAATACTATTATGTTTTATTGTTCTAAAAAGTGGACTGTTTTTATCGTCAGAAACCTTCAGGTTATGATAATAGAGCACAGAGAAGCAGAGCGGTATTACAACCAGTGAGAATTGCGGTTCAAATAGAGAAAGAAGCCAATCCCATCAATCGTTTGGACATACATAAAGGTAGAAGTTTAATGATGATGTAGCGCTAGCCTCCTCCTGGCTATATTGACTTGGGAGATTATATCAAAAATCAGAAAATTGGTTATTTGTTGTTTGTCTTTTGACGGTGTAGTAATAATGCATATGATCGCATATGATGTTTATCTATGTGTGCTTAAGAAATAATACTGCAGAGCATGAACCCAGAAGGGGAAGAACAGCCTTATCTGCCATCGTTGGACTTTCATTCGTGGACAGATGAACAGCTTGCAAAACTTCCATTTATTGAATTTCTCGTTTTATCCTTTGAAGGGGAGGCATCACTTCATCCCGGAGGAGTAGCGTCAACTGAGAAACTCTTTCAAAAATTGAGTATCGATCCTAAAGACTATGTCTTGGAAATTGGGTGTGGTAGTGCTAAAGATCTTTGCAAATTAGTTGAGAACTATGATTGCAGAGCAATAGGGGTTGATTCAAGTGATCTCATTGTAAGATTTGCAGAAGATAGAGTACAAAGAAGAGGGCTTTCTTCTCAGATAACCATCATTAAAGGTGATATTACTAATATGAATTTCTTCAATGACAATCAATTCGATATAGTCATTGCTCAATCTGTTCTAGCCACGTTTGTTGATAAAGATAAGAACAAGATTGCTAGAGAAGTTTCAAGAGTATTAAAATCTGGTGGGCATTTTGGAGATATCGAGCTGATCTGGGTTGATGAGCCAGACGATGATCTTGTCCAAAATGTAGAAAAGAGAATAGGCTCGCTTGCTAGACCGTTGAAATCTGGTGAGTGGATTGGATTATTCAAAGAAGTAGGTCTGACAGAGATCAATGTCAGTACAAGTAATGATTTTGGCTTTCCAACAGATATTTTTGGTATGATAAAGCACAATGGCGGCTTTGCCGAGTCAATGAAATTGCTTATGCTCATGATGAGTAGGAGCAATAGACTGAATCTGATAGAACGCACTGAACACATTCGATGGATGAAGGAGTCTGGCAAGATAGGCTATGGCATCTATGTTTTTGAGAAGATGTAATGGACATATATTGGAGAAAAACATTGCAGCAATACGCTTCTACTATATCTGTCGATCATAATTTGCTTGCTACCGTGTGGTATATGCAAAAATATCTTTTGTTTGTGGCAAGTGATACATACCGACTAGGGAAGATAGAATAGATGGAGGAGCCTGGACTGTAGATATCGTTTTAGATGAAAAGATTGCCTTGTTGTGACAGAAGGTTACGGATTAAAACCCTGACTTCTTTCTATGCCTATGACAGAGAGGTTATGAAGGAACTTATGCGCCTCAATCAATCTTAATAAGGGATATTTTCATCCAATGCGTATACTTTAAAGAAAATGAAATGAACAATGATCATACTATATGGACCAGATACGGCACTGACAACGAAGGAAGGGATAATACACCTTCAGAAATTTACGAACAGCACCTTGTTCCAGCAATGTTTGAACCATTCGCCAGAGATCTAATCAAATTATGCAATATCAAGCGCTATGAGAGAATACTTGATGTAGCTTGTGGAACCGGCATAGTTTCTCGTCTTGCTATAGATTATGTAAATGGATCTGTTGGAAAAGTAGTAGGGATTGATATTAATCCTATAATGTTGAATATGGCACGTCGTTGTTCTACTGGAAGGAACATTGAATGGAAGGAAGGCTCAGCCCTCTCGTTGCCATTTCCAGATGGGTCTTTTGATTTAGTGATATGTCAGCAAGGATTACAGTTTATGCCTGACAGGAATAAAGCGGTGAGAGAAATGAACCGGGTACTTATCAGCGGTAGCAATAGAGAAGATAAGCATTCTAGCTATGGCAGATTGGTTTTAAGTGTATGGACATCTATTAAAGATAGTCCTGGTTTTTCTATACTTCAACGGTTGCTGCTAGATACCATTAGTAATGAAGCAGCAACAATATTGCAGCTACCACACTCACTTTCAGACATTAAAGAGCTAGTTTCTCTTGTCAGAGCCGCTGGATTTAATAAAATTCTGTCCAAAGAAATAACTAAAACAATATCATTTCCTTCAGTTGAAGAATTTGTTATAGGGTATACAAATGGATCGATGTTGGCAAGTTACTTCAACGACAACGAGAACGTTGATGATATATCAAAGAATGAACTTCTGAACCGCGCTAGCAGCGAACTCTCTCCATTTGTCAATGAAAATACTGGAATATTGTCATTTCCTATCCGCACTTGTCTTATTTTTGCTGACAAGTATTCATAGAAAAGCTTCTCCACAATTGCAACGACCTTATAAGATACTTATTGCAATCTGACCCAGTTGCAACTCTATGTTGGCTGCTCCGGCTGGTCTTACGATGCATGGCTTGGACATTTTTACCCCGCAAACCTAGAACGCAAGGAATTTCTGAACTACTATAGCCAAATCTTTGATTTTGTTGAGATTGACTCTTCTTTTTATAACGCTCCTAATGTGTTTATGACAAAGCGATGGGCTTCATTGACCCCTGACAACTTTAGGTTTACAGCTAAGTTTCCTCGCTATATTACACATGAAAAAAGACTTGCTGATCCTGATGATAAACAACTTGAATATTTCTTTGATGTCCTGCGCCCATTGCACAATAAAACATTGGCACTCTTGCTGCAACTTCCACCATCTTTGACTGCGAAAGAGGGCTTGAAGAAACTAGAGGCATTTATTCCAATGCTCGACCCCGATCACAGATACGCAATTGAGGTAATGCACCGATCGTGGTTTGATAAACATGTTTACAAACTTCTATCTGACAATAATATCTGCTTAGCTTGGAGCCAACTCGACAGTATTCAAACTCCTGTTGAATTGACTTCTGATTTTCTTTACCTGCGCTTCATTGGTGACAGAAGCATTGATGAAAAAGACTTTGTTAAAGTACAGAAAGATCGCATTAAAGAATTGAAGGGATGGTCAGATAATGCAAATAGGTTAAAGGACTCTCAAGTTTGCAATTGTTGCAGCTAACAATCACTATGCTGGCTTTGGTCCTGCTACTGCAAACTCTTTTAGAAAGATGGTAGGACTAAAGGAGGTAGAATGGGAAGAAATGAAGCAAAAAAGATTGGGAGTCGCCTGTAAATTATAAGCTATGTAGAGAAGAAGTTAAGAAAAATAAGGCGATTAAAGAATGGTCTTGGTACAATTATGGTACCTCTTAGTATTTTTCATTATCAGATTAAGATGGCGACGGTAACAGATGTAATCTGGTGATTCAAAGTATTGGGCGGGATCATATCAAAATTTGGAGTTCCACCAATTGCCAAGATTTGATTCTTATTTTTGACTAAACTCTTTATACATTCTGTTCATTGACTGGGAAGGACCTACATGATTTTCCTTAAAAAGGAAAAAATAATTTAGTATGCGAAAGCCAATACAAAAAACAGCAGCAATGCTGGCAATCACTGCGGTGCCAGGGACCATAATGGTCTTATCATTCTCTCTACCGCGGACTGCACACGCTGTAAGAGTACAAGAACGTATGGAAGCAGAATTGCGCAAACAAGCAGCAAACTTGGAAAACGTTAGCAGAACAGGTAGAACAACAAGGGGTTGAATCCGCAATTCGTTCAGGTCAGCATTCTACATAACAACATGCAGAAGCAGCTGCTGGGTGCCCACTAGATACACCAGGTATAAATGCTTCAAAGGAACATTGTTACCCCAGATAGAATAGGAGAGAAAGACAGAGGCAACAGCAACAACCAATTACCTTATTGTTTTCTTAGCACTTGATTGTAGGTGTAGTGACTGTTACTGTTTGTTTACACCTACATCAAAATTGGATGTATCCTGATAAGTTTGGAATGGTTTATTGCAGATTTAATCTGTTGTAGTAGTCGTTGTGGCATTAAAAATAAAAGGAAGTAAGAATGATCGGCGGCTTATTCCTGCATTTTGAACTTCTATTGAGATACTGGTTGTCCATTGAAGGTAAGCGATCGCAGCATTTGCTGGTTGTGTTGGACTACACTCTCTGGAAGAGGCACATACTGTACAGTTGACGTGTATTGTTGTCCATCCGTAATCGCCCAGTTTATGAATTGAGCAAGAGCCTGTGCCTTCTCTATGCTATCGATATTATTACTTAGTTCTTTGTATATCTGAAGATAGGAAAAGCTTGCAATTGGGTATGAGTTGGTGCCTTTAATATAAATATTTAATTCAGGAGCGAGGGTAGTAGTTAAGAATCCATGAAGAACCTAGAAGAAGATGCGTCATAATTGCGCAGGGTACCTCTGAGCGAATATATCTATTAAGATTAATCTAATATTCATAACTTTTTGACCATGGACAGGATCTGAAGAGTTTTTTGGTTGGGCGATAAGAATAGATTGGCATAGATTCTGAACGAGCTGCTTTTTTTTATTACCGACCTTTGATACTACAGTGCGTGTGTGTTTTCAACTCCAACGCTGTCCATTTTATGCATAGTTTCGGTCTGCTAGTGAATGGACAATTTATGTTACAAAAGTTATAAACCTCAACATTCTTGCTCGCTTCGTATGTCCTGAGCCGGAATTTTACATGTGATGTGATATAATCCGGAATATGCTTGCAAACTCCTTATAACCTGTAGTTGCTGAAACCCCTGATCGGTGTGGCATTAGGAGAGAAACTCTGAAGAAAGCGGCAAAATATCAGGCTTTAAAGTAATAAAGGTTCATCCGGTAGAAGGGATAAACATGGATGTGAGTTTATATCTGGAGTAACAGACGTAGGTAGATTTCCAAGTGGAAAAAATTATAGGTTCAGGTACCGTTACTCCGTATCCTCTTGGGATAGTTGATGCCAGCTGGCATGGTTCATTTACCGCAACTGAAGGTGGTAGTGATCAATTCCTATGGTGGGCTCATGAAAAGGGCAAGGTGGTAGAAGGCGGAAAAATTAAAGGATTGACTATTGTAACGGGATTTTCAAATTATAAAAACTATCTTGGATGAATAATCTAATTTGCACATTTGAATTCGAAACTGATCCTAATTCTCAAAAATTCAAGACAACTGTATATGAATGGATATGATCAAAAGAAGAACAGATGAGAAAATAACTGAAGCAGCAGCTAAGATGAGGTGCGGACCAACTCCAACCAAGTCCAGTCTATTTCTTCAATCTTGCGACTCTGGTATTGAATTGATCTCATTTTTGGTTATTGTCCGACAAATTCAGCAGCACTATCAACAGCAACCATAGTACAGTATATAACAACAAAAGTAGCAGCCAGATTTTTACTTCTCAAAAGTAATTATGACTAGTAAAGCGCAGCTTCTAGCACTAGTAATTAAACTGAAGCATGTAAAGAGCTGATGATGAGGAAATAAATGACAAACAATCAGACTCGGGAAAGGGTAATCTATAAAGAAGCTCTTGAGAAAGCAAGGAGGCGAAACTGGTCTGTGGGATTTACACTTAGTATTATGTGGTCGAGGTTTAAGGATGCTGGAGATGTTAAAGAAGCCGAAACCGCTTTTGTATTAATGCAGCGGGAAGAAGAACGTAAAGGCAGAAGAGATCCAATTTTTACAGAGTGGTAGTGAAAAAAGAGAGAAAGAGATGCTGTTGTTCTTACTATTTGTTTGAGTTATTACCCTCATCCTTGCTCTCCTGTATCCGAGAGAGAGTATCGCCAGTTGCTATTGTCGTTCCATTACCCGAAGTGATCACAATTCATTCATACCAAGCATAACCATAGGACCAAATGTCTTTCCTGAATCATTTGATACTCTTAACACAGATTCACTTGATCCTGTAACTGGATTGGTTTCCCACCATGAAACTAGCACTCTGTTATTTCCAGCAGATACTATCT
>JBJMEA010000102.1:0-15886 GCA_045809625.1 Nitrososphaera sp. | reverse complement strand
GTGTATTCACTTGGTATCATACTTGTTCCGGATCTGTAAATCTGATACATATTGCCATGGAGATGGAAATTATTTATGGGATCAAATTCTAACATGTTGACTAGATAAATCCTCACAAGCTTATTCTTTTGAATTTGGATTGGGTGATGCATGTAATAATAAGGAATACCATTTACAGTGTAGAAGTTATTTTCTTTATCATTATCAGTATCGTATCCATTCATCATCATTACCATTTCGTCTGCAGGAGCTCTTGGTTTTTTCGGATCTACGATGTAAACTCCATATAGTCCACGTGAGATATGTTCTTCTAAAGGCTGCATATGACAATGATATGGGAATACTCCAAACGGTTCAGCATAAAACTCATAAACGAATTGTCCACCAGAAGGACCAATCATTTCAAAAGCCCCATCCATACTAGACTTGTGTATGCCATGGAAATGTATTGAATGAGATTTTGAACCATTATTTATAAAATGAATTCTTATCAAATCCCCTTCAGTAGCTCTTATAGTGGGCCCAGGCACAGTTCCATTAAATGTCCATACATTATAGAACATACCTGGAGATATTTCCATGACCTTATCGTCTGAGGCTATTAGTGTAAATTCTCTGAGTATAGTACCATTGGGTAGACTAGATATACGGCCGTAGTTGAACGTACGTAAATATTGCATAGGATCAATAACGATCTTGTCTCCGTTAACAACTTGGCTTGTTGGATCTAAAATATCACCTGTTGTTTGGTAAACACCATGTGGGGTATTGATAGTAGCAGTCTTTGTTATACCATTATTGCCGTTTGAATCATCATGTGTAGTATTCGATGAATAAGTACTACTAATTGAAAAAGAAATAGCAAATATTGTAGCTAAGATAGCTATTGCTACAGCAGATACTAAAATCAATTGTGAACGCAACATACAAGTATATTTTTAATAGGTTAGTCTAACTAATAAATATTAGCCTAGGTTAATCATTTTAGCACAATCTATATATTTATGAGGTATATAATTTTTGCAATTTTTATATGCCTGCTGATGTTTTCCATACATTAATCCCGCAGTTACAATATGCTATCTTGTTACAGGACATGGTTCGTATTCCATCAAACACCTAATGTACCAGAAGCCCTTGTGCAGGGTAAAGAGTCGATATATTTATCATGGTTTTATCATGGCCTTGCGTATAATCCAGCTGCTATAACTCAGGTAGCTATCAATGAATATGTTAGCCATTATTCTGCCCCAGGCGGAATGCGTGCTGGATTTGAGTATTATAGAGCTTTCCCACAGGATGCAATTCAAAATCAGAATTATTCTCAAACAAAGCTTACAATGCCTGTATTGGCTCTAGGAGCAGGACATATTCCAGCATTTGGAGGTATTAGTAATCCTACTGCCGTGCTTGGCATGCAGCAATCAGCTGAAAATGTTACAGGTATAATAGTTCCAAATTCAGGTCATTTTATTCCAGAAGAGCAGCCACAATTCGTCATAAATCAGCTCTCCAATTTCTTTGGCAGAAATACTACTACTGATAGTATCAGGTAATAATAATAGCAGAGGCTATGTAGCGAAATATTGTATTATATTATATCAGCAAAGAGACAGATTATTAACTTGATATATATTTGCTGATGCTATTGCTCATACTACTACCGTTACTATATCACCAGGTTCTTCTTTAGCTGCACTTTTTGATTGGTGTTGCATTAAAGGACGGTATCTTAATAGTGCTCACATTTCTTACATTGAGTCCATTTTTGAACGTATATTTATTTTAGGCCGGCCAGGAGGGTTCCGAGAGAAGCACCTTCAGAAAACATACTCTACACAATTACAAGGCGGTCTGGTCCGGCTCTGAAGTGATATCTCGCTTCAAAAAGCGGATTCCTTGCTAGTCTTTTGAATGTCAACCTCCCCTTGGGGAGTAACGCCTTTTTATGTTATTTGCTATGGGGCATTTATGAATAAAGTGATTATGCAAAAAATCATACCGCATTTATGGTTTGACAAAGAAGCGAAAGAGGCAGCAAAGTTCTATACCTCCATATTCCCGAACTCAAGGATAACGAATGTGACGACAATCCACGACACGCCATCTGGCGATTGCGATGTCGTTTCATTTGAACTGTCAGGCCAGCCATTTATGGCTATAAGTGCTGGACCTCTTTTCAAGTTCAATGAGTCCATCTCATTTTTGGTATACTGTGATGTCCAAGAGGATATTGACTACTACTGGGAGAAGCTTTCTGCATTTCCGGAGGCCGAACAATGCGGCTGGCTTAAAGACAAGTATGGGCTGTCATGGCAGATTGTTCCCACTGTTATGGACGAGATTATGAAGGATAAAGATGAGAAGAAAATAGCGAGAGTAACTGAGGCATTTCTTAAAATGAAAAAATTTAATATCGCGGAATTAAAGAAGGCGTATTCGGGGATAAGTAAAAGATGAATCCTGTAGTTCATTTTGAAATGCCAGCTGAAGACAGAAAGCGAATGGCTGACTTTTATACTAAAGTCTTTGGTTGGAAAACCCAACAGTTAGGCGAAGATATGGGAAATTACGTCCTAGCCACCACGATAGATTCTGATGAAAAAGGCAGTCCAAAAAGGCCAGGGGCAATAAACGGCGGATTCTTCCAGAAAACTGATGACAAGCCTGCGCAATACCCCTCAGTGGTTATCGCAGTCGATGATATTAGAGAACACATAAAGTCTGTGGAAAAGGCAGGAGCTAAGGTGCTCGGCGAACCAGTGGATATTTCAGGGGTCGGATTGTATGTGTCGTTTCTTGACACAGAGGGCAATAGGGTAGGCATGATTCAACCGGCTAACCGAACTTCTTCAAAACCAATTTGAGGAATTGCAAAAGAAATACGAAGAGGTTGTGTCAAAGGTTGATCCTAAGCTTATAAACGATCTGCTTCTGCGCCAGATGGAGAATCCCGGAAGTGCTCCGGTGTATATGGTAGAAACGTTTTTGGAGCCAAGCAGAGATATCCAGAAAGTAAGAGAAACGATATTGCAAGAAACGGGTATGGCTCCAGCAATATATGACAATGGGACGCATATTGCAGTACGTCAACCCCTAACTTTAGATATGTTGGAGAGAATATCAAACAGAGAAGAAGTCACAGAGGTCACTGGAGAATATGATACTGGAACTTGGGCTGATTCGCATGAGCATAATAGTAGTAGAAGACATGAGGCGGCTGCACGAAGCAAAAAATCACCAGCGTCATCTATAGTGTCAAATTCTTCTTCTTCGCCGCAAAGTGTCCTACTCGCTGAAACCAAAGAGCCGATTAAAACAAATGGCACTCAGCAGCAATCAAGAAAGGAACGCAGTAAATCCAAGTTTATGATTGCAGCATATACGGCTGTAGGTATAAGTGGAGCAATAGCGCTTGCAGGATTCATAATTAGTGGAGGAATGCTGCCAAACTCAAATAGCAGAATTCAATCGTCTTTTTCTACAACGACCACTGGCTCTCTTATAGGAAACGAACCTGGTGCAACACACGGCTATGTTGAAGGGCTCAGCGGGCTTCCTTTTATTGGAGCTTCAGTTATCGCAGAAAATATAGAAACAGGTCAAACGACAAGCACATTTGTATCCTTAACTGGCGACTATCTAATTAACCTCCCACGAGGCACATACCATATAACCGTTTCATTTCCAAACGGCACAACACAGGTAGTTGATAACTATGAAATAACTAGAGGTACTGCTCACGAGCTAAACTTCAACTACAACGAGTAAGAGCCTACATGCATAATTTTTTGCTGACTCCAAATTAGGTCCACCATTATTTATTTGAAGTTGTGGACAGCGCTAAAATGATATATGCTAATTCAGATCATAGATACAAAGATAGGTTTTGGACTAGCGAATTGAAGTCCCTTGCTACCATTTTTGCTAATGTTATCTTGCATGTTCAGACTTCAAACCCTCATCTATGCGCGTCTTGCTATTTGTGAGTACATTTACCATGGACAAATATGACCTTTGAACCAAATACAACGCTCGAATCTTTGGCATATTGTCACCTTGTTTGTTTGGTTGTTCAACCATCCTCCTGGCTTCGCCCAATACTGAATTAAGACGCGCCAGAAAGTTTGTAACTACCATAGGTATGATCTCAACCAAATATTTTTTCATTACATCGGCAGCTTTCTGATGAATTAATAATCCTGGCTAACACTGCTCCTGTCCACTTGAAGGATCTCAGATGTCTGGTTCAAAGTTTTTGGGTTTTTAGACTAGCTGGATGATTTGTGACCTATGCCACTCTTTTAGCATCCATTACTTGCAGGTGTTATTTTGTGCACGATTCCCCGTCAAATGTACATCATTCCTCGCGCGGTCTATCATTGAATTTTTAAAAGATTTTTTAGCGTGCCAGAGGGTTCAGGTAGAGAAAACTCCAAAATTTGGACTCAATCGGTTGCAGAAAACAGAAAGTGCGGATCCAACTACTTTGCATATGCCAATGATCAAAACTTGGGTCCAGAGGGTTAAAGAGAAAAACCTCCATAGAGGCGATTCGGTGCACTCCGTTCATGCGTCATGTCGGACTAGTAAATCGTCTATTCCAGAAGCAAGTCATACCGTATTTCGATCGTACACTTAACCGTTCCTATTTCATCAGACTTTACGAACCTCAGGGCTCAAATAGTAATTTCTTCAGAAAATAAATTGATTTTTTCCTATTTGAAAAATGATAGAGGGATAATGGTGAATGTCATTTTTCAATTTCTTGTTTCAACATATTTCTTAAAATTGTTCAAAATGGCTTGCCAACCGTCACGTTGCATTTCAATAGGATTAGTACTTTCTGCTTCAAAGGTTGTAGCCATTTTAGTTCTTCTTGCATTATCCTCTTTTGTAAATATAACTTCTACTTTTCTTCCATCTGAAATAGAATATACAATCAATTCGTTTGTCTTCACTTGCTCATAAGTTCCATCAAAGTCAAATCCAGAACTGCCATCTTTTGCTTCCATTCTGTAATGGAATCTACCTCCAACTTTCAAATCATTTTCGGCCCTTGGAGTGTGCCAATCATTTGAAGCATTGTTCCATTTCATGACATGCTCGGATTCTGTGTAGAGCTTCCAAACTTGCTCTATAGGAGCATTGATGACTGCCTGAACTGTGATTGTTTTTTTCTCGTCCATTTACTGACTATATTGGTAAGTTTATAAAAATCTTCTATTAGAGGATGTGAAGAAGCTGTGATGTTACCAGGTGATGACAACCTTTTTTGGCATAAATTCTTTGGGCTCTGTTAGCCCGGTAGGCGATGGATTAAATTTCATTAGTTGTCACCTGCTTGCAGTAGGTTACTAAACCTACCACCAGGAAATGGTTGGAAAGTCTCCTCTTTTTTTCTTCTATTAATGCATTACAACATTTAAAAGATATTCTTCAGAATTATAACTGCATGAATCAAAAATGCGAACACTTCAAGGACGTGGATGAAGAAATTACTTCTCCAAATACAAAAGGCTGCGAAGAATGTGAGAAAGAAAAATCGGATTGGGTTGCATTACGGATGTGCCTTGTATGTGGGCATGTTGGCTGTTGTGATTCTTCTATTGGTCTTCATGCAAGAAAACATTTTGAAAATACAGGGCATCCTGTGATGATTGCACTACCGAATAAACCATGGAGATGGTGTTATGAACATAACCAATACTATTAGCTTAGGTAAGTAATTCACATAATGCGTGTTAGTTACGGATTGCAATTGAGATGAGAAGAAAAGTCATTATTATCAGCTAGATCGATTTGATAATAGCATTGGTCCAATTTTTGAACTTTTTTATTTTTTACTGGACCCAGAGGGACTCGGCAGAAACACCTTCAAAATTGAGACTCAGTGAAGTAGCATCGACAAGATGATGACAGTCGAGAGGTTGTGATAGTATCTCTGAAGCATGAATACTATTTGCACTGCTCACGTTTTTCATTGAATACTCAGGGGATAATCGGATTACTTTCCATGTATGATAGCATGCATGTTTCTATCACCATATCCATCCATATAGCCAATCGGTTCGAGCATCAAATTCCTTAACTATACGGAAAGTAGAAAATTTCATTTTTAGCATAAGTTAAAAGCATGATTGAAGAACCCTTAATCAGGTGTATGGTCCAAGAGGCAAACAAGTCCCTTCTTGTTGGTACTTTGGAAGAATTAAAGCATAAAGGCTATCTTTCTGTTACAGTTCAAGGACACGATATTGTATTGTTTTATCAGGAAGGGGAAGTATATGCTCTTGACAATCGTTGTCCGCATATGGGTTTTCCTCTAAGTCGAGGAAGCACCAAAGATGGCATATTGACCTGTGACTGGCACCATGCCAGATTTGATATTAAGACTGGAGGTTGTTTTGATTTATGGGCTGATGATGTGCCTGTTTTTGCTGTGAATGTTATTGATGGCAATATTTTTGTCCGTATCGAACAAGCAAATAAAAGGAAAGAGCAGCTCCGTGCACATCATCTGCAGAGACTAAACGATGCAATGGAGCAAAACATAGCCCTCATTGTTGCCAAGTCAGTACTGACACTAGACTCACAGGAAGTCTCTAGCTCTGACCTATTTAAGAAAGGGTTGGAATATGGCACAAGATACAGACAAGAAGGTTGGGGTGTAGGATTGACAATCCTCACGTGTATGATGAATCTAGCCCCATTTTCAAGAAACTGTGAAGATAGGCTTCGAGCAATTTACCACGGTCTCTCAGCTGTTGCTGACGACTGTTCCGGACAACCACCTCGATTTACGGTCACCCCATTGCCAGATGTACAAAGTACCTATGCAGATGTGCAGATGTTGAAGCGATGGTTCCGTCATTTTATAGAGGTTCGCGATGCTGACGGAGCTGAACGCTGTCTTGTTACTGCCATAAGAGCAGGAGCGGACCAAAATATCATAGCGGATATGCTATTTTCAGCAGCTACTGACCGCCGTTATCTTGATTCAGGGCATGTTTTAGATTTTACTAATAAGGCCTTTGAAGCGCTTGATATAGTGGGATGGGATATGGCTGCACAAGTACTGACTAGCCTTGTGACGCTTTATGCCCAAGCTACAAGGATGGAGGAAAGGAGTTCGTGGCGACATCCTATCGACATCGTAGCGCTGTTAAATGAGTGCTTTGACAAGCTTCCAGCTGTATTGGAAAAAGGTAAGCAAAGTCATAAGACCTGGAAAGCTAGCAAGAAAACCGTAGACGTATTATTGGGAGATAATCCCGCTGCCATTGTAAATATACTAATTGAATCTCTACAAGATGGCGCAAAGCACGAAGAATTATCAGCCATAGTAGCTTATGCTGCTGCCCTTCGAATCGCGCAATTTCCCATTACCAATGAATATTCTGATTGGAATACTGCCCTTCACACTTTTACATTTGCCAATGCTGTTCAACAGGCTATCCATCGGCTGCCTTCATCCAAGGAACTTTTACGTGCAATCTTTGATATCGCAATGTCAAACTACCTAAACAGATTTCTAAATGTACCTTCTGTGGCACTTCCTTATGATAAAGAGGGACCAATCAATAAAAAAAGTAGTGAGAGCAACCAAGGAAATATTATGGACAGATTTCTTGATACACTTGATAAGCGCCACCAGGTAAATGAAGCTGCAAAGATGGTTGCGGGGTTCCTTTCTAAGCAAGGAGAAGAAAAACTCTCTTCAATTCTTGTGCATGCCCTATTAAGAGAGGATAGAAGTTTGCATACAATTCAGATGTTAGAAGCCGCTTTTAGACAGAAGGCGGAACTTCAGCGCCTTCAAATCTTAGACGCTGTAAAACCTGGTTCGCATGTGTTGATAGCCACTACACGGTACTTGGCTGCTCATACACCAACTGCACGTGCGCAAGGACAAACATTTGAAATTGCGTGGAGGCTCCATCAGGGCGGAAAGCTGTATGAAGAAATTAGTTGATAATCTTGTCTTAGGTTCTCTTTTGTAGCTTCCCAGGTTCGATTCTACACGATACCGCTAAATTCTAAGCAGAACAGCTAAGAGACAGGAGGGACTCGGCAGAAAAAACTTCAAAGAAAAGACCCAGTGCAATCAGAAGTCTGGACGGAGGGGCTTCATGCTGATATCGGTTCTTTGAAAATGAACAGAATTAAGAGACGGATGAAAAAAGCGAAATGAGTGACGAAAAAGCAGAAAGTAAAATGATAAGAAAAGAGGCTTTGTATTAGGTCCCCAACAAACTCTTTCTCTCTTACTACTGTTGTTGCCCTTTCTTCTCTTGCTTCTCCTGAATGTCCAACTCTTTAATACGCTTAGTAAGCCATTTTGCTCTGTCGCTGCCACCTTGTCCTTTTAAATTGAGCTCAGCTAATTCTCGGTGTTCGGGCGTGTGATGAGTCATTTAGTCGTTTTATAACTTGCTCAATGTATGATTTAGGTCTTTATACGTCAAGGACTGCTACAGGAAGAGAAGAAAAGTCTAAGAGTCTGCTTTTGCTTATTATATGAGTCATCAGAGTTTTACAACAGTGAATCCATCTAAAAGTTTAAGGATGACTTGACACTTAATACCAGAGCAGAACCCTTCTAAAGAGAACTAATAGTAGAGCGGGCCCAGAGGGATGGCAGAAAAACTTCAGAATTAGGACTCATATTCGATGATAGAATGAATGAGACCAGATATAATGTATTATCAGTATTACCATTGATTGCTAACTATGCGTATTTACATCGATTGCAATCAAGTGGAACGGATGTAATGTTATCCACATGCATAAATCACTTCTCGACGAGTACAATATCAGTTGTGAGATCTATATGACCCCTACCAAGAACAAGCTGTTTGGTGCTGGGTATAATACAGAAGTATTTGTTTATCATTCAAAAGGTGTCTGGCCTAGCGATCGATGATTATCATTGTGTATCCATTAATAAGATAAATTTTGTATTCGAACTTCCACTGAATGATAAGGAAGTACTAACTGGCGATCCTATCATGAAACAAATTACTAAATACTTCCAACTATGGATGTACTATTTGAGACATCGACAATTGATTAATGTAAGGAACCATGCTTTTGATATTAGTTGTCGTCCAAACCATATCAGCTCATTTCGTCGAGGATTATAACAGTATTGCTTGAGTGGAATTTGAGAAAAAGAAGAGGCAAGATTGACATCATAAACAGGATTCTAGGGACTGCAAATGGTGGTGGCGAAATTACTAAGACAAACACGATGATGACCTTGATAGCATCTCTTACTCATGCTCAAATGAAAGATCATTTGATCTTGTTAACTGAAAACGAAGGAGGTAATAAGCTAGCAATATGACAGCTTCATTTCGTTTGCATAAGGGAGGGCCAATGCTGTTCGAAATACCCGCGCTGAACAAAGGCACAGCCTTTACAGGAAGCCGAACGCGCTTCCTTTGGTCTTGAAGGCCTTCTGCCTCCTTCAGTAGAGGCCATTGAGCAGCAGAGGCAGCGTGTGCTTCGGCAATTAGTACAAAAGACTACCGACCTTGAGCGTTACATATACATGATTCAGCCTCTTGACGCAAACGAGACCATTTTTTACCACGTGGTGATGTCTGACCCTGCTTATTTTCTGCCTATACTTTATGACCCAATCGTAGGTGAGGCTTGTCTAAAGTTTGGCCACATATACCGTCGTCCTCATGGAATGTACATATCACTAGAGCAAAAAGGGCGGATTAAACAAGTTCTTTCAAACTGGCCTGAGAAGTAGGATGTACGCATCATTTGTGCCACATCTGGCGGTCGCATACTTGGACTCGGTGACCTTGGCGCTAATGGTATGGCTATTCCAATTGGAAAGCTGCAATTGTATACGGCGTGCGCGGCTGTACCGCCACAGAAAACACTACCACTATTACTAGATTATGGCACAAACAATCGGGAATTGCTCAATGACCCCCCTCTATCTCGGGCTTCGCCAAACACGGCCTCCTATTGAATAAACAGAGCCTTTCGTAGATGAGTTCATACAAGCAGTCCTAGAATCTTTTCCAGATTGTTGCATACAATTTGAAGACTGGAAAGGCACCGAGGCTTTACATTACCTAGCTCGCTATCGAGATAAAGTCTGCTGCTTTAATGACGACATCCAAGGTACAGGTAGCGTTACTGTTGCAGGACTGATGAATGCCTTGCGTATCACTGGCGAGAGTATCAAAGATCAGCGCGTCCTATTCCTAGGAGCTGGCTCGGCTGGTATTGGCATCGCAGACGTGATCTGGTCGGCAATAAGCTTGAGGGCTTATCGGAGGAACGGGCTCGAAGCAATATCTGGCTTTTTGATAAAATGGTTTATTGGAGAGTACTCGCGAAGACCTAACTCAGGAGCAGAAGGTCTATGCTCATGCACACAGCCCCACTCGAAATCTAGTTGAGGCTATCGAGTCTATAAAGCCAAGCATCCTAATTGGAGTAAGCACTGTAGGTAAGGCATTCACAAAAGCAGTCATTGAGGCCATGTCTAAAATAAATGAACGACCGATTATCTTCGCACTGTCAAATCCAACAGAACATGCAGAGTGTACTGCTGAAGAAGCATACAAATGGTCAAAGGGGAAGGCAATTTATGCAGCCGGCGTGCAATTTCCTCCAGTGCATTATAATGGTGATACTTTTCTTCCGGGGCAAGCGAACAATTTCTACATATATCCAGCCATCGGCCTTGCGATTTACGCAACCCGAGCAAAATTGGTAACGGATGAGTTGTTCATTGAAGCCGCAAGGGCATCAGCTGATCAGGTGAATGACAAGCAGCTTAAGATGGGGTTACTATTCCCACCGCAAAGCAATATCCTGGAAACTGAGGTGCAGACTGCCGAAAGCGTGGCCGCAGTTGTTTTTGATCGCGATTTGGCAAGGATCAATCCACCACCAAACGGAGATATCAAGAATTGGCTTCAAACGATGCTCTTTAAACCTGAATACACAACTTTATGACCCATAGACTAAAAATAAGAAGGAATCAACTTTTTCCAATGGATCCAAATACACATCGAAAAAATGTCGAAGATGTGCCACCAATTCTAGACGTTCCCATAGGTACGAAGGCTACAGGCAAGCGAAGGGAAACGGATTCAATGGGAGAAATTGAGGTTCCCGCAGAACACTATTGGGCCGCTCAGACTCAAAGGTCCTTGATTCATTTCTCAATCGGAAATGATCGTATGCCAAAAGAACTTTATCATGCGTATGCGTACGTGAAAAAAGCCGCAGCCAACGTTAATGAATCAGAAGGTGTTTTGCCAAAGTGGAAAGAGCTTTTGATATCAAAGGTTTCAGATGAAATCATTGCAGGAAAACTTGATTCAGAATTTCCCCTCTATGTCTGGCAAACCGGGTCTGGTACGCAATCTAACATGAATGTTAATGAAGTTATCAGTAATCGAGCTATACAATTGACTGGAGGAAAGATTGGCAGCAAGCATCCAATCCATCCCAACGATGATGTCAATAGGAGTCAATCCTCCAATGACACGTTCCCAGCTGCGATGCATATTGCTACTGTCATCGAATTCAATACTCGCCTAATTCCTGCAATAGCGGCCCTTCGCGATACCATATGGAAAAAGGCAAAGGATTGGGTAGATGTCATCAAAATTGGACGCACTCATTTACAAGATGCAACTCCATTGACCGTTGGCCAAGAATGGTCAGGTTATGCAACACAACTTGATAACTCGCTTGAAGTTGTACTACACTCACTTGGCAGATTATATCGTCTTGCAGTAGGGGGCACTGCGGTCGGCACTGGAATCAATACGCCTGATAATTTTGGAGAAAAGGTGGCGGCGGAAATCTCTCGACTTACTGGATATCCCTTTGTCAGTGCCCCAAACAAGTTTGAGGCTCAGGGATCTCTTGACGCAATGGTGTCTGCGAGCGCTGCACTTAGGTCAATCGCTGTGGCCCTAATGAAGATTGCAAATGATATACGCTGGCTAGGTTCAGGACCACGGGCGGGGCTCCATGAACTGGTATTGCCGAGCAACGAGCCAGGGAGCTCGATTATGCCGGGAAAGGTCAACCCGACACAGGAGGAGGCCATGGTAATGGTGTGCATTCAGGTTATTGGAGAGGACAACGCTGTTGCTTTCGCTGGATCACAGGGGAATTTCGAGCTTAACGCGATGCGACCAATCATATTAAACAACGTACTTCATATGGCACGGATCCTCGGTGACGCGTCGACTAAACTACACGCATATAGTATTGAGGGGATAAGGTTAGATCAAGACAAGGTGGGAAAATACGTTGAAGAATCACTGATGCTTGTAACTGCATTGAGTCCAGTAATCGGATATGACAAGGCTTCTAGAATTGCTCACTATGCACTGGACGACAATCTCAGCCTCAGAGAGGCTGCCCTTAAGCTAGGTTACGTAAATTCCGAGGATTTTGATCGTATCGTCGACCCTAAGAATATGGTTGGAAACCCTCGAAAGGACCTTGGTATGACAACCTAGGAATCGGTAGTGACGGCTATTAGTGCGATTTCTTCGTCTCCTTCGTTTACATCGGAGAAAGACCGTCTTTTCCACGTATTCTATTAGGAATTAATTTCGTGGCAGGGATCATAGAGATGCTGCACGTTAGCTCGGATTAGGTCGAGTGTTCACTAACCTCGAGACAGAAAACCTAGTCGAAATAGCATTCGCTATATCCGGGGCTTCAGGATTCTCCGTAACTAACAATATCATTTCCAGGGTGTCATTCTTTGTCTGGGCACTGGTTGTGGGGGGGCCGATTGATTTCTCGTCTCGTAAACGACAGGAGGTAAATCATAACTAACTTGACTCTGCACCCTCCCATTCTAACGTCGAGTCGACAGCAAATAAGATTGGTTTTTAATATCTCAATTTAACAACCATTGGGTCCACTTTTTGAACGTTTTTTATATTAGGCGGGACCAGAGGGTTCCAGCAGAAAAAACTTCAAAATTGAGGCTCAATGGTAGTACAAGTGGTGCAGATGCTGCAGCCTGATATCGGTTCCTAGAAAGCGTTCAGACTAATCCGCATCTGGTCAGCTATTAAGTTTTTGCTATTAGCAGATTGTAGAAGTAGTAAGAATGGAAAAGACTAGAATAAACAAGATAAAAGATAGAGGGTATTAGATAGTAAAATAAAGCAATTCCCTGAATAGTTCGTCCGTCAACATCCTGCACAATAATACGCTAGCAAATTTATTACACATATGAGAAAGGGATGATTATCAGTAGTAAAGTTGCAAAGCGATCATCAAAATCAAGTTACGTCTGTAATTTGTAGGAGCATAAATCGGGGCCTGTAGTTAATTCCAAGAGCCTTAATTTGGGAGCAATTACTAGGAGATCTGTAAAGGAGGGAGCAGTGCTTCTAACATGTGGAGAAAGAATAGAAGGCAGGAGGGGTTATTTTTACAGGCCAACTATTCTTACCAAGGTTATCCTTTCATGGAAGTGGGACAAGAGGAAGTATCTGGTCCTCCTGCACCAGCAATCGTGGCGGATAATGAAAAGGAAGCGACAAAGATTCCATCTGACTCAAAATTTGGTCTTGGCGTAAAAGCATTTGGACTCAAATTCTAGACAAAGCAGAAGAATTTTCATAAATAGTCCAAGCAGAATGGTTATGGTAAATGATGTTGTGATATCTGTCCTCCCTGTTCCATTTGAGGCATAAAAAATAGCGGATTTGGCAGGGAATTGTCAAGATATGGTATGCTTGATTTTGTGAATATCAAATCTGTCAGCTTCTATGACCAATTGGTTCACGGTCCATATGTGGAGTAGGCAAAAGTTTCGTCTTTAGTTTGGTTAAACTACACAAATGTAAAGTAGTCATAACGGTGGCCTCTGGAAAATTCGAACGTCATGTTATTATATTATCTATGGCTGCCGTTGAAGTTCCGCTCTGACAAATATGAGGAGAACTGTCTATCTGATGGCCATCTCATTTTGAATATAAAAAGTAAATTCGAAGCGAGTCACCATATCGTGTTACTTCGATTTAAGAGAAGCCATGTCGATGGAAAAGCGATACTTCACATCTGACCTTAACATTCTCTCGTAAGCTTCGTTCACCTTCTGAATAGGAATGACTTCAACATCGGCAGTGATGTTATGCTCTCCACAAAAGTCGAGCATTTCCTGAGTCTCTGCGATGCCTCCGATTGGAGAGCCAGAGAGGCTGCGACGTCCGTATATAAGACTAAAGGCAGCGACGCTATGAGGTTTAGGCGGTGCGCCGACAAGCGTGATGTTGCCGTCGTGGCGGAGGAGCTTGATGTATGCATTGATGTCATGCTCAGCAGACACGGCATCCAAGATGAAGTCAAAGCTGCTAGCTTGCTTTTTCATCTCCTCGGCATTACGGGAAACGACGACCTCGTCAGCACCTAGGCGAAGCGCATCTTCCTTCTTGTTAGGCGAGGTGGTAAACACCACTACGTGCGCTCCAAGCGCATGAGCAAACTTGACTGCCATATGGCCCAGCCCACCGAGACCGACTACTCCCACCTTCTTGCCTTTGGTGACTCCCCAGTGTCGTAGCGGGGAATATGTTGTAATTCCAGCGCATAAGAGAGGCGCAGCTCCAGCTGGATTGAGTTTGGAAGGAACATGGAGGAGAAAGTCTTCTTTGACGACGATGCTGTCAGAGTATCCACCATAGGTGACGCCTCCAAGATGCTTGTCTGGGGAATTGTAAGTATAGATCACATTCGGGCAGAATTGCTCAAGACCGGCTTGACAACTGTCACAATTTCTGTCAGAGTCAACCATGCAGCCTACCGCAGCAAGATCGCCGGGCTTGAACTTGGTGACTGCTGAGCCTACTTTCGTGACGCGTCCAACGATCTCATGTCCTGGGACGCACGGGTAAACAGTGCCGCCCCACTCGCTTCGGACTGTATGGAGATCAGAGTGGCAGATACCGCAAAAGAGGATCTTGAGCTGAACGTCGTCATCGTCTGGCTCGCGCCGCAGAATCGTGGCTGGAGCAAGCGGAGAAGTAGAACTGCCAGAGGAATAAGCCTTCGCTTTATACTGCCCAAGAGATTCCGCACTAAGTTGTGTCGTTGACACAGCAGCCTTTGGGCGATTATTGTATAAAGGCATTTAGAGAAAGAAGCTTGCCGCATTTCAATCAGGCTTCTCAGGTCAAAATAAGCCGGTCATAGTCTGCGTTAAGGATATTATTATCTCTGATGAATTTGATAATCTCGGGTATGATGCTTTTGTCCACTTGCAGGATCTCTGCTACTTCGTTCAAAGTTTTGCCTGTGGACTAACTGAATGAGTTGTGATCGACCCCAATCTATTGATACCCACTTTATTCGCAGCGTTTTATTTTGTGCACGACACCTCGTCAAATGTGCGTCAACCGTCGCTCGATCTAATATTGAATTTCATGAATAAAGAATTAAAGAAATCGCTTATTCCAAAGAGGTTTACTATTGATGATTATTTATCACATTGAGAGTATTTGAACTACGTGTAATTAGTGAGCCTAAGGGACATGAATACCTTTAGTTCTTCCAAAAGGGTTCCACAAATATGAGATGAAGGCCGGCTCTAAATATTTGGATGCACTGGGTCCACTTTTTGAACGTTTTTTTATTTTAGGCGGGCCAGAGGGACTCGGCAAAAAAAACTTCAAAAATGAGACCCAATAGACGAGATCAGGGAGCGAATGACTTAACAAACAAATTTACTTGGTAGGCTTTATTACTGCCTTAAACCGTACATTTCCATTAGCTACTTTATCATATGCATTGCTAATTTCTTCTAATGGAAATACTTCAGTCATTACCTTCACTTTACCTTTTGCAACATAATCTAATGCTTCATACA
>JBJMEA010000101.1:0-9756 GCA_045809625.1 Nitrososphaera sp. | reverse complement strand
GGAAAGATAAGAGCCTTTACTGAGATTACTAAAGAAAATATCCAATATTGCAAAGAGCTAATGAAAATAGTTGATGAGCTTCGACATCTAGATGGGGTTAAGGGCGGTTTGGCTGTTAGTGAATCAGAATATATGGCTACCACGGTTTTAGAAGAATCAAAGCCTCTAACAATGGTTATCTATAGCAATGTGAGGGAAGTTGTAGAACAAGGACATTATATCTTTGATACTTTTTGGAGATCGGCTATTTCAGCTGAACAGAGAATAAGAGAAATTGAAGAAGGAATAATACGTTATGAAACAAGAATAGTAGAGAACCCCGAGGAAGTAAATAAGGAAATTGACCGTCTTATTGCGGACTCAAGTAAGTTAGATACTTGTTTGACTGCAGGAGGACTACAATATAGCCACAACTATTTCTTTGATTTGAACATGAAATTATTAGAGAAACAAAGGAGAGGCGAGCACAAAGGTATTAGATATGTCACTAACATAGATGAGAGTAACTTACTCATAGCCAAATTATACCTCGAACGTGGTATTCAGATAAGACATATGAAAAATTTGCCACCGATGAGTTTTGGTGTTTCAGATAAGGAAATAGCAGTAACGATAGAAAAAATGGAAGGAGCTAAGCAGATACAAAGTTTACTTATTAGTAATGAACCTCTCTATGTCAGACATTTCACCTCTCTTTTCGAAGAGATATGGAGAAACGGAATTGATGCTCGACAAAGAATAAAACAAGTAGAAGAAAGGGTAGAATCAGATATTGAAGTTATTCAGAACCCTGACAGAACAGAGGAGATATACTGGAATATCATAAAGACGGCTGAAAAAGAAATATTGCTTATACTTCCAACATCCAATGCAGTTATCCGCCAAGAAAAAATGGGTATAATAAGATCCATAGCAAATGCCGCAGAAAGACGAAAGATTCAAGTTAGAATACTAATGCCTAAGTTAAATTTAGATGATGATCATAATGCAATAAGAGAATCTGAACGTCTGGTGTTGCTGCAGCCAGAGCGACATAACCCAAGTTACCTCCTCAACGTCAGATATTTGCAGCGGCTATCAGAGACTAAATCTACGGTTTTGATAGCTGATAGAAAAGTTTCACTAGTAATTGAATTATCGGATGACTCAAAATTGACCTTCTCTGAGGCCATAGGTCTGTCAACTTATTCTAGCAGCAAGTCAGGTGTTTTATCTTATGTTTCCATATTTGAGAACCTATGGATTCAAACTGAGTTGTATGAACAGCTGGAAGTTCATGACAAGATGCAAAGAGATTTTATAAATATAGCAGCTCATGAGCTAAGAACTCCGATTCAACCAATACTTGGATTAGCTGAGGTAGCTCTCTCCAAATCGAATGATGAGCCACAGAAGGAGTTATTAGAAGTTGTAGTAAGAAATGCAAAAAGATTGGGTACTTTGATAGATAATATTTTAGATGTCACACGAATTGAAAATCAGTCACTAAGGCTGCAGAAGGAAAGGTTCAACATCAGCGAGATAATTCTTAACATACTTGAGGAATGTGAAAGCCAAGATAACAAGTTGAAGCCTGATGTCAAATTAGTATTTACGCCTAAGGAAGACTTTTTTGTAGAAGCAGACAAAGGTAGGTTAATGCAGGTCATCTCCAATCTGATTAATAATGCAATTAAATTTACATTTAAGGGCACAATTACAGTGACAACCGAAAAGAGAGAAGGAAATAATGAAATTATCGTTAACATAGAAGATACTGGCTCGGGGATAGATTCGGAAATAATGCCAAAGTTATTTACAAAGTTTGCGACCAAGTCTGAGACAGGAACAGGATTAGGCTTGTTTGTTTCACAAAGTATTATAGAAGCTCACGGTGGCAAGATTT
Organism: Nitrososphaera sp.; assembly: GCA_045809625.1. GTDB lineage: Archaea > Thermoproteota > Nitrososphaeria > Nitrososphaerales > Nitrososphaeraceae > Nitrososphaera. Next base: position 7,871 of record JBJMEA010000101.1, on the reverse strand, counting down.
GGGCTGAGAATAATTCCAATGGAAGAGGATCTACCTTTAGCTTTAGTCTTCCATTGACTGAAAACAATACCAAAGAAGATCATAATTGACGTCAACTAGAGGAAAAATATGGATGGTATGAGTGCAAGACTGGAAAAATAAAAAAGAAGAATGAAGGATATTAGCGATGGGATTGAGGAGTAGTGTGAACAGTTAGGATCGGAGTGTGTCTCTCTTTCCAGTCAACCTCGTTGTGACGAAATCAGATACATTAAAAAATTTCATCGTGTTAAGAGATTTAGAACAATATAGATCCTCTAGGTTGCATTCGACTATAAAGTTACTATGGACAATGAATATCTACTTAGCTCTGAAATATCAAAGCCATGTCAACAACAACTATGTCACATGCAACAGTAGCCTCTGACTTGAGTAAGAGAGATAGTAATGACGATCGCTATTTTGCTCTCTGTAATTCATGCTTTTGGTGCGCATCATATCTGCAACATATAGACAGGGTTAGATGCGCAAACTGTAAAACCGAGATCATAGAATCCATACGCATTAGATTGGACAAGAGATTCCTTTTCAATTATGACAGAAAACGTGGAGTATCACTGCAATTTCGTATCGCATGAGCTGTCGCTGTTACATTATTCGAAAGCAAAAAATTATACATTATAACATCATAATCCAAGGATAGCAGATCCGATCGATTATGATCCTGCCATCATAAGGTTTATCCCAATTAGCTTGTTGTATCGCCAGTATTATCTTTCCTCTTAGATGTATATCTCTTGGGTAGTCAAGCGCCTCACGAGCCTCATCGAGTGGAAACATCTTGTCCACATTTACGCGTTACCGGGTTCACACCAGCTGATTTTACATTGACTAGAATCTTACCTAGAATCTTACCTTTGGATGGATCCTTTAATAAACGGGTACTTTGTTGATTTCAACTACTTCACCATCTCCATAGCCTCCATATCTGAGCAGATTTCATTGCTAATATAAGGAAATATCACATATTAACAATACTAGTAATAGGTTCCCGAGTTAATAATTCCCATCATGCCTCATAGATGAGACAACAACAGCAATGCAGTTTCCCCAACAAAAAAACTCCAGGACGATCCAATCCTCACTTATGATGACATTCACTGTGAAGAGAATATCAAAGATCCTCATGTTATAATCTTGGTAATATGATACGCCAAGAACCCTCAGGTTCAATCTAATTCATTACACTTAATCCTCCCAATTATCTTTTGATAATTTGGAAATAGAACAAATCCTATTAACGAGAACAACAACTGGTTAGTCGTTGTACCCTGTCTTCCCATTTATTAGCAGGGGTGATAGCTGTTAATCTGTTATCGGAAGTGAAAGAGAAATAGATACTTCCATTATGGGATATATCTATGTAGGAAAGCGTATCATAAATTCCAACACATTCCTAGTGGGTCGAAAATCCACTCGCTCAATCGATAATTGATATGGGCTACCAGGACTAAGGCTATTACATAATATTAGCAATTTGAGTAGTACTTGCCTATTCTAGTGTTATTTACCTGAATCTTTTTTTGCTCATCGAAGATTCTATGAATCTTACTTGTTTCTTCTATTATCACGATACCTTTAACGAGCTTAAAGTCCACATATAATCTGACATGGCCTCCTCTTCTTCTACTTCATCTACCAACAACCTGATGCACGAACATCTGATTGTAAGGAGAGTAGGAAACATTGCTCATCGATGCTCAGATAGGCTATATGCAAATGAAGATATCCCTATAGAAGATATTCAAATAATCTCTGTAGTTATGGAAGAATTTATAGACGCATTTCATCACGGAAAGGAAGAGCGAGCATACTTCCCTATCACCACAAACAAAGATGGCTTTTCAGAAGAAATCCGAAAATTCTTAATTGAACACGAGCTTGGAAGAAGAATTGCAAACATGCTTAGGCGCGAACTGGATGCGCTCATAGAGAATGAATATGGCAACGTAAATGCAGGAGAAACAAGACTTGGACGCAAATGGAACAAAAATAGCAGCAAAGAACCAATTGCAAGATTTCTAAAATCCTATGCCATCTTTGTTTCTGATCATACTACAAAAGAAGATATATTTTTCAAAACTATACAGGAGAAAAAGAGTATATCTGAAGAAGAGAACTGCGAACTATTAAGACATTATGAGAAATGCAAAGGTGAAATTGGTGGCCAGACAAGAATAGAGGAAATGATGAAACTAATTGATTACCTAGAGAGCAGAGAGTGGACAAAATGAAAATTGAAAAGCAGTTTTCGAAATAGTTTGACAATATAAAGTGATAGATGGACCATATAGGACAAACTTTTACTATCTTTATATCTAATGTCGACTATAGGTTATTGCTTTTAGTATGGTTAGTAATGAGCATCCTGGTCTCTTGTCGTCTTTAATACAGCAGTGCCGCTACGAACTAGACGTCGACAAACAGTTTGCGCTGTTGCAGAAAATAAATTCATTGTTGCCAAAAACAAGTAGGTTAAGGATGCCCTCATTGATAACGGACGAGTATATCCGTACCGCACTAGATATAATAGATGAATATATTTTTGATAAAAAGCTCACTCTAATAAATAAAAAATTGAATGTCACGTACGACACTCTAGCTTAGGCTAGGAGCTCCTAAAAAATATACGAATAGCTAGAAAGTACTAAGGTAGAGGATAGGATAACAGGTAGTAGGTCAGCCCAATTGGTTTATTGATATAATAAATTAATTGTATATTATGCTTAAGGATTAAGGTACTGAAAGATTTGATATTAAAGATATTGACAAAACTGATATCCTATGCCATAGTTCAAAAATCCATAAATCAGAATAAGTGCATGAGGCACAGTTATTTCAACTATTGAGCTCTTAAGGCTATATTAATTACGATTATAGTACAAACATTCTAAATATAGCTTATGTCAATGGGCTGTTGAAAGAATGGTGAAGCAGAGGTAATCATGATGGGCAGGACGATGAGAGCTTGCAGTCATGGCGGCATTTATTCAGTAAACCCACGTCTTGTCCGGCTAGACAGTAGCTCAAGCATTAACCCCCTTGGTCCCCCAAGAAAGGCGATATCTGCGATCAAAATGAACCTCGATTCCCTTGCACAGACCTACCCTGATCCCGAATGCAGAGAGCTCAAGAACGGCTTATCGCGCTATCTAGGAATTGACCCAGAATGGATTTGCGTAGGAAATGGAGCGATAGAAATCATCTATTGGTTTGTACATACTGCTGTTGCAAGCGGGCGTGTAGTTATCCCTGTGCCAACTTTCTGCGAATACGAGCTTGCGTCACATAAGTCAGGTGCAGAAGTAACATGTGTTCCACTACATAATTTGGAGATTGATGCAGATAGTGTAATTGAAAAAGCAAGAGGGGCTGACGCAGTATTTCTTTGCAACCCAAACAACCCTACAGGCATACTTGCGACTAAACAAATAATGAAGATAATCGAAAACGTTAGTAGCTCTACAAGGATCCTTCTTGATGAATGCTTTATTGAGCTGACAGACAATCCAGAAGCTAATACGATGATGGAGCAAGTTTCAGAATTTGGTAATCTTGTGATCCTAAGGTCGCTCACTAAGTCCTTTGGGCTAGCAGGTCTGCGAGTTGGCTACAGCGTATGCAATTCAAATCTTGCAAAGAAGTTATCAACAAACAAGATTCCATGGAATGTGAATGGTCTAGCACAGGTTGCAGGAGTGGTTGCTCTGTTAGAGAGTGGATATCTATCAAAAGCAAGGGCGGTTATCAAAGAGGAACGAAGGTTTTTGCATGATAATATTAAAAAGTTAGAATCATTTTGTCCACTAAAATCGGACTCTAACTTTTTTCTTGTCCACTTGCAAGCCAGGAATTCCAGACAATTTAGAGACAGACTGCTAAAAAAGAGTGGCGTGCTTGTAAGAGACTGCAGCACGTTTACGGGCATGGGAACTCAATATATCAGAATAGCAGTTAGAATGCATCGGGAAAACATGATGTTGTTAAAAGCACTAGAGGCTTTTGAGTAGAATGACTACTAGGCGAGCAAAGCTCATTATGATACAGGGCACGACATCTGGCGCAGGTAAGAGTACAATTGCTATAGGATTGTGCAGACTTTTTTCCGATCAAGGTTACAGAGTAGCTCCATTCAAGGCTCAGAATATGTCCTCTAACTTTTTTACTACCCCTACAGGATCCAAGATGGCGCTGGTCCAGGCAATACAGGCAGTTGCAGCAAGAAAAGAACCAGACCCAAGAATGAACCCCATTTTGCTCAAACCACTTGGAGAGTATAGAAGCACGATATTCCTGAGTGGTCGGTTCTACTCAGAGATGTATGCAAAGGAGTACTATGAGAAATTTGTGATCCAACAGGGATTTACAATTGTTCTCAAAGCACTTGACAGTCTGAGAACTGAAAACGATGTTATAGTCATCGAAGGTGCTGGCTCGCCTTCAGAGATCAACATTGCGAAATATGATATTGCCAATATGCTACTTGCACGCGAAATAGGAGCACCTGTGATAATTGTGGCAGATATCGAGCGAGGCGGCTGTTTTGCAAGTATTGTAGGTACAAATCTCCTGTTAAAGCCAGCTCACAGGGCGTTGGTTAAAGGCTTTCTAATAAACAAGTTTAGAGGCGATATTACTCTTCTAACACCAGCGATCAAGGAAATTCAAAAGATAACAAAGAAAAGAATCCTCGGTATAATCCCCAAGATTGAGTTTAACCTGCCAGAAGAGGACTCTCTTGTTGGTAGTGTGACAGGTAAGGCAGATGTTCCGCGAGAGTCATGGAACTGGCAAATAGATCTTGTTGCAAAAGCAATAAGCGGGAACATAGACATGCAAAGGCTGTCAAAGGTTGTGGGTGTCTAGATGCTCTACCTCTTTGCAGCACTGGCAGGAGGTCTTTGCATGGATTGGCTCTTTGGAGATCCACCAAATAGATATCATCCAGTAGCCTGGCTTGGGCAGCTAATCAGCTTTTTACTACCAAGGCTCAAAGGAGGAGCGGAAAAAGCTAAGGGGGCAATCTTTGCTATTTCACTTGTTATCACAGTAGCTTTAGCAATTCATTTGTTAGTGTTTGCAAGCGGATACTTTGTAGGCGTCATTGAGCTTGTTATCATATCTGCCATCATATTCAAAGTCACGATTGCAATTAAAGGCATGGAGGCGCACACTAGGACAATCATGAATTGCCTTGAGGCTTGTGATTTGAACGCAACCAGGCACAATTTGTCAATGATAGTGAGAAGAGAAACAGAAGACCTCGACGAGCAGCATATCCTTTCAGCGACTATTGAGTCTATAAGTGAAAGCACAGTAGACGGGGTTACTGGACCCATTTTCTATTATTCACTTTTTGGTCCTGCAGGTGCTTTTGCTTTTAGGACAATAAATACACTTGATTCTATGATTGGTTACCCCGATGATTATTTCAAAAATGTAGGATGGATGTCTGCAAGGCTTGATAGTGCTGCAAATTACATTCCTGCAAGGGTTACTGCATTCTTGATGATAGTTTCAGCCAAGATACTTGGGGCCGATTGGAAAAATTCACTTAACGTTTTGCAACGAGACCACGATAAGACTTCCAGTATCAATGCGGGCTACCCAATGGCTACTATGGCAGGAGCATTACGTATCAGGCTTGAAAAGATAGGGCACTACGCGCTTGGTGATAATCAGGAGCCTGTTACCCTTGAGAAGTGCAAAAAAGCAATCTCAATAATGAAGCTCACTACTGTGCTCTTCTGCATCGTAGTATCCATGCCGGTTATGTCAGTTCTCTATTTAGCAGGCTGGTGGAGGCTTGTGCTTGGCATCCCTTAAGGCTATTCAATCAGTGCTTGCATTTCTAACAATACTGCCAGTAGGCAAGCAGAATCAGGACATCTATTACATTGCCAAGAATATGTATCTATTCCCAACCGCAGGTCTGATCATAGGCTCAATCATTGGCGCAATGGCACTTGGGATTTACAATTTTCTCCATCCACTACTTATAGGATTTTTGGTCACAGGAGCCCTTATTTTAATAACAGGAGTCCATCACACCGATGCCCTAGCAGACTTTGCAGATGGGCTAATGGCAAAAGGCAGCAAAGATACTAAACATAAGGCTATGCTAGACCCTGCAGTCGGCTCAGCTGGCGTTGCAGCGCTTGTGATGTATTTTATAGGTATGATAGTTGTATTCAACATCGGCTTTGGGTCCGGCTTTGCGATTTTTACTAGCATCATAACTGCGGAGGTAATAGCCAAGTATGTGATGGTCTTCCTTGCCAATAGAGGTCTCTCTGCTTGGGAGGGCTTTAGCTCACCGTTCACGACTGCAATGAAGGACAAACACAGGATGGCTGTGGCCACTGGGATTATGGTTGCAATTGTGTGGTTTTCCAGTAGCTATTCTGGCTTTGCCGCGTTGGTCATTTCACTACTCCTTTCACAGCTCTTAAAGCACATCTCTAGCAGGAGCTTTGGAGGCATATCGGGCGACGTGCTTGGCGCATCAAATGAGATAACTCGTCTCTCTTCTCTAATTGTGTTATCATCTTTGTCTACAATGCCTCAGGTGATATGATTTTTTGATAGCTGTAATAATGTGCGGTGGCAAGGCGAGTAGAATGCAACAAGGAGGTATAGAAAAGCCGATTCTAAAAGTAGACGGCGTTACAATGGTTGAGCGTGTAATATTTGCCTTAGCCAGCTCAAATAAATTTGATAACGTTGTTGCTGCAGTCTCTCCCAATACTCCTGCGACTAACTTATTTCTTAAGTCAAGAGGTATTGAGACAATTGAGACATCTGGCGAGGGCTATTCAATCGATCTATCATACGTGCTTTCATATTTAAAACCGCTAAAAGTTATGATCATCCCGTGCGACATGCCACTTTTAAATTCTCAGGTTGTAAATGAAATTTTTAGTGTGGTTCAAGACTTGCTAGAGCAAAAACCAGCAGCAGCAGTTTCGATCATGCTTGAGAAAAGATTTGTGGAGAGAATTGGCGTTAAACCAAGCATAGTATTGGATCAGCTGTGTCATTCTGGTATCACAATATTCAATACTACTACCATAGGCACAGAACCTGTAGAAGAACGCTATTTGGTTATGAACCAAAAAGAGATTGCGGTAAACGTGAACACTAAAGAGGAGATGGAGCTTGCAGAAAAATTACTGGTCTAGGGTCTCTAGGACTTTGCCAACAATGTTGGCCTTGCTTCCAGAGCGCTCTGCCAAAAGCTCGCCACAAGACTTGCAGTTTATATCCATGGTTGTGTGCGAAAATACTATTGTTTTTTCGCTGCATTTCTCACACTGAACCGACAGAAATGAGCTCTTTGGCTTTGGCATCATAGTGCTTTCCCGCTTCATATTACTGCCATCATATCTCCAGTTTGCGAATCCTTAAACCTTGCTTCATTGTCTTGTATTGACATGTTTTACAAGTATAGCGTAAAGTCATTTTCTTGGTAGTCTTGGCAGTTCTCTTGAGCTCAGGAAATTTCTGGCCGCCGTATCCCTGCTTGTCTTCGGCGTGCCTACGAGCACCTTCAGCGCCCGCTCTATCCCTTCCCCTCTTGTATAAAGCTACAGATTGGGCGGTGTAGTTCTTACAACGAGGGCAGAACTTGCGCATTTCCTTCTCCATCTTCATATGAATATATCTGTGCTTGGTAAGGGTAATTTAATGTATGTATATATTCTAAGTGCTTTTCTCCCTCAAGCAGTAACAGTAAATCTAATATACTAAGGCTTACAAACCCTTCAGCAGCATATGATCCCGGGTTTCTTCGAATCCGTCCTTCAACAGTCTATAGATCCAAGAGCATTTCC
>JBJMEA010000100.1:0-7852 GCA_045809625.1 Nitrososphaera sp. | reverse complement strand
AGGCCTATCACTCACCTGATATACAGTCATGCCCACAAAGACCATATAGGCGCTGCCAACCTCTTTGAAAACGTCACAATAATTGCCCATAACGAAACCGCCAGAATTCTGAATGAAAGAAATGACCCGGATAGGCCGGTGCCGGACATGAATTTCACGGGGGAGATGAACCTACAGATAGGCGGCCAAGCTATCCAGCTCCTGTACCCTGGCCCATACCACCAGCAGGGTAACATCTTTGTTTATCTCCCAGAACAAAAGGTTCTGATGGCAGTAGACCATGTTGTGCCAGGCGGCGTCCCGTGGAAACTTCTTTCAGTTACTCCTGACGTGCCCGCCTTTATCAATTCGATTGACAAAGCACTTGCTTTGGACTTTGATGTTTTCGTGCCAGGACACGGCCAACCAGGAACAAGGCAAGACGTCTTAGTACAGCAAGAGTACGTAGCCGACCTGCGCGAAAACGCCATGGCCGCCTTAAATGAAGTCAACTTCACAGATGCGACGCGAGGCATTAACGGTACCAGCGCGATGACCGAAGCATACTTTAACGCTCTTACAAAATCATGCGCCGACAAGATAGATGCAAAATGGCAAGGTAGGCTGGAAGGAATAGGTGTGTGGACGGATGAGCACTGCGAAAGGATGATAATTAGCGTAAGAGTAGATTAACTACCTCTTCTTTTTTCTGTTCTTCTTCTTTTCAGCTGCTGCAAATTCAGCGACTCGCTTGTCATCCCACTCCAGCAGTAGCTTAGCATTGCAAAAAAAACAATCAGCAGTCCTCGAACTCAGACCAAAAGATATTCAGAATACAGTCAGTGGGGACTTTTCATGTGCCTGCGGCATTTTGCTGTGTTGGAGCTTGACTCTGCGGAGCTACCAGTGGACCTGTACCTGATGATGGCGCACCTCCACCACCACCACCGCCTCCTCCTTGTCTGGGTGGTCCTCCACCACCTCCTCCAGGTGGACTTGGCATCAATGTTGGTAGCGCAAACAATCCAATCAATATCAGAGCGATAACTATTCCACCAAGAATGGGCATGCTTCTCTTGTCACTGTCCATTGTTGGCTTTTCCACTTCTTGTCCCTTCTTGTTCTTCTTTCTGTATTCGTGAATTATTATTGCAGCTGCAAGACCTATGAATGCAGCCTGGAAAACTTCAATTGTGAGAGCTATTGGATTACCTGCGGAAAAACCTCTCCCTGTTATAGGATTACCGGGCATTCGTGTAATAATCCATAATGCCATAAATACGATGGTTCCTCCGATTCCTATTGCGTACCATGGTATGCCCCATTTTTTTATCATAGGTATTATCCAGAATACTTGAGCTATCCCTCCTACAATGAATAATATTGCCTGATTCATGTTAGAATTAAGACTGTTTGGACCCAACATCAAATGTAGCATGCCTGCTATTGCGGTTGTAGCAGCAGCTGTGATATACAGTGCAGAGTAGGACCTTGCCATTTAACGCTGTCGAGTTAACAATGCTTATTTAACTTTGGAAAAAGTCATACAGGCTTAGGTAGGAGCAGTGGTCAATTTTATGAAAGCAATCAATACTATATCTCCAACTGATTTGTGGAAGTGACAATAATCCTAAGTTTAACATTTAGGCAGTAGTAGTACTTTCTATGACTTCAAGTAACTTTTTCTATCCTTGAGCTAACAGAAGCTCTCCTTTCTGACTAATACTATATATTTTCTATAGTTTTTCACACGATAGCGGCTAAAGCTTTTTGCATTACCACCGCCTATCTTGAGGGATAAGATGCTCATAACCTACAAGATTTGAATTATCAACATCTCGACCTTCTTATTATCTATCGCTGCAATCAACCACTCCAATGCATCAAATCACAAAATAACTTCTCAGACAGATAAACATCTTTACTATTCTTCAATAGAGCGTTCCTTTTTTTGCTTGACTAAGGCTAGGCGCCCCATATTTTGGAAGAAGTAAGTTGCCTACAACAATGTTCAATAACTTATCTGGCAATAGAAAAATAGTAATAGAAGTAGTAGTAGGGTTGACGACAGAGGATAGTAGAGATACAAAGAAAAAGAAAGAAGACGCTCAAAAAGAGGATACATTACAACCAATAACCAAGGTCAACACTAAACTTGATAAGGAATTGCAAGATTGGGAAGTTGATTCTACCATGAGCGGTGGCTGATTGGAGTTTTTTCTTCTTCTATTATGTCGCCCAGCTTTTCGCATAGCTGCAGAAAGTTAAGCCCTTTTTCGGTAATCCTGAATTTCCGAGTACTTAGGTCATATTGAAGCAAGCCATTATCAATCAAAATAGTCAGATACTCTTTAATTTGATAATATGAAAGGAATGCACTATACATTATCTGAGTCTTTCCAACACCATTGCCGTTATTTCTTGCAGTCTGTAAAATGTCGTGGATTATCTCTGTTCTGTTTCTATATTTTTTGGAGTTCTGCATAAGAATTCCCCTTCTCCTCATTTTTTTCTCTTCATCCATATCTGTTGTTGCTCAAGTAATTCGTTTGCCATATCATTTAGCTTATACCAGAGCTCAAGATGTCGTAGGCCCTTTTTAGTAGTGCTATACGTGCCCATTATTGGGTCATAGTGAAGCAAGTTGTAGGCGGTTAGAGCTGTTAAATACTCTCTTAATCGGTTGCTGTTATGAAAGACCTCATACATTAACGTGGTCTTTGTAACCCCGACACCATCCTTCTCAGTCTGTTCAGCTACAACCTCTAGAATCCGAATGACTATCTCTGTTCTGTTTCTTCTTCCACCACTTTGATTTTTGTTTGTCATTTATTTTTTGCATCTGGTCCAACAAACCGCATTATTAAAAATTTTTGTATTACATCATCATAGTGCCAACTATCCTTCATTCTACCAATTATTTTAATAACTTGCAATCAAGTGACTGAGGAGCAATAGGAGCAGGGAGAGAAAATAGCTCCAACTGTTAGTGATGACGAGGTAAACTGTTCCCAGAGTGAATTAAGCTCGCTTGGCATAGAATGCAAAAGAAGGAATGAACTTAGTGGCAGGGAAGAATTAGAAGCACTTGTTATAGCTATAAAGGAAGTGTATTTTCAAGATTAAAAGACTACCTGTGACACGAACAACGTAGAAATCGACGACCAATCACAATTTGAACATCTGATTTAGATATGTGTGTATATACCTACCGGTCAATTATTCATTATTATTGGCTACAAAGTTGCTTTCATTCACACAATTCCTAAATGAGCAGCTTTAAAAGAATCTAATACTATAATATTGAGGGGTACCACACAATCTCTGCATGTCAATGGGTTGTCACTTAGCCTATCAAACTCTAGCTATTTTTGCTGCGTAAACTACAGCAACTAATTTGATGTTGCTTCGCTATAGTCGCCACCTATCGCTAATGAAGGCATGCACCGATGGTGATGAGTATAAAGCGCCTTTGCATCAAACGTTTAGCTTACCCCAAATATAGTAGTAGCATGTTTGGTTTACCAGCTATTGTGCCGAATGAACTTCATCCTCGTCATCTTCCTGCTTCGACACTCTCATAATATTCAGAATCTTGTTATTCAAATCATCAATGCCAATCGGCTTTTGAATAAAGCCGTCGATATGCTCAGAGGATGTAAATGTGTCAGATAATTCATTTTCTTTTATCTCAAAAGCAGTAGTAAGCACCACTTTGACATTGGGATTAATCTCTCTGACTTTTTTCGTTAGTTGTATCCCAGACAACTCTGGCATTCTGATGTCAGTTATCATTAGATTGTAGGACTCTGCATTAGATTTGAAGCTCTGTAGTGCTTCTTTTGGATTGGTAAACGCATCAACTAAGAATTTAGCGTCCTGTTGAAGAGCCAGCTTGAAAATCTGAACTATATCAGGTTCGTCATCTACAAGAAGCAGTCGAGCTTTTGGTTTGCTAGTATTATTATTATTGTTATTGTTACTTTTCTCATCATTATCTCTGCCATACCCTGTCGCTTGTTCATTTGGCGCACAGCTATGGCGAGAAATATTGTTCTTTTTTATATAGTTTCGAGCAAAATTATTACCATTTTCCAGAAAAAATCCATCATAAATTTCCTTAGTGAGTGTTAATGGTAACATTTTTTAGTATTATAATATGTGCGTTGCAGTAAATAAGGCTTTGGTTCTCTACGTATGCCTATATTGTCTCCTACATCAAAAACTTCAATCTATACTTTGATGGTATTGTGTTACGTTCTGCTTTGCAAGGAAACAACTTTCACAGGTAATACCAAACATGCATTTATGCCTTCAGTGGTTTGCGAATTCCCATGAAATGTAAGACTCTGATGATAACTGAAGTGTAGTCTGTCTTGGATAAGGGATTGATAGTTATACTGTTTTTCATCAACTTCTTCTCTTTCATCTTCTTCCGAAATGTCTAGCAATTCTTTTAACCTGCCTTTGGCCTGATAATCCATGAAAATCTCAAAGCATTTCTCATCTTCGCAGATATAGGTCATCGGTTCGGCCCACCTTACTCCTCATATGAGACAACGTAATCTTGGCTCTGAATATATTTTCATTATTGAGTTATCAAACGGCATCAGTCGATTATAGTAATTAAATCGATGGACTCAGTTGATGACTAAAAGACAAATGAGGTACCCCAAAGACGGGGAAGACAGAAACAATACTCAATTGTGAAACAAATACTGCGAACTATTACAGAATACGGTGCAGCCAACTTACTGCACACATGGGAGGGCGAATGTTCAAAGCAAACGTTATCACATCATTACGTCTTCAGTTATGAGGTGGCATATTTTTCCATCAACTGTAATTACATCTATTATGTCACGAAGCTCTTGTACTTTTTCAATGCATTATTTTGCAGAAATAGCCTAAAGGGTAAACCCATGGCTTTTTGTCGTCTATTTTTAGCTATTTTTGTCACTAAATACAGCAGAAGAAATGGTATTTATAGAATCTTGATGAGTCTTAAACAACCTATTTTCACATAAAGTTGAAGATAATTCTTCTCAAAGGAGTTTTTGGATTACAAAGATGTGTGTTGCTGGTTAAAATTTTAGCTGACATGGTACTACTTTTTGTGATTGATATTTTTTCCTAAGGTCTAGTTTTTGCAATTGGCTTCACCGAAGCAATAACAATAACAATAGCTTTCATGTCACATTATTTTGACCACCAATAATTAACTTTCATGATGTAAGCGCATAGAATGAGATGCCCCATTTTCTTATACCTCTATTGTAAGTCATAATTCATTATGCATTTTCTCCCGAATTTTGAATTGGATTTTCTTGTATGATTCCAGTTTTTGCCAGTTTTTACCACTTTATGAAGTCTAGCCGTAGATTAGCACCTATTATTATGATTGAAAAGCGATTATCCGCCAAACAAAAAAGATATCCTATCCGAATGTTGTTGCTACTACCGCCAGTTTGCTAGCTGTCAAACTCTATTATCTCGATTTTGTCCTGGCCTTGACATTAGAAGAAACAGTTCTGAATCTAGGTTTTGAGTTGATGCATATGCAAAAAGAGACATTAACACACGAGGTTAAAATAGGGCTCAAAAGCTAGCAGATTAACTGGATGTCCTCATCACAAGAAGCAGCTGGAGGAGGAGGAAGAAGAGAAGAAGGACTTTCCCCTGTGCAGATTTTTGCTTTAGCTACGCTCTATTATGAGGAATCAAAACAAAGGGAAAAAGAAGAGATGTTGGACAGGCAGAGGGATAGAACACAGCCTCCCCAATCTGATGTTTTGCCTCAGCCAGTCTCCATAATGGTAAGAGACCTATGTAACAAACTCCCTTATTCGATTACTTCTGAAACTGCAACTGCTGAACAAGTCGGTAAACAGATGGAGTCTTTAGTAGAACGTGGATTTTTGGAACAAGTATTCAAAATCAAAACTGGCGAATTCGCTACTTTTACAATCACAGCAGATGGGATGTTGGTAATCAATCGAATCCTTGGTAAGCTTTCCCAGAAGATAGAAGACAAAAAAATCACGGAACAAGATATAGACAGTGCTGAAGGAGATAGCGGGGCGAAAGAACATCTAAAAGGCCTATTGAACAAACTTGTGGACAAATCTCAGAACGAAATAGTAGAGACGCTATTTTCAGCTATACAGACTCAAGGTATGCCTCTTGTATTATTGTTAATTGAATTGGCAAAATAATAATCGTAGAAGACTCTGCCGCCACTGGCTAGCAGATACATCAAGCCTGCAGCTCGTCTTAATATCGTTTTTATTTCGCTTCTCTCTTTTTCTACGTCCTACTTTTAACTCGTTGCCGTCCTCTCCGCTGGCTCTACCAACTCAAACGAATCGAAGACCTGAGCAACCGCAGGCGATAACCACTGGACCTTGCCAGATTTCACATCTTCTGATGGTTGTTCGTATGCCAGTACGTAACCAGTATTTCCATCTGGACCTACAACGTGCAGAAAGAAGCCTCGGTATTGTGTCGAACCAATAGAAACTCCTGCGTTATTCGAGTTGGCTGTGTAAGTAAAGTCAGCGAGCTTTGCTGGTAGTGCTATCGGGGCCTGATTAGTAGTAGTAGTACTATTACTAGGTCCCTTCGGATAATAATTTACTGTTGTGTCGGTAGTCTTTGTAACATTAAGGTCAATGTCTCGTCCCTGTGATAAGAATTTGATATTAAATGCAACCAAGTCGTCTGCAGTGATGCTCTTGTTCTGAGGGACCGCACTCTCAAACTCTGGATTGTCATGTAGATTGTTAAATCGCATCACATGTATGGCATCAGCTGAGCCAATTGTACCTGCACCTTGACGGGGACCGTAAACTATGCCCTTTGGGTTTTGGCATTCGTATTGACCGCCTGTTGCAGGTAAGGCCAGTTCTTCAGGACATACACTAAGCAAGAACTGTGGCATTATATAACTAAAGCCAGAAAGCTGAAAAAGCTTTTGTATATCTTGACTGGGCAGTGCGGGGTCTTCGACCACATAGCCTGTTGGCACTTGGATACGAATACCCTTCTTCAAGCTCTCAAAAAGTGTGGATGACTCCGGCATCGATGATGATGGTGGTGGTGTTTGTGACGTTTGTAGTGTTGATGATGATAATGATGATGATGGCGACGACTGATATCCCTGTAACTGCTGCTGTTTTTGATAAGCAGCTGTGGCTCCAGATAATTGAGCATAGGCTAATTCTGTAGATAAGGACGCAAATATAGCTCCGAATATCAATAGACCAATGAAGACCCCACATAAGATTGAAGAAACTGATTGTTGTTTCATTTAGCGATAATCGCTGTCACTTATTTTTGAACTTTAAAACTTCCCAAGTTAGTATTTTCCTAGGGAATGGTTTAACAAAATATAGTCTTACAAACCCTCTTAGTTTGGTTAGCCTTGTCAGATATAATAGGATACTCTACGGAAGCCCGAACTTGCGCCATTCTATCCCAATTAGAATAACAATCGTTTTCGTTAGCGAATAGTGATTTTAATTTATGCCAATATCATCTAGAATGATTGAAAACAGACCAGTGGCAAAACTATAACAATTTGTTTCTCATATCAAAACTATGAGCCTTGTAGACTATAAAGGACACTGCGATAAATGGGGAGCAAGTAATCCTCCAATAATGATAAAAGTCTTTGTAAGAAAAGATGGCAGGCAGTACTTGGAAAAATATTGATGTATTGATTGTCTCAGAATTGACTTTCAAACTGGTGGATAAGGGTTAGCAGCCAAGAAAACATACTTACAGTGATAAGTGACGTTTTCTACTATTGTTTGATTTTGAGGTTGGTGACTATCACACAAGAATAACAGGAATAGAAAATTCGCATTTGAAA
>JBJMEA010000099.1:0-8728 GCA_045809625.1 Nitrososphaera sp. | reverse complement strand
TGTGAGGAATTGCAGATAGACGAGCAGCCAACAACCAAACACCTTTCAGCCTTTGCTCTTGGACCCTAGGATGGTAAGACATTCCAATATGTCACGCATTATGATTTAGAGATACAGCAAGCTCCACCGCTAGCTATCAAGAACTCATCAGATGTCAAAGAAGCCGGAGCTGGTAAGATTCTAGTTGTATCAGCTAAGCGTAGATATGGCGACCTAAAGACGGTACAATTCAATGCTAGCAACGGAATATCCAAGTTTCCAACTGCTCAAAAGCCGCCTCATGACAAAAATAATATTACCAGTCAAACTAACAGAACATAAAGAAAACATCCGCCTTAATGGTAGCCAAGTCAATGACATGCTGCTGCACAATCAAAAGGAGATCAATGAAAGTGACCCACTCATTACAGCTATAGTAACTTCTTATGATTTAGACAGCCGATTGATTCATGGATATCTCAATGAAAAGAATTCAACTATCGTAAACGCAAAGAAACTAAATCAAGACCCGAGGACAACTATAGAATACACTATACCACCTAAAGGCTGCGGGCTTGCTAACTGCTCATTCTGTTATACCGCTGCAGAAGTAGGTACAATCCTAGATTATCAATCTCAGCAATCGCAATTTTTGTAGTAAAAGGAATTTGGAATGCACTCAATAGTTATTTGCATACCTTTGATGTTAGTGTCATTGGTGTTGCTCCGCGGAGGCGCGACTCACACCAACGCCGCTATCGCTGTAGCCACTCACCGCAACGCTGCTCTGGAATTCGACATATCCAATTCTATGGAGGTACGGTTATAACACAACCATCGGTTCATAAGTAAGTTGGAAGCTTGCCACTAATTAGGTGGCAAAAGCGATGGAGGAAAATCTTCAGGCACATCATTAATGCAACCCTCCGGTACAGGATCTTCCGCGGACAATGTCCCACAATAGAGTGGAAGTGAATTATCACTTGCCTTGTCCTTTGCATGTTCAAGAGCATTAGGATTCGCCGGATCTTCAAAGTGAGCAGTAGGTTGTTGCGGTGGATCCGCTGCATTATTTGCATACACAGGAACTGTTGTAATTACTGCTGTTATTCCTAATGTAGCTACGACTGCTATGATTGAGAATATTTTGTTTGTAAACATTCTTGTTCGATTGCGAAGTGTGGATGTAGATTATAAAGCCAGCTAGAATTTGTTGCTGAAAAAGCGTAACGCGTTTTCGGTACAATTGTATATATTTCTTAGCATTAGCAGTTAAAACATCAAATATTTGATATATATAAGTTTTCAAGAGTGTCCGTTTATCTTCGCCTTTCATAAGGAAAAAAGAAGGGAAGAAGGAATGAGGGAATTGCTTAGGAGGAGGATGGTGAAACTATATAATCTCAAATCCAACTTGTGAGAGTATTATACGCTTCAAGTAAATGGCACACACTTGAAGCCTCTTCTTCTATTATCTCCCTTATCCCTTCTCCCTCAGCTAGTTTTTTACATGTTATAGTAAATAACTACTACGCTCCAATGAGATATGACCAATGGCAATCAATATTCAAGAGGTAAGGTATTTTGTGCCAGCTGTGAACGATGGCTGGAGCGCGCTGGACTGACTAATTTATTCTGTCCAACGTGTCATCTAAGATTAAGAGTACGTCCAAGAACACATAGAGCTAAGTTACGATATCTTCAACACCTAATAGAGCAGCAGGATGACTTTGTATCTTTACCTTAGGCTCAAAACAAATTGAGCCTGCCAGCTAATAGTGCCTATGAATTAGGCAATGATGGATGACAAGAAAATCTACAATATCAACTTCTACTACTAAATGGGTAGTAGAACATACAAATAAACAAGTTATTCGAAATCGCTTTGAACTTATACGTAACGATGTCAAGTACATGAGAGCCATAAAAAGTAAGGCGGACCCGCCGAGCTTCGATCTCGGGATCTGCGGTTCCGAAGACTTGATTAACCTCTTCATGATTGGCTAACATCTCAATGGAAGACGAAAGTCGCTATAATAGAGATTAATGACTACAAGATAGAAAAAATCAAGGTCATCTGATGTCTATTTACATCTCGCTTTCTGAAGATCGATTAACCACAAAAACCATAAAAAGGGTGGAGTCATTGCTCGTGTTTGCATTCTACCACTAAGCTTAACCGGGTAAAGATCTAGTTTACTATTACCCTTCTTCTTGTTGTTGATGCTGTTGTTGTCTTTTCATTGCTTCTGCCATCTGCAGTGCTTTGGGTTCATCGTCTTCCTTAGCAGACATGAAATTCTTATCATCTTCACGCCCTCGTTTATCTTTTGAGGCTTTTGCTAATATCTCTACTTTGACAGTATCAATGTGAATAGCATAATCTTGATCACAGTGTTGAGAGATGTATTTTGGTTGGTTAATATTGTTAAAATCCGCTTCCCATTCTAATTGTCCACCGCATATATTGCATTGACAGTCCGTTAGAGCGTAGTGAAGAGATATAGGCATACTATTTGTTCTACTCGTGGCATTTTATTTAGTATTACTTGTAGATACACCACATTCTGTTTATTTCATTGAACGATATCCGTTTAGATTTCAGTCCCGTTACCAATTTTAACCACAAAGGCACAACTCATTTCTGGTGTAAAATTACCTTTGATCAAAAGACAGCTGCCAGAATACATGTAATATTTGCAGTCTTTACATTGAAATCCCTCTGCACCTTTTGGTATTACATATCCTTCCTCATACTTCAGCTTTTTTCCTGTTTTCTTTATGAAATCCCATACTATATCACCTGGTAACATTCCATCACCCTTAGGTGAAAAGAATTTTGAGATATCGTATTCGTTGTCAATTTCACCTTCTACAATATGACATTTCTTTTCATCGGGTAAATTGAACTTGCATTTTACACAAGATTGACGGTCTTGCAATATCCCATCCTGCTTTCTGTAATTAGCCTCTTCTTTAGATACTTTCTTCCCTGTTTCCAGGTGACGAAATAAAGCTACATCTTGGGGAGCAAAATTTTCCTCTTCCTGCTCTCCTGTGGACTTCAATAACTGACTCTTCTACTTCCTCCAACCTATCATGTAACAGGTTAGCAGAGTAATTTTATCTATTAGTTAGAAACTAATAAAACTGTCTGTGTTAAGCAACAGCGGAGAATGGAGAATGTTGAAAATGAACGTTAACCATGTTTTGATTCATCGGTTTTTTATTCTTTTGGTTCTTAGCCTTCACTTATGATCCATCAACCGAGTCCTATACTCCCCCTTGCATTATCCAGGAGATTATGGATTAATCCCGCAAACCTTGTCTGATGATGGCGATCCGCTAGATGTACTAGTACTTATGACAAATCCCAAATACCCAGGTATTTTACTGGAAGCAAGACCTATAGCGTTGTTGAAAATGAAAGACACCTATGAGACAGATGACAAATACACTGCGTTGCAGTCAACGATCCTAGATTTGCTAGCTACAAAAATGTAACGGAGGTAGAAGAGCATATCTTAAAGGAAATATCTCATTTCTTTCAGGTCCATAAGGATTTGGAGGGAAAAAAGTAGAAATTGTTGGATGGGGGTCGGGAAAAGAAGCTATGACGATAATTACAGGTGCAATCTATTCCTACAAGAAAGCATTTGGAAAATCTTGAAGACAAAGAAAGAAGCACTAGTCGGAGTACGTTTAGGGTAACCTTATGTACCTGGAATCCTACTTTGTCCACTTTTTGTGATTCTTTTTGAACCCATAAAACATGCAACGATGAAAGTTTCTAAATGTTGTTCCTTCAGGAGCTCAAGGGGGATTCCTTTAGTGCGCGAGATGCTTATTGCAAGTAGGCAGAGAAGGGAATAGTTGCCACGCTTGACAAAGGGTTTATTATTCTTCTCACTTGTAGCTGCTATCGCATCTCTGCAGGACTTCCTTCTCCCAATCTCGAAGTTCCTTTTCCATCTTTTCGATACAGTCTTTTAAATGCCACATCGATAACACATGGTTTTGTATTTGGTCATCTGTGAATATCTTTAGAGTTTCTTTATCGATAAATGTACTATGTAGACGGTATTTGTCTACTTGGAACTTAGCTTTTAACTCCTTTACTATGCTGGTAAAATGCTTTATCCGGAACATAGAAATTTCTTCATTTGCATCTAGCTGCATTTCCATAGTTGGTTCTATTCCATAGTCTTCGAAATTCTTATCGAAGCGTTTAGTTATTTCGTCTAAAAATAGTTGTTCACCTAATTTCATACGTTCATCTGCAACGTCAAGAGTTTCAACCGAATTAAACACAGCTTCATTATTTTCTTCCTTTGCTAAGTAGTCCCTCATATCTGCTTGAGTGATATCTTTAGGATAATAGCTGCATTCTATAATTTCTTGAGTTATTTGGACTAGTTGCTCTTCTGTGTATGGTTCTTCTCTCATTTTCTATTCTTTCTTACCCATATCGATTCTTGGGTTAGGCTGAGTCATTAACCTTTGGGTGTTTCTTCACTACACCGCTTTTATTGTCTCCCAGAAGTGGCAGTAGCATTGACAAGCAATAAGATAAAACCT
Organism: Nitrososphaera sp.; assembly: GCA_045809625.1. Taxonomy (GTDB): domain Archaea; phylum Thermoproteota; class Nitrososphaeria; order Nitrososphaerales; family Nitrososphaeraceae; genus Nitrososphaera. The sequence goes on along the minus strand of JBJMEA010000099.1, from coordinate 4,171 downwards.
TTAACAATAAAAATGCAGTTGCCTAGCTGTTTGTACCAGCGTGGCAGCAGCGACATCAATAGTATAAGATAGAGAATTCTATAAAGGAATAGAATAGGAATAGGCTAGGATGCAAAGCTGAGGAATTTCAAACATATCATCAAACTACTTTATATATAACTTGAGCATGCTGCGGAATTTGTCGTACACTTATTCAAAATAAGCGCAAATTAATGCCGTAGTCTACCTGATTGATAAAAGTGGACCGGGTGGGACTTGAACCCACGACCTCAGTAACACTATGATTCCAACCATTCAAGTAACGACTGCGATTTTACCAAGAGCTATTCAAACTGGCAAGATTAGATGAAGACAGGGATAGAGAATTAGACGGTTCATATTTCATATCACAAACTATAGAGCAAACAAGAACATTTTTAGCTTTTAGTTGCCACTCCGCTTATAAAGCATGATTAGTATAACAGGCTATGTACATAAAGGGACTATTCGCCAGATTTATTATAGCTGTTGCAATCGCAGGTCCATTACTAGGAATAACAAGTTTCGTTAGTAATAATATCCATAATTATGAAGTGTTTGCTACTCATATGGATACTGCTACTTCTCAAGAAACAACAGTTTTACATCAAGCGATAATCGCTTCGAGCCCTAATCCACAGATTGAACCACGACCAAATGAACGACTCGAGTCGGTAGTTGTTTTACCTTATAGAAGCGATGGCTCAGTCTATAAAGGAGTTTTAACATTTACAGCAACCAAACCAGTAGAAGTAACGTTCTCGCATAGAATTCCTATAGATAACACTACACTTTCACAAATAGACACGCAAAAATTTGGACAGCTATTTGTACGTAATTTGACTGCCTTTCCAGGAAACGTATCTGCGCCATCAAGAATTATCCCGGATTATAGTGGAAGTGCATCACCATATTTCTCTGCTTCTATTCCTTTTGTAGCTAGTTCAGTTGTGCTTCGTACAAATGGAGAGCCATTTATTGCTGCTTATGAAGTATATGCAGATATAATTCAACAACAACCTAAAATAATCAAACATCTAGAGAATGCTACTACTACCTCTACCAATTCTACAGCTGGGCTTCAATAACTCTAGCAATTTTTGTTTTACAACCAAATTCCCACGTTTGACTACACGTTAAAAGTGACTTGCTGCTGAATTTGTCCGACAAAAACCAAAGTACTATTTCTCTTATTCTTGTACCCCAATATATGTCGATATTTTTACTGTGGTTATTTTTTCTATTTTCAAATCAACGCATCCAACCCACATTACTTGCCCTAATGTAAGGTGAACTTAGCTCAACTTCCGACTCTTGTCTTGCTTCTTCTAGTAATTCCACTACGCGTGTGTAGTGTAGCAGAAACTCTCTGCCCTTCTCTGTTGTCCTGTATACTACACCATCAGGCGAGATGTCCTGTTCAATAAGCCTCTTTCCTATTAATTCTCCAAGGTAGAGGTGTACCTGTTCGTAGCTAAGATTTGCTTTGTACATTATGTGAGTCATTTTTATCCCTGAAGTGATGAGGGTCAGCACGTCACCCATTATCTGGAATTTTTCCCCTGTTGTTTTTGCGTTCAGGCGTGACCATCATTTCTATATCTCCATAGAGAATGGGGATAGATTAGGGGAGGGTGAAATAGATGTTTCAGGCTTATTCATTCCGCTCGTTTTTATTTTGTATTGTAATGCAAAAGCCATAGCTGGTTTGTGGGTAACAAGATAGCTATTTTCTAGTAATTTTACTTAAGAATCTGCGATTGTCAATATCCCACCAAGACCTGACTTTATCAGCCTCTTCGGGCATTGCTAGGCTTTTTGTCCGACAACTACCCATAATGAACTCAATTTAATGCAGTATTTCCAACACAGAAAATAATGGACCTGGTGGATTTGAACCCACGACCTAAGCTCGCTATAATGACAACTCTATCTCCACTTATCTGAAGGGACAGAGCTATATAACGAGAACTGCACGCTCAAATCCCACTCAGTCTATCTTTACTACTAATACCTTTGTCTTGCAAATGACAGCGGCTAACAACAATCATCAAAAAATGTAAAAGAAAAGAGGAGATAATGGGTGCATTATTCTTTGAGGCTATGGCATGATAGTCAGTAGTGATAGTGGAAGCTAAGGTGATGTTACTGTTGGTGTCTCACTCGTTTGTCCCTCCATGTTGCCGCCTACAACTACTTGTCCATACATTCCAGGGTGGAATGTACAGAAATAGCCGTATGTTCCAGGCTGACTAAACGTCACTGTAAAGTTGTGTAGGAATGGAAATTGAGGTGGACGGAATTCATTAACACCAAGTACTATACCGGAGCTGACCGCACTTTCAGTACCATCCATGGTATAGCTAGCGGAGAGCGGAGATGGCATAGGTGTTCCTTGCTCATATGCCTGTTCCATCTGAAGCATTTGGAGGTTAAGCTCTTCTTCTTCTAGATATCTCACATCGCCATTTTGGTCTACGATTGCAGGATAAAATGCTATTTTATTAAAACCCATTATCACCTGTGTACCATTTGCCAAGTTCTGAATTATGGGTTCACCAAGGTTATATGGTGGCGCAGGTAATAGTGTTTCGGCGACGTCGGTATACGCTTCTATAGATACCTCGCCAGGAGGCAATGTAAAAGGCACCCCAGTACCTGATATTGTTGTACCATTGGTCAAATCAAACATGACATTGTGGACTTCGAAAGAATCCTCAGGGGCAAAAAATGTAACGCTTTCACCTGGTTGGATCTCCACTGTTTGTGGGGAGAATTGGTTGATTGATAAGGTTATGTTTCCTCCTCCAACTGCAACTCGCTGTCTTGTTGCATTGTTAGGTCCTGTCTGAGTGGTAGTAGTATCAGTAGTTGTTGTTTCGTCTTGTCCTGCGTTTGAAGCAATTGCTGTTTGGGTGAACAATAAAGCAGCAAGACCTGAGATAGATGTCATGGAGAGGATGATCATAGCAGCTATGATAACAGATCCTGCATGGAATGAAATATTCATTGGGAGTTTAAAGGATACCTTTCATTTAAAGAATCAACCAGCAATTTTCTATTTCATTTCTCATTTTCAGGTTTGTTCCCACGCATCTAAGGTGGCAGCTGCTATGGAAAGAGAGCTGCTCAAATCCTGCTCGATCCACTTTGCATTCTATGTGACTTGAGACCGTCAAGCCAAATATTAGAAAACCAGCCAAGTAAAAAAACAACAAGTATAGTAAGTCTTGGTTATTTGGCTGAGAGAAAAGTAGAAAGATGAAAGTTAGCTCATGCTAGCGTTTGAAGTCCTTTAATAGAGAAATTGTATTCTCATAGCCAAACTGCTTGAGGCGGATGTTAAGAACAAGGAAATCATCCTCATACATCTTTCCTATGTCTATACGCTTTTTTAGAGCCCGTTTGATGACAGAAGAGGCATTTTTTGCTATCGATATGGCTTATACTAATAGAGATGACAGCATGTTCACTTTTATCTATGGGCGATGCATCAGTATTATTGCTCACAATATCATTATCAAGGGCTCCTAAGCTTTAGCTGTTGTGCAGCTATCTTCTGTTTGGCAGACTCCTAGACCGACAAGTGTGGAGACGTGGGCAGTACCTTCAATTTGTACTGCAGCGAGGTTTTGTCGACGTGTTTTTTGTATTGTCGACGGCAGAAGTGTTTGTCGACAAGAAGTTGTAAATTTTTCATTGTTTTCCGACAAAAGTGTCGACAAACGGAAGGATACGGCATTGGCATTGCTGCTATATTTGTCCGACAACTGTCAAAATTAATCTCAAATTAATACCGTATTTCCAACACAGTAAAAAGTGGACCGGGTGGGAGTGGAACCCACGACCTCAGCCAGCATGTTCTATTTTTCTAGTCCTGTCAGTTTTGTATGAATAATTAGACCAGTTCAAATCCCACCCGCTCCTCTTGAAGAGAACCTAAAGAGATAAGATTATTCGTAGCATGACTCACACTCCTTACTTCTAAAATAAGACATGCAATAGATTATTTTTTGTTTGTATGCATCATTTCGTTGGTTATGCTCATGTTTCACTATTACTTCTTACGCCATACCGCTAGCTCTTCTCCTTTTGTTAGAGTGAATATGATTATCTTTCATAACACAACATTTTCAGAGTTACTGCTTTGTCA
>JBJMEA010000098.1:0-11731 GCA_045809625.1 Nitrososphaera sp. | reverse complement strand
TGAACATGCTTATGAAGGAATTAGGCTATCATTTAATCCTGATTTTCCTCACTTAGACTACGTAGATCAGATGACAGGTGAGCATCCAATAGAAGGGATTAGCATTGGAGAATACATGTATGTATTTTTTACTACAGATTTATTCCCAGTTGCATTTCTACCAACGCGTTCTATACTTGCAAGGTCAAACGATGGTGGCATCAATTTCGGCAAGCCGATTTATACTTTGTCAAATGATAAATTTATTCATGTTTCAGCCCAGGTAGTAGACAATCATGTGATTCCAGGGCTGCCAGAGAAGACTGGCGAAGGATTGTTGATTTGGGGGACAGGTGAGCATCGCAAAAGCGATATTTATCTAGCCTACATTCCATTGGCTGAGATCACCAACCGATCTTCATTAAGGTTCTTTTCAGGTATCAAAAAAACAGAAGAAGAAGAAGAAAACCATTCAGAACCCCTGTGGACCTCTGACGAATCAAAGGCCAAACCATTATTTCCCACAGGATGTGCCGCCGAATTATCAGTCAGGTGGAACTACCATCTTGAGAAGTGGATAATGCTGTATAATTGTGAATTGTGCAATACCCGAGGTGTCATTGTTCGCTTGGCTGACACGCCGTGGGGTCCTTGGTCTGCACCAAAGATAATCTTCGATCCTGAGGATGGATATGGCAAATTTATTCATGATGAACCTGGAAAGGACAGCCTTAATGACCCAACTAGAGATGGCAATGAGGATAAGGGCCATGAGTACGGTCCATATCAGATGGCTCCTTATTCTACTGGAATCAAAGGTCGTTACACAAAGATCTATTTTACATTGTCTACATGGAATCCATATCAGGTCATGCAGATGTCTGCGATCATTCCTTCTGAAGAAGAAGAAAGAGACCCTCAGCCCTATGCAAATAATTTGTATGATAGAAACGATAGAAAGTATGCCCATGTGTCTATCTTATTTGCGCATATGGCTAAAATCAATAATATTGATTTGAAAAGTTCTAAAGGAGCGCCAGCAGGTAGCTCTTATATTGCAGACCATATAGAGTGGGCTCAAGCTCATTCATCAAATCAATTGCGGGCAGAAATTAAAGACAAATTTCGACAGCTAATTTCTCCCCTATCAGCTGATATGGATAAAACTGAAGTCTACACTGCAGCTTTGGTTGCTATTGCTAGATTGACCCATGATTATATTACTTTTAAGAATTCACTTAACGAAGAGATACACAAAAGATGGGCATTAAACGCCATACATACTGGACGCAAAGAGTGGCTGATTTCAGAGATAGAACAGGCAGTAGATCATGAAAATTTTCTTTTATCTGATGATCACCTATGTTATGCTCGTGGCCCCTATGACTCAAATGAATTCAAATATGCACGCTTAGGCGTACTTATATCGAGTCTTGCTAATAATAGGGAAACAAAGGGGCAATCTCGAGTAGAGGGATTAGCTGACTGGAATTGTCAAATTGCATGGGCGAGATTTAGATCGGTAAAAGAAATGCGCCAAGACCTTTTGAATAAAATACTGCAAATGATATACAAATTTCCTCCTTCGGATTCTACAGTAAGTGCTTACGCTGAAATAATTAAAACAATACTGGAACTGACGCAAAATTCATCATACAAAGTGGAGGATTGTTCAAAGGATTATGGATGGGCTATGTCTGCTTCAAGTAAGAACAAACAGGAAATAACTAAGCAAATATCAAGCCTCCTCTATAGCGACCACTTTCTCATTCCAGTTGGACAAAAATCCTCAAAATAAGAAATTTTTTACTTCTGCAGTCGGAGGGTTAATTTCACAGCTGTCCCATCGGGATTAGATTCCTGCATGTAATCGGGTTCTATCGACTAAGCTTAAGCCTTCTGTGCGTAGCCATCTGACGTATGAATTGATAGAAGAAGAGAGTATATCTTTCCTTGTTTAACTTGATATTTTTCATAAATTGGCATAAATTGCCTCGAGAATTTTCCATGGTTTCACTGCTTTTTATAGCCACATTCTCCATCTTTGCAAAACTCCCAAAATTGCGTGCAATGTTTAAACTATGATCTAGATTATTTTTCAACTAGGACGGTGGAATAACTTTTCAGTGTCCTAGTGCGCCTCAGACGGTGTGATGATACCGTAAGAAAGATGTTACCTTGTAAAAATGACTTCCCTCTCTAGTCTATTAGTTATTTCAACAGAAGCGGGCCCGTCGGGCCATGAAGCGAAATAACTTCAAAAAGTGGATTCTTTGCTATATATTGCAATGGAGGTTATCGACAGAAAGACCATCAGAATTGAGATGCAAACGGAGTATCATCAAGTCGTCAAAGTCTACCTTGAGGGTGAAATGTTTGCTCTTCTACCTCTGAATGGGACTTTGAAAAGCTGAAGACCGAGGTTACCGCCACCGGGCATTATGCGCTATCATGTAATTGATATGTAGGGAAATCGGTACCAGTTCCAAATAGATACCCGTTTCAAATAGATATTAAATTTGCATGTTCAACTGCTTTTGTACTATGACCGTCAATCAGGGTTATGACTTCCTATTCTTCATCATGAGCAGATTTACCTGCTTCTTTGAAATAGGCACAAAATAGAAATGTTCGATTATGGTTTGTTGTTGCATTTCATGCAGTATACGTGTCTTGGCAACACTGGTCTGAAGGTATCCCGTCTTTGTTTGGGGTGTATGTCTTTTGGCAATCAAATGAACTGGATGGTTGAAGAAGATGAGGCAAAACAAGTAATCAAACGCGCGTGGGATCTAGGTATAAACTTCTTTGATACTGCAAATTCCTACTCGAAAGGAAGGTCGGAAGAAATTCTCGGCAACTTTCTTGCAGGAATTGATAGGGAAGAAGCTGTAATTGCGACAAAGGTCTACAATCCTATGGGCAATAGCGTCAATCAAAGAGGTTTATCAAGAAAGCATCTATTGTGGCAGATCAAACAATCCCTTAATCGGCTGAAAACTGATTACATTGATGTCTATCAAATTCATAGGTGGGACTATGATACTCCAATCGATGAGACGCTCTGTGCTATGACCAATCTTTTAATGGAGAACAAGATACACTACATTGGAGCCTCAAGCATGTGGGCATGGCAGTTTGCTAAATCTCTGTACCTCAGTGACATCAAAGGGTACAAAAGATTTGTCAGCATGCAGAATTTGTATAATTTGCTTTATCGGGAAGAAGAGCGAGAGATGATTCCATTATGTAAGTCCGAAAAAATTGCACTCTTACCATGGAGTCCTACTGCAAGGGGCTTCCTTTCAGGGAGATTCTTCAAAAATGGAAAACTTGTTGCTGCAGAAAATACTCAGAGCCAACAAGCTGCAGGTTCGAATGCATCCAACCTTTACGTTGGAAGAAAAGAGAATGATCAAATAGTCAGCAGAGTCTTAGAGTTAGCTTCCAATAAACAAGTTAAACCAACTCAGATTGCAATAGCATGGCTCTTTACTAAAGAAGTTGCAGCTCCAATCATAGGTACCTCAAAGGTGGATCACCTCGAGGAATTTGTGGAATCATTAGATGTGAAAATTACCGCAGATGAATCAAGGTACCTTGAAGAGCCGTACATGCCACAGCCAGTGTTTGGACATAATTGATAGTAACAATACGGAACAATCACCCTCAAAATTGAGATTGGTTCATAGCTGCGAAGCCCGTGTAACAAGGGGATGTGAAGTTAAACCTCAGCTCTGAATATCTACTCCTTTCATTACTTTTTTTAAAGTAGACGAAGTGATAAAGTCTGTGATTGATTCATACTATCTAACTAAATGTAAAAAAAGAACGGACTGATCCAGCAAGGGGAAATGAAGCGATATTTACTGAGATAGACCTGAGTGGATGCAATGATGTAGGAGAAAAAAAATAAAAGAACTGACTTACATCTTAAATTGATGGATCTTTAAAATTTCAATTTTTTATGGTCAATTGATTATAAGAAGAAGTTGTGATCACCCATCCATCTAGTACGGAAAATATCTCCGAGACCTCCGATACCTCCACTTTTTGCAGTTTGAGTGTGAACTCGTCTTGAGGTGGAGTATTTGTTTGGCGGTGGAGATAATATCTCCACCTACATGCAGAACCTCCACCACTTTACGGTGGTTTTGAGTTTGATTTGATTTGCATCAGTTGGAGATACGGAGATAGTGGAGCTATTTTTCGTATTACTTTTATGTCCGTTGATCGAGGATGGGCTTTAACCTGTCAAAAATTCCTTCATATAGTCTTAATTACCGATCAATTTCGTTGCATAACAAAGAACAGCCAGACCGGGAAGGGTTCTAGCCCCACATGATTTGACCATAGCAGGGCTTTTCTTTTTGCAACGCCCCGACAGATTCCTTCCCTTCAGGGAGTAATGCTTTTTATAACATTTATCGTAGACGAGGGGGATCTAACATGAGCCCTGTAGTTCGTTTTGAAATGCCACCAGAGGACAAGAACCGTATGACAAACAACCTCCAAATCGTGTCGAGAAACGAATGGACACCCGAGGAAAGGAGACAACAACGATGACGAAGCACATAACCGGAACACGTGAAGAGTGGCTCAGAGCACGGCTTGAGCTGCTCGAGGCGGAGAAGGAGCTCACGCGGCGCAGCGACGAGCTGGCGCGGCGGCGGCAGCAGGAGCTGCCATGGGTTCGTATCGACAAAGAGTATCGATTCGAGACCGACGAGGGGAGCGCCTCGCTGGCAGACCTCTTCCAAGGGCGCTCGCAGCTCCTCGTCTACCACTTCATGTTCGGGCCCGACTACACGGCGGGTTGCCCAGCCTGCTCGGCGATTGCAGATGGCTTCAACGGGTTCGTCGTGCACCTGGCCAACCATGACGTGATGCTCTGGGCTGTGTCTCGGGCGCCACTCGCGAAGCTGCAGGCGTACAGACGGTGTATGGGGTGGACGCTTCCTTGGGCATCCTCGCTCGGCAGCGACTTCAACTTCGACTTCAACGTCTGGTTCACCGAGGTGCAGCAACGCGAGGGGAGTGTCGAATACAACTACCGGCGCGAGGCGGCGTGGCAGCAGCGCGAGGATTCAGAGGGTGATGGCGAGGGGGCCCAAAAGTTCGCAGCTATGACCGGAACCGACGTGGCCACGTACACGCGCGAGAGGCCGGGCATGAGCGCGTTCGTGCTCGAGGACGGCGGCGTCTACCACGCCTATTCCACCTATGCGCGCGGAGTGGACGCCATCTGGGGCATGTACCAGTGGCTCGACCGCGCACCCAAGGGACGCAACGAGACGGGTCTCTGGTGGCGCCGCCACGACGAGTACAATGGCTGAGCCAAGTAGTGGGTATCGTTCACGTAGTCGGGGGGATAGCTGTACCATATTACAAATAATAAAGTCGGAAAATTCTATACTTATGCCTGATTTCATCGTATTGTGGTATATACTGTCAATAACTTTTAGCGTGATTAGCGCCAATGCGACAAGTTATGCATACTTTATTCAATAAGTAGAGTCCATTTTTTGAGCCTTTTTATTTTTAGCGGGCCCGTCGGGCTGCGAAGTGATATCTTACTTCAAAAAGTGGATTCCGGGATAGTCCTAGAATGTAAGTAGGAGCTAAAAAGGTTTCTGAGAAGAAGAGCACAAGGTTCCACGAGAAAAGCCTTCAAAAAGAGAGTTGATAGCCTCCTATACTTACAAAAGATTCCAACTTGACAAATATCTTATATTCAAGTTAAGGAAATCGATAGGCGCTTGAAAGGACTACTCATAATTTTTATGGCATCACTATTTTTGTCTATCTATTGCTTACAGGCTTATGCGACTAGTAATAATCAAGTTTTGATTAATGAAGTTGAACTAAATCCTGCAGGCACCGACATCGGTACAGAAAAGGTTGAACTCTATAATCCATTGAATATGGGTATCGATATCAGCGGTTGGACAATCAGCTCCACTGCAGGTAGAACTGCTACTGTAGTCATAAACGAAGGAACAACTATTTCCCCTAAAGGGTACCTGATAGCTGGAAGAGATTCACAACAGCAGTGGCTCGATAATACAGCTGAAGGCATCGATTTAAGAAATGATTTAGGACTATTGATAGATTCTGTTGGTCCTTTTTCTGATCAGGATAATGATGGGTCGACTTGGCAGCGATCACCGGATGGACAAGACAATTGGGTCTTCTCAACAAGCACTACTCTAGGTAGTGCCAACTTTGGTAGTTTGATATTTGATCCGGAGTCGCGTTTGCTGAATACATCTGAAGGTCCAATACAGCCATCAGAATCATCATCATCACCTTCAGCAAATTCAAGTGTGGAGATCACACCCGAAATTCTGCCAAGTCAAAATCTAACTATGTCATTTATTGATGTAGGACAGGGAGATTCAATCCTTGTTATTCTTCCTAACACAAAGACATTGCTCATAGACGGAGGAGAGCGTCAAAGCTCCGACAAAGTGCTTTCAACCTTGCGAGAGCATGGGTTGAGCTATATTGATGTTATAGTAGCGACGCATCCTCATGCAGATCATATTGGCGGACTGATTGATATTATCAATACTGTAAATGTCGGACAGGTGCTGGACTCTGGTCAAGTGCATACTACGCAGACCTTTGAGGACCTTCTAGATGCTATTTACAACAAGCAAATTCCGCTAAGATCTGTTAGTGAAGGCGAGTCGATCAACCTCGATCCGACAGTGAAAATCGATATTTTAAATCCACCTGCGGATATTCCTGATGGTGCAAACAATGAAGCAGAATTTAATCATAATTCTGTGGTTCTCAAAGTAACCTATGGTAATTTTTCAGCATTGTTGACGGGAGATATGGAAGAAAGAAGTGAAGCAAGACTGGTCTCCAAAAATGCAACAATACTTGATGCGGATATCTTGAAAGCTGGCCATCATGGTAGTAGAACATCTAGCAGCTTGGCCTTCCTGAATGCAGTAACTCCAGAAGTTGTAATTATCTCCCTCGGTGCAGGAAATACCTACGGCCATCCCCATCAAGAGGCTTTGGATAGAATTTTAGCTTCTGGAGCTGAATATCTACTTAGGACGGACATTGATGGCACAATCACCTTGACTTCAGATGGTGGAGACGGCAACTATTCAATTTCAACAGAAAAGTGTGGAAAAACTGTTGGTGTTTTCGAATTTCAGGCTGTATGTCTATCCCTGCAATAGCGTTAATTTTGATTATTGTATATATGTACAAGGGCTGGATATACTCATGGTAGAAAAGGTAATCAAGGCAAGCCTAGACCGAATTGAAGGAGATTTTGCTGTAGTTTATGCCGATGATGGTGATGGCAATGACGGCCATCGTAAGTTTGATGTACCCATGAAATTGGTAAGCGATGCTAAACCGGGAATGCGCTTGCAACTGCATATCGAAAACAATCAGATTAAGCGCATAGAGATTGATAGAGAGGCGACAAAGGGAGCAAAAGATAGAATTCACAGCAAATATGAAATGCTACGGCGAGGGCGCCATTTGAAGTAATACTATCACAAATTCCACTTTATCCCACAAAGGGGGGAAGGAAGACTTTCTGTTTATGCATCATCTTATGCTGCAAGATATTCCAAGGGAGATCTGGACAGCGACAATTTATTTATATTTATCCTCCTCCTTCTATGATTTTGCAGAAATGGTAAACTATTGCGTAGCATTGCCTTATCTTCCAGGAGGAGCGGAACTAGCAAAGAAGTTTGCACAGGAAAACGGTAACACCAAAGAACATGACGAATTCTATAGAATTGCTGGCATTTCTCGGGAAACCATTTGGATCCAGCGGAGTCCACCAGGCAGTGGTGGTGCTCCAGATCTTGAAGTGGTAAGTATAGAGACAGATGACCTTGCCAATATGCTAAAAGAATTTGCTACTTCAACTCATCCATGGGCCATAAAGTTTCGTGAATATGCAAAGAAAGCATATGGAATAGACTTCTCAGGTCCTACACCACCACCGCTAAATGAGAATATAGCAGATTGGAAGAAGCAGAGCATTTGACTTGTATGAGGACTTGACGTAGCGGAAACCTTTGTAATTTAGTTAGTTTCTAGCCTTTCAGTCATTTATCTTTATTTCGTCCTTCTCTCATGTTTTCGTCATTATCGTATACAAGAGCACCGATATTAGAATCCGTATGATTAGCCGGCCCGTCGGGATTTGGATAAAAATTCATTTGAATCCAAAGGCAATGTTTCTCATTTCTAATTTGGTGCTTTGTTGTAAAGTGACATCTATCTTCTATCTCTATTCTTCGGTTCTAAATGAAAGAGCAACAATAAAGTCTTGGTCAAATATTGAACTTGGTAAGTTTTTGGTTTGCTCTAAGTTATAGGAAGTATCTGTAAATTATGATAGAGCTGGCTCAATTGGCTCGGTGGTAGTGTTACAACACACTTTATGCGACTCATATATTGTTGTTGTACATTTCAATGGAATCTCCATTTTTGTAAGTCTTAGCATCAAATATCATTTCAGCAATTCTTACCGCCACATCTTTGGGCTGAAGCATTTTGCTCTTATTTCTTTGATAATAACTAAAATCATATTCTTGCCACATTTTTGTAGCTACTTGACCAAGAAATATTGTCAACACTCTGATATTCCTATATTCGTTAACTTCCAATGCTAGGCTTTCTGCTAAACCTACGAGCCCAAATTTACTCGCACAGTAAGCTGATGAATTAATAAAGCCCACTTTGCCTGCACCAGAATTGACATTTAATATGGTTCCTGAGCGCTTTGATATCATATATGGAAGAACAGCTTTTGTAAAAAGAAAAGCACCCTTCAAATTGCTGTTTATTATTTGATCCCATTCCTCATCAGATGTATCTACTAGTTTTCTGTTAACTGTAACGCTAGCATTGTTTACAAGAATATCTATGGTCTCGCTTCCAAATTTTTCTATTGTGGATTTGACAAGAGAATTGACCTCCGAAGGTGTACTTACGTCACACTTTATACCTAAAACACTGGAATTACTACTTAGCTCGCTGATTTCTTCTACAGTGGAATTTATTTCACTTTGGGTCCTAGAACAAACAACTACATTTACTGACTTGTTTGCTAATATTATGGCTGTTTCTTTGCCTATACCTCTGCCGCTGCCCGTAAGAATTGCTGTTGTCTTTTTAGATTCTTGTTTCATACTGATGCCTTACTGATATACATTATAATTACATCTATAAATTCGGTTTTTTCCTTCTTGCATAATTGGCGTTGGGCTCACTCGGTACATCTCTCCAACGACGAACTAATTAACAAGTACAGATAGATGATGCATATTTTAATCCTGAAGCGCCGCATACCCGGTATAGCCAAAAAAACGAGACAATAATAGGAAGAAGCCCGCATAATATCGCCATGAGTGAATTTGCGTTCATTAGGTTTTTGAGCAATGGCCTTCTCACAGAAGAAGAGCGGAAAGATAAAAATGACATTATCCAGCTAACCGAGGATGTGCTTCATGCTCGGGGACTGGAATGCGATGCCTCAATTGCCAAGCTGTCAGCGGATCAAGTGAAAGACATACTAGAACAGGTAAGGGCGCTAAGAAAGAAAAAGGCAAAAGAAAAAGAGGCAAAAGGCGAACAGCAAAGTGTGCAAAGTTACATCAGGTAAGGTATTATCGTAAAGTGGTTGTGGAGGCTCTATAAAATGGATTTTACGGAGCGCTGGCTTGTGATGATCACAATTGCGATAATTCTTTTTGCCATTGCGCTACTTATCTTACGAATCAATATCAGGTCGCTCCTTATTTTTTTTGTAATTGGCATATCTGCTGTTACCCTGTGGATGATTGTTGATGCAAGATTTTTTGCGCCCCAGAGCAAGAGGAGTGGCAATACAAAGAGCCGGCCCTGCATCTGTCCCGTATGTAATCATGACCACGAAGAAATGTGTTTCCAGAACAGATGTGCATGCTGTTTGATTACAAAAAATGACAAGGTGGTAGGGCATTCAAGCAGTGCCCTGCAGTAGTGAACTGCTACCAAAGGGTTGGCTACTTTAAAATAAAGTTGATAGGGTCGCTCCTCAGCAGCATCTTCTTTTCCTTCTCTCCCTTTGGCAGTACATGACGTAGCCGAAACTGATTGCATATTAAGTGGCTTTGACATTTGAGATTTAGTATAAGCAAGTCGTTGTTGCCACTATTTTTCTACAACATCAGCAGTAAATTTTTCCTCTTTCTTTAGTCGCTGATCAATTTCTCTTATCGCCAGTCCTGAGGCCATCTAATATCAAGTGACTGAACGACCTCTGCGTTTTTTATGCCAGCGAAAGATTCTACTTTCCTAAAGATTGTCTCGATATCAAATACATTTTAGCTGTAGAGGTTGAGTATTATGACATCTTTGTGAATTAGCGTGTGGGATGCCTGAGAAGATATCGTGATAAATAAGAATAATCTTTTGATGATATCTTGGAAAAAGCTGTTATCGGCCTGTGCTAATATTGTAAAGTAATTGTATCCCTTCATTGCAGAGGGATTGTAAACAAGCCCAAAATTGAGTAAGCAGTTCTCTGCCATAGCCTCCATTCTTCTAATGACGGTTCTCTGTGAAGCTGAAATTGTCTTTGCTATACCCATGACTTTCATTCTAGGATCGGATAATAGGCATCTTATTATTTTCATATCCGTTTGAATCAGATTAAAATGCAATGTATGATATCCGATAAAGATGTCTATGATCATGTTTTAGGTAATAATGAGTATTATCTCGTATAGGTAGAACTTGATACATGGCATTCTATCTGGTTAGAGCCAAACCAAAAAAAGTATACGTGGAATCTCTTAAAGGAGAACTGAATTCTGGCGAAATATCAAGAATGCGACCATTTGGACAAGCTCTTCATTATAGCCTTGAAAATGCAAGAATCGATGAAGAAAATCATGATTACACATTGTGGATAGAAGAAGACTATTGTTCACCCCCTTTAGCAATGGAAAGAGAAAGTGTGCTTGATCGATACTTTGATGATATTTCTGTGAAGCGTGTTGAATCAGAAGAGGAGGCATGGAATAGCATAAATGACAAGCGTAGACTGTGGGCAAAGGAGGACTGATCAAAAAAATGCCAACGGTGTCTTCAAATGAAAAAATTCAACCTGAGCCTCTTTTTGCTATCAATATAACTCAAGGTTCTGTTACTAAAAGCATTGCAATAAGGGAGTAACTAAATGTTTAAAGCTAACTCTTTATCCCATATCCATAGAACCCTTCTAAAAAGAACTGATAGGGGAGCGGGCCCTTTGGGATTAGCAGTGATATCGCTTCAAAAGGAGGATTCTTTGCTGCTCTTTGAATGTAGAGGAGATCTAAAAGTTATTGCTCAAGCTGGTCTCGGGTGGCAAAAATTACATAAAGTATATCTACAGCGTCTTGGAAAGCGCGTCAATGGCACTAGGTGAAGTGCTCGGAGAAGCATGTGGAAAGATTGTCGGAACCTATTACGAAAAATTCATTACCGAGATTTAATTAGTTTATCTGCAGGGAAGAGCAAACCTACCAAGCTATTAGATAGGAAACCATTCAAAACATTCATCCATGATGTAAACAAAAAAAGGCTACTCTTGAAGGGAGCTGTAGAGAATCTATATGAATTTCATTCAAATAATACGTCTAGAACGAGATGAGCACCCATAATAACGCAGGAGTGAGTGTTGATATTCAAATTCCTTTGAGCTTGCTGAAGGTTATAACTGTAGAGGTATATG
>JBJMEA010000097.1:0-11048 GCA_045809625.1 Nitrososphaera sp. | reverse complement strand
GTCTTACTTAAAGACTATCTAATGAAAGGTGCTGTTAATTTAGCTATAGGGTATATATCAATATGAGAAAGTAGTAGTTTTTCTTGTGAAATGGTGACTGCATATAAAAATCATTTCAAGACTCGGCGTCGACGATGATAGGGATGCTGTTTTAAATCTATAACTATTTGTGCAATACAAATGGCAGCCAAAATACAGACAAGCAAAAATGGTGACAACGGGATACGTAAGATGGGAATTAGGAGAGCCATACCGGCCGAAATTATTCTATACGTTGCCCATTTTCTACTGGTGCGATAATCCTGAGTAGAGCCAGCATACAAGTAATAATATGCAGATGAGAGATGTAATATCCCTTGAGCACCCAAAGACAATGCAAGGCTGCCACAGACAAGCCATCCTACAGAGTATGACAAAGCTAACTCATGCGCGTTTGATATAATATATCCTAATCCAACTCCAACTGATGTGATTGCAACAACAAGGGGAAAGTGTCCGTATAGCCAAAGTGAATACACGCCAACTCTGCCCTTTTCTCGTACAGCACGAATAGGTGCGCCATCTACAGTATCAAAGTACAGCCACCACAAACTAAAAGGTATGCTAAGACCTAAGCCTAATATCGACATAGAATAAATATCAAATTCCATGTTTGAGACTCCTGCCACAACTCCTTGGACGGACTCTCCGAGTACTATTATTGTGAAAAGACCCATACGTTCAGGTAGATGCGAGATGTGCGGTGCAAATTGTGACTGCAATCTTCCTGCTGTTATAGGCATTGCAAAATCTATTGCTAGCCCGATTCCCCATAAAACGAACCGAAATGGTAGAGGAATGAACACTGAGATAATCCATACAATTGCAGCACATAAGAAACCCCTGCTGTATCGTCGTATGAGAGGGGTAGCAGAAGAAAAAGACTTGTTTTTACCTGCTCGTATATATTCTACAACAAGAATAATACGAACGGCAGCATAGGATAATGCAAAACCAGCAGAATCATTCCCTAAGCCATCAGACACATTTACAGCCATGGCTGCAGCACCTACCATTTGCAAAAGTATTAGAATTCTATGTCCCAAATCATCAGTGTCAAATCTAGTAGCATAAAAGGCAGCACCAGTCCAAGACCACCACACAGGTACGAAGAGTGCTAGAAAACCAAGAAATCCGTATAATGAGAAATCTTCCTCTAAATTATGAGCAAGTTGAAAGATTACGACTACAAAAACAAGGTCATAGAAGAGTTCTAACCATGTTGCGTGACGGCTTGCATTGTTGCCAGTACTTTCTTTTTCTGTCAATACCTTTATACCACGATTTTAGCAAGAAATAGGTAAGCGACTACCAAATATCAAAGTTATATTTCTACTCCTCCTCTTCTTCTTTTTCATAATGCGCATTTCTCTATCGTTTATTATAGAGAAGACATTTCTAGATATATGGATCATTTTTCCTCCTATGTTTCTCGCCTTCCATAGAATGGGTCTTTTTATCAAATGCAAGCAAAAAACATCGTGGCTGGCTGGCTACGCCATCGCATAGACCACACTCAGAATTGAATACGGCATATCTCCTGAAGTAACCGTCTTGAGGATTCCAAAATTCTTCGTTCCCAACTGTTTTTCTACGGTCAAATGGAAAAGGCGCCTGCAGGCTTTATCTATTAAGCTATTCCTGATTCATCTACCGTATCCCAGTGTTCAGTAATCTTACAATCACCAATTCTGCAAAGGTCGACAGTTTGTATAGTAACTGTTTTGGCTGGTTCTTTGTTAGTAGCGGTTGCAGTCACCATTGCAAAAACCTAGTCACATTCAGCAACATTGCGGTCCACTGTTGTACGTGAATCTGGAAATTCTTGAAACAATCTTAGACGAGATTGTTTGAAACCTTCTATTCCTATCACCGGCTCATTATTTCTTATTGGCTTTTGTACAAAGTACTTGTCAGGAGCTTCAATGTTGTGGTTTGTGAGTACATCTTGGACAAAGTTGCGCACAAGTTGCTTATTATTTCTAACTCTGATGGTTGAGACGCGCTTCGCCTCCCATGCTGAGCTTAGGAAATCCAAGTTATTAACTTCATTAGGTTTTGGCAGTCAGGTTGGTAAGTATATAGCCCTACCGATTTTGTAAACGGCAGGAACCGCTATGTAGCAAAGTATTAAGCAATATGCGTCATTTCACCGAGTCACAGCCTTCCATGTAAGTTGTCAGATAGTGGGAGAAGCGTAAAGGATAGAGCAAAGGACCAGAGTTCTCGTGATTATGTCAGAAGAGGATTAACTTTGTTAGTAGTAAATTACTACCATCTTTAATAGAAGCGCTCCCAGAGTATACTTATGGCTGTATCAACTAAATTGGGAAGGATGTTAGGGAATAAAGAGGTATTTGAGAAGGTCAAGACTGAATTGATGAGTTGGCAGGGAGTCACTTTACAGCCCCATAGATTCGGTGGATTAGAATTTCGTTTCAATGGGAGGGAAATGGGGCATATGCATGGTGGAAAATTTGCTGATCTTCCTTTTCCAATGAGCATTCGTAACGAGTTAGTCAAGGATCGAAGAGCATTACCTCACCATGTATTGCCCAATTCTGGTTGGGTAACCTTTCGGATTAATGAAGAGGCAGACACTACTTCGCTAATCAACCTGTTCCGTATGCAGTATGAAAGACTTAGTGGGACAAGAAATACAAGATAAATTTTACAGGAATACTAGGCACATCAAGGTAAAGTCAGCATTCTCTTCAATATACAAATAAACTAGCCCCAGTCATTGGATCCAAACGAATTTTATCCAAATCATGACGAGACCTACATCCTCCTCCTCTAACAGTGCTCAAAGATGAGATCTATCTTATACTGATTCGACAAGGGCATACGAGAAATACAGCAGAATAACAAGGGTCGTGCAATTGCTTGTGTTTTTCAGTGTCGTGACACTATGCAGAGCCTGATAGATTATATGGAAGTCAACACAAAGATAGATAATCATCAATGATGCTTCACAGTCATTAAGTACTTTGTCGTTGTCTCTTTACATTGTCTATAATACATGCACAGAATGCGTTATGATTTTTCAGATGTAAGCCTTATCGACAGCTTGCATAAGACAATTGCAACGAACACTAACATGCTGCTTCATTATTGGATGATATATTCATCTGCAATTACAAAGCCCCAAGCCTTCAAGCCAAATTATCATCTCAGCGAACCAACTTATGGTTGGATTAATCAAAGTAACTCTGAATCTAACAAGTATTTGAAGTCAGATTCATTTTTGGATTCATTTAGTGAATATATGAAATCTGTAATTAATTTACATTCTAAGACTAGAAGTGTGTCTTATCCGGCATCAGCTATGAACAGTCTCTTGGATAAATATAACGCAGAGATTATGAGAGGCTTCTTAGAAATGCAAGAGACTCCCCATGAAATTGTCTTCAGGATGGATGATGTTCGGCTGCTGCATTATTATCAATTAGAGAATTATGGAGCCGCAATAAAATACAGTACTCCTCTGGTCATTGTATATGCTCCGGTTAACAGCTATCATATAATGGATATCAGAAGAGGCAGAAGTATTGTTGAACATTTTGTGAGAGCTGGCTTTGATGTATACTTGATAGATTGGGGCCGACAGCTAAATAATAAGCCTAGTCTTTCAGAATATGTCAATTACATACACAAAGCAATCGAACAGATAAAGAAGATCACACATTCAAAGAAAGTTAGCATTCTTGGATACAGCTGGGGCGGTGTCTTGTCAATGATTTATTCTTCAATAAGACAAGAAAATGTGAAGAATCTTATCCTTGAGTCTGCTCATGTTGATTTTCATAAAGATAGCAGCATTCTTGCATCATGGTTTCGTAGGCTGCCTGTAGAGGATATTGTTAGAGAATTTGACAATGTTGATTGTCGCTTTATCAATCTGGCGTTGTTGATGAGAAATCCTGCTGTCCACTCATTTGATGCATTTAGGTTTGGAGGCGATATGAACAAGGGAACATTCTTTTATTCACATTTTGGACTCGATGCTATGCGAATAGCAGCTTGGATGACTGATACACCCATGATACCTGCTGGCTTTTTTAGAGATTATATTAGCAAACTATACCAACTAAACCAACTTGTGAAGAATGAGTTGCAGATAACTTTGTCTTCGGAAAATAATAAGCTAGAATCGGTTGATCTAGCGCAGATAACAATGCCTTTGCTAAATATTGTAGATGACATGGATGACATATGCACCACTCCTGCCGCCACGCCAATTAATGACATTGCCACCAGTGACGATAAGAAATTAATTAATTTCCCAATAGGCCACATAGAGCTCTCAGTAAGTTCGGATGCTCATGCCAAGCTATGGCCTCAGGTGGTAAAATGGTTAGAGGAGCGCTCTCCTAATAAGAG
Organism: Nitrososphaera sp.; assembly: GCA_045809625.1. Classification (GTDB taxonomy): domain Archaea; phylum Thermoproteota; class Nitrososphaeria; order Nitrososphaerales; family Nitrososphaeraceae; genus Nitrososphaera. The sequence continues at coordinate 6,626 of JBJMEA010000097.1, read as the reverse complement.
TAATTGATGAATGTCTGCAGGCTGTCCGCAGAATCAAATGAATTTTATCCAAATCCCGATGGGCTCATAGTTTCACTCGATAGATTGATCAATGCTAGGAGAAAATCGTCACGGTTAGTATATACGCCAAAGTTACCAGAAACTGAAAGATATTTGCATAGAGTATCCTCAATGTGGGAAGACACTGACATGCCAGTGAGGCCCATTAGTGCCTTTAGAAATTGCAATTACTCAAGAGAAGTGCTTTTTCAGTCTTTTTCTAAGCTCATACATAGTCGTAAAAGATGCGAATATTTGTGCAGCGTTTGTTAGAAGAAAAAGAAGTAGTAAAAGGCTCAAGACCAAAGTGCCTAAAATAACAAAGCTGTGAGCAATGAATATTAAATATAGCAAAAGCAAATACTGATGGTATCGCATCTTCCAGAATCTTTTTAGATCCGATTACGTTAATAACACAGAAAAGAATCCACTTTTTGAAGCGACACCCCTTCACGGCCCGACGGACCTGACAGTCATACGGGTTCTAATATAACGCTGATCAATTTGATCCATCTTGAACTAATTATTGTGTTTTCATTGTTGTGGTTGTTGATCAGGGATGCAAGATGGGTCTCCATATAAGTAAAATATGCGAATGACAGATAATGTCTAAAATACAAAAAGAAGACGAAGTCAAATTACCTACGGAATACAAATTAGTAGCGTACATAGCCCCAATTGGTGTCGTTACGGAAGGCTCAGAAGTCCAACTCGACGGAAGCCAGAGTTATCTTGAGTATGCTAACAATAATAAATATGACAATAAATTGCTAAACTCTGCAAGACCCCTCAAGGTTGAGGATGGAATATCTTTTTTGTGGAAGCAGATAGAAGGACCCAAAGTCATCTTGGATAGCCAGGATAGCTCAATGCCGTCATTTACTGCCCCCTATCTGGATCTGGAAAGTACGTCTAAAAAAATTCATATGATTCTGAGATTTCAGCTGATTATTAGAGACAAAAATGGTCTTTTAAGTGAGCCGTATCGAGAGCAGGTTGTTGTCAAGATTGCTCAGAGAGCACTTGTCCTCCAGGGAGGTGGAGCCCTTGGAGCATATGAAGCAGGAGTCTTTAATGCTCTTTGCGAGGATTTAGCAAGAAAGAATGAAGAAAAACACAATAACAACAACAACAACAATAGAATGTTATTTGATATAGTTGCAGGCACCTCAATTGGAGCAGTAAACGCCGCAACAATAGTTGGTACTATGTTGAACTACAAGAGAGACCATCCGCAGGCAAATCAGAGGGATGTCTGGCAATATTCTGCAAAAGAGCTTGAAAAATTCTGGTCAGAAATATCGGATCCATTGACGCTGATGCCAAAAGGGATGCGCGATAATCCTCTGTATTCAAGCTGGCTGAGTAACGGTAAAAACGCCAATGAATTTGGCGGCCAGCTGTTAAGCAATATGTGGGATTTTGGAAAGACGGTGGGAGATACTTCAGTGAAGAATTACAATAGGGTCACGGAATCAACACAGAGGCAAATCGGCGATAAATGGCCTTGGGCTTGGCCCTATGTGCCAGTCTTTACTGAAGACGAGCCATACTTTCGATTAATGAGCTGGAAGGATAACTGGAAAGAAGAATGGCCTTACATATCTGGCTTTTTTTATTGGCCTGAGAACTATGGATCACTTGCCACATCAGAAGCTCTCAGAAGATACTACACCTATCTTGCTTCTCTATTTTATGGTGTGCCTAGGGTTCTGCTTCCGGGGATAACTCAGCCTGATATGGAATTTCCTTTAGGCCTCAGTCCAACCTTTACCAGGTTTGACAACAGTCCACTTGCCAGAAGCGTAAAGAGATACTGGGACTATGAGAAGTATCCAATAAAAACCAGTTTTGATAAAGGCGAGCCTAGACTCATTCTTGTTAGTGTGGACATGCTAGATGCAACTACTGCTGTTGCGTTTGACAGTTATGCGGATCAAAACGACATCTGCGTAACGGAATATGGAGACAATGAATTCAAGCACATAATAGAGTACCCCGAAGGAATCACAATTAAACATGTAATAGCAAGCATGTCAACACATCTACGATACAAATACCAAGAAATGAAAGTGAAAAATAAAGATGAGGGCAGAAAAGAAGAAGAGAGAGAATCGCGTCTGTTCTGGGATGGTGCATACCTCAGTAATACACCGCTAAGAGAACTTTTGCATATGCATAAAAACTACTGGCAGAATGTAAGAAAGGAAACAGTTGAACTTGGAGAAGGCAAGGAATCAATAACTCTTGCTCCAGACCTAGAAATTTACATTGTCAACCTATACCCTACCATTGAAAAGGAAGTACCTGTGAATCCAGATACCATTCAGGATAGAGAAATCGACATAAAGTTCCACGACAGGACAAAATATGACGTCAAGGTCGCAGAAATGACTACAGACTACTTGGAACTAATTGAGCAGCTCATAAACATAGGATACAAGCATGCAGAGTATGATTCTGCTTTCAAAGCGGATCTCAAGACACTTCTAGATGAAAAGACAAAAAGCAAAAAGCGTAGTGGAGAAAAAAGGACCTACAGGGACATTTTGGATGGAAGGGCCGACATAACCAAAGTAGTATATATAGACCGCAGAGACGACGGCAACACAATCTTTGGGAAGGCATTTGAGTTTTCTTCAAAGACAATTAAAGAGCTCGAAGCCTCAGGCTACAAAGATGCCAAGATAGCAATACATAGTACATTCTTGCGAAATACGATAACGGATTTACATGACAAAAGTCTACTGACGGAAGAAGACGAAAGTTCACTTGAAGAAAAGTTATCTAAAGTGATGACGTATGTCAAACATGAGTATCCACAGAAGGCAGTAGACGCTCTTGATTACCTCATAGAGGAAGTAGGACGTATTTCAGCAAATAATGAGGCTGTAGAAAATAATAGCAAGTTGTCTGAATTAGCAGCCTCTGCACGCATGCTACAGAAACAACTAACTAACTCTAGGCAAACACAAATGATCTGACAATATTGAAGCAACATTAAACAAAGGAGCAGTAGGAGTAACAGCAGACAACCGCTTCATCTTGAGAAGAAAGCTACTGCCAAGGTTTGAAAAAGCATTCATGTCTGGTTGGCCGTTTTCCTTTTTTCTTTGCGCAACTCTTCCTGAATCCATAAATTTTCAAGTATCTATGAATAGGTCAATACAGTTGACTCACTGTTAGAGTATGTGGCTAGTCCTATTGCTTCATGTAAACCTTCTTTTTCTTTTTCTTCCACTTCATCTTTTAGTTCTATGACAAGAGATAATGCATTGTCAACTACAATAACCAAGAGCATTGTTTGCAGAGCTGTTTCGAAAGGTTGAATATCCATCATTTCCCAATTTCTTCGCAATTTCTCTATTTCTGTCGATACCAAACTGTCTCTGCCAACCAGGAGCCTGATTCTTGCGCCCCGTTCTCGGGCAGCATCAATTAGTAACTTGTTTAGCCCTAGATGCTCCTATATATGGAATGCTTTGGCAGTCGCAAGTATTACCAAAATTTCGTTTGGAGCAAGTCTAAGGAGATCAATAGCACGTTTTTGAGTGTCGGCAGGATCTCTTATGGTCTCTATGATTTCCCTAATAACGCCCTGCTCTATTTCCTTTAATCTCTGCTTTGCAGGTACTGCTGCAGGGCTAGCCCATAAGGAATCAAAGATGTATTGCCCCTGTTCTACCATTTCTTTGACGTTACTGTAGACTACCTGCGTCAGAGGAGTAGATTCTTCTAGCACAGTAGTGGCCATAAACTCAGATTCGCTCACTGCAAGGCCACCTTTAATTCCATCCAGATGTCGAAGTTCATCTACCATATTCATAAGCTGTTTGCAGTATTCGATATTCTCACTTGTAATTTCAGTGAGAAGCCTGATTTTTCCGTCACGTCTCTTTATATCTCTATAACCGTTAAGGTATTCATCTACGTTGATGACAATTGATGGTGCTCTATTATCAAAGTAAATATCCATTTTCTTTTTTACATTGGACATAAAATAAACTCCCCTTTGCAAGGCATTATCTGCACCATAGAGTACTTCCGTTTTCCTCTCAAAAGTTGCCAAGAAACAAGAATAGTTATGGAAATTCAGACATATAAACACCCATAATGCCACTAACTAGTCAGTTATTGCTGAGGTCCACAAATACTATTGCTATTCGTACATATATGGCGTACTAAACAACTTTTTTGATGTAAACAATAGTTCGCAAAAATGATGATTTAGTTATACTATTATTAACGCAGGTAAAACCATTTGATCAAATCTGTTAGGGCACTCACATTATGTCCTCTAATTGCATTGTTTTCAATTTTGGAGGTTTGCATTTTATCCATGTGAGATCAGATTGCAGAACCTTAATAGATCTATTTCATTTATTAAAACTAACTAATCATCTGCTTTTTGAGGTCGTACCGCTTAAAGGTCCAGCTGGCTCTCCTGCACATAATCCTAGTGTTCCTCTAATATCTGTTAGTTTGATAATATAGGTTGTGCAAAATGATGATAAAGAGAGCAGTAGGAAAACGATAAGTGAGTATAGACAGGCAATCTTTACTGCTATACTGAACAAGCATTACACCCACGCAGCTTTGTATATGAAATGTATGATCGCATGTGTTCCATCAGAATTGAAATTGGAAATAATTGAGTCGCCTGAGGCAAATCCTACACCAAAGGAAAATGCAACGGATTATGCCAAACGGTTGTTCAAATGGATTGATAATACATTGCCTGCTATTGAGCGAAAGATCGCAAATTCCATTTAAATTCAAGCAGAATGACACCACACCCATAAGAAAGGTCATCAATATCCAAACAATCTCTTGTGCATTAGAGTTCTTCAGAGAACCAGCTTGAGGCTTTTCTTTGAAGAATTAGTCTTTGCGTCCTAGATCCTTCCGAGTTTGAGGTAAAGTGGCCACGCTACCTTTCTTTTCTCATTGACTTTGTTCTTTCCTCCCCATGCACACTCGAGGCTCTCGTAGATTTCGCTGACTGGATCATGCTTGTTTTTCTCGATAAACTTTTGGGTGCTAGACCAACTTCGAAAGTAATTGATCAGTTCAGATAGGTTCCAGCTCAGCTGTATTTGAAATTCTGGAGCTGCAATCTGCTCAAAGGGAAAGGGTATTGTTTCGTATCTGTCCTCAACATACTTTCTCTCTGCAGGCCAGTATTTATCACCCAAGATATCTTCATACAAATAGTGCGTAACTTTGTCGACATCAGGGGAAACTGTGTGAAGACCGTATGCCCAGGCGGCTATAATACCACCTCCTCCTACACCACGGCGACGACTACCACCAGTTTGACCATCTTTTCTCTTTCTCAAAACTCGTCTTGCTTCACTGTAAAAGCTATCAAAATCAAACCAATGAAGTGCCTGAGCAATAGTAATAAGGTCTACACTATTGTCTTCAAGCGGTGTGTCTTCTGCACGAAAGATTCGATATGTGATATTACTTTTTTGCTGTGCATTTTCTAACTGTCTTGCACTGATATCGCTGGCAACTACTTGCTTGAAATAATCTGCGAGTACTACAGCAGCCTGTCCATTTCCTGTTGCACAATCCCACGCCAAGTTCTTTTCGTCAACCAGGTCAACAATAAACTTGATTAATGTCGAGGGATACGTAGGTCTTGAACTTGCATATTCCTTTGATTGTGCCGAAAACAGGTCTTTGGCAGGTGAAGATGCTTCTGATCCCAAAGGGTTTCTGCAAGAAATACAGACAATCAATCAATTATTATTTTCTCTATTCTAAGCCAGTATCTCATACAAGATATATTTGCCAGCGGGAATGGCCTCAAGTAGATAATCTTTTCATAGTGATCTAACCAGCTATTGTTTGGAGTAAATTGTTCTGTTATTTGAGAGTTCTATGACATTGTAGGGCACAATTAAATACTATATCAGAAGAACATCTCATACTGCCAACGTGTGTTGGATCGCTCACCAAGTAGATTCGTAACATTAGGAAATTTTACACTAGGCCTTCTTGACTGCGTCATTGCAGGAGACTGATAGAATCCGACTGCGAATTCAAAATCAGATTTCGAATTATGTTTGTTGAAGCGTTGGTGAGATATGAAAAATAGGCAGCGCGGTGCCAGTTATCTTTTCTGAGGAAAAGCTATTAGGCATATTTGAGTTTGTAAAAAAATATTGTCAAAATACCAGTAACAACCCTATAGTGCTTTGTTGAGCTGTTGAAGTCTGATGAGCAATATGCGCAGCGACAATCAGGTACTAGATAAAACCAGATACAACCAGAATGATTGACGGATTCAATTAAAATATCTTCTTATTGGTTAACAAAGAGAGGGCCGTAATAGCATTTGATGAGAATTAATAGTGGTATCATAATGATACGAGGATGGTCACAACTCTCTAAATAAGGAATAAAAGAAAAAGAAATAGTTTGTCAGGACTATCCTAGTAGACCTCTGCTTCTATATTACCCAAGGCCTCTTGTGTTGTTCTCAGGATACCATCTTTTGCAAAACCTTTTCCAAAGATTGGGATGCCAGACATATCTATATTCCACAACACATCAATTCTTGTAGCATTGGCACCATA
>JBJMEA010000096.1:0-12869 GCA_045809625.1 Nitrososphaera sp. | reverse complement strand
AAGGTTGAGAAAGTTATTAACTTAATCTATTGGAGGCTCTGTAGGCTATATGAGTGATAACTGACAGATTTGGCAAATTGAAATGCTTAATTGAAACATAGTAAGATAGCAAGAAAAGAGGGGGAGTGAATATACAGATAACCTAAACCGTTAGGTATACGGGTTTATTTCTCTATTCTGACATGGTCATGCACGTTTCCCTAGCTTGCTTGAATAGTATCCAATAAACCTCACGCTATTAGCAAATGCGCCAGTATTGGCTAAGTATTATTATATATTGGCAAGTTTGCGATTCTGATAAATCCAAAAGAGTTGTATACTACTCACACTGTACTTTGTTGATAGATGTCGACAGTCAAGAGCGTAAGTAAAGTTGATACAATAATAGTCTCGAGAAACGATTTAGCTTTTTATTATATAATGAACAGCGGATTTGCATGAATTTATAATTTTTATACAGGGAGTAAGGAGAAGCAATATTATGATGATTCTTTCCAGACTATGTTTTCTAACCGTAGCATTGTCCATTCTCTTTTTCTCTAGCACCGCTCTGTCTTACCAACAACTTCCTTTCCTTGACAATGAAGTAGGACTGCAATGTATACACTACGAAGCAACAGAAAATACCATTACTGTAGACTGCGACCGCGCAACTTTTGGAGATCTTATAACCACGCTACCTATTCAATCCGTGATAGAAAAGCTCGCGGGAGACGGAGAGTATCTTCTAAAAGCTAACTTGAGGGTATCTAATGATGCAAGTTTTGAAATGACGTCAGATGGGGGTCTCCAATACCTGAAGCTTGCTGATGCCAATGGAATAATAGTTCATGGTAAAATACTTGTAGACGGCGTAAAAATAACATCTTGGAACACTTCTTCTAATGAGGTCATACCTCAGGATAGGCGTGGTTCTGTGGTCCGCGGATATGTTCAATTTGATGCAAGCAGTGGCTCTAGAATAATAAATTCAGAATTTGCATATCTGGGCTATAATGAACTAGGGCGAAGAGGGTTTGATCTTCATGGAGAGGGCACTTACCGTTTTGGATACGGACCAACTCACGATATGGAGATAAGAGGCAGTAAGTTCCATCATATGTGGAGAGCATTTTATTCTACGGGCGCTTACGATATCACAATTGATGGAAATGAATATCATCATAACATAAACTATGCTGTCGATCCTCACAGTGGAAGTCATGACATGAATATTACAAATAATTGGGTTCATAACAATAACATAGGAATAATCTGCTCAGTTAACTGTACCAATATCCTCATTGATGGGAACAATGTTGAAGACAACATAAGAGCTGGCATATTCTTCTCAAGAAACATGTCTGATTCAATAGCAAAAAATAATCACGTTGATAATGCAACTAGTGGAATAATAGTGTCAGAATCACCAAACAACCAAATTTACAACAACACTATTGAAGATGCAACTTCAGAAGGAGTACTCTTGTTTAATCCCTCAGAACCCGATGATGGCTTGACAATGGATAATATGGTCTATAACAATACTATAAGGAGGTGTCCTAATGGCATTAACGCAACAAGAAGTTATGATAACATTTTAGAGAATATCCTATTTTCCAATATAACATCCAGCGACTTTATTTTGAGGAGAAATTCAAGCATAATAATAATGGATCGGGATTTTGATAATGCCTCAATAGCAGAAGGAGGCTCAGAAACAGGCAATCTAGTACAAATTGTTTATTCTGGAACAGTAGAAGTGAGGGAAACAAATGATCAGGGGACAGTTCAAAGGAACTTTTACAATACAGATAATGAACCGTATAGGAAGAGATTGAGCAATGGTGACAATATTATAGTCAACTCCTAAACAACAAGCAAACCTTTCTGTCTCCGCCTGAATCTCATTGTTTACATTCAATTGAAATATTTATGTCAAGAGATATTATCTGCGACCTGTGATCTATTGACCTTATGCTCTCTGACATTATCCCTTAGTCTTTCTGCTAGCTCGCATATTCGAGTATTCATCCCTCTCAAAGATGCGTTAGGCATAACCACATCATCCACCTCCTCCTCATCATATTCCACTTCTCGCCCCTCCCTCCCTAGATGGTGCGAGCTACCTTTTATTATTCATCGCTGGCATATCCTCCGATCATTTGGTTTGGCTCCCTGCAGAAATCTTTGTGAAAGAGTAGCTGTTCGGGCGCATAATGGCAGTCTATATGATCTGGGATTGAAATACTGTCCAAAATGTGCTATCTTCTTCCGGTCCGATGAGAAAAATCACTGTTTTTGCTGTGGCAAGAGACTCAGAATTAGAACTCATAACAGTCGCACAAGAAATCGAAATAGGTGTTCAATGTGTAATAGAAGATTGGCAAGTTTCCGCCGACATAACAATGAAGACCAGTCATCAATATGTTTGACCTGTGCAGGGCCCTAGAGAAGCAGACTACTGCAGGGTTTTCTTTTGATGATTAAACGTTTTTTATGGGATTTCAATTTCCAGTCTTCATAGGATAAATTAAAATTTTTTAATCGAATGCAACCAACAATTTTATATTTAGTTGAGTTTTCTGTTTGTTTAACGCAATTTTGTTACATATAACATGGTTGAAGCAGCTAAGGGTTTACAATTAATAATCACATACATGATACTGCTTAATGTTGTATTATCAGTCTGTGGCCACAGATTACTTTCGACATCAGATTATATGCAATATCCTTTCCACCAAGATCTATCAAGATGAAGGATAATGTTTAGGTTAAGCAAACATACGCCCTCTATCCACTCATAACGCATCTATTATCTATTGATGTTTATTAACTTCAATATTTTAATGCCTTTCAAGAACACGATGATGAGGGATTGTTTAACAATCAAGAAAGGACAGCTTTGTTTGCACAAATTTTATCAAGGTGCATATCTGCAAAAAATAATTTCTGTCTCCTAATTGAAGTTAGAGTTGCTCACCACATTTTTCTGGTTCGCTGTCTCCTAGGAACTGCTTACCTTTTCTTCAGCCTTCTTCTTCTTTACTCTGCTGTCACTTAAGCCGCATTCAGCACATTTGTATAGTAGCGAGTTGCCAATATCTTTCTCGAGTAGCATATCTCCTCCACAACATGCACATTTCATGGCAGCAAATATCATGAATCGAAGGCTATTTTTTGCTTTGTGGTCTCTGCTCTTAACAATCCATATCTACGCATCCCGGGTTCTTCTTTTTTCTATTACTATTCGGTGCTGCTAAATTATTATCGGTGTTAGGTGCTTCCACGTATTACATTACAAATAAGAAAAAATATTGTTGTATACCTTCTGCAGACACGAAGGTGAGGGACTCTTGGAGCATCTACCGATTTTCAGCGGAATTGTTGCAGTGAAAACTTTGATTCCAGAATCAAGAACTTTGCTCAGAAGGCGAAATTTGGCCCTGCTTGTGTCATGAATTCGTAATGTAGGCTGATCATGAGTGCAAAGGCTGCAGCTACTACTGCTACTGTAAATGGGGTTTTCATTGAAAAGAGTGAGGACACTATGAATTTAAATGGTGCATGATAGTTCACTTAGTTTACTCACGGCTAATTGGGTGGCTATTACTGATGAATCTTAATTTTTCGCCTCCGGGAATGCTCTATAAGTCAAATAAAAAGAGGTGACCTTATGAAAAGACAATGCAACGATGTTAAGCTTGCCAAAATCACAATTGAAACTTAATATTGCTAGAACCAAAGGTGATAAGGAACCATAACTAAGACTTTAGTGGTAGATTTATACTGTCGCACATAGACGATGTTTACGATAAACTAAAAAGAGATCTTGGAAGTGACTTTAGCAAAAGAAAACAAGGAGAGGTCATAGAACTTTACTCATTTCATTGCAGTAATTGTAGCTATCGAAATATTCATGACATTAAAATGCTTACTTGTGGTTGTGGAAAAGAGTTACAAGGCATACTAGTTTATCGCAAAATTGGAGATACTGTAATTTATGACACAAGACAGAAGAGAAAGCGAGGTAGATAGCAGATGTACGTGTGGTAGTACTTATTATTTTGATCAGATTTTGAAATTTGCAGAATCAACATCCAATGAATCTATTTAGAACAGTAAACCACAATTCAAAAAATGTTATATATGGTCTCTTTGTTTGTTTCTGCACCTGCTGTTACAATTCTCCCGAACTGCTATTCACCACATTACCTAGCGGTGAGCTTTTGAAAATTTACATTTAATTTGGGCTAGATATTTATGCAATGTGCTTCAGTAGACGGTGAGAATTAAAGAAGGAATGATTATTGGGGTAGATGAGAATACAATGACAGCGAGGAAAAAGTTATTAGTCAACTTCGATGGTTTATGTGAACCAACAAATCCTGCAGGTATACCGTGTTATGGTTTTGTAGTAAAAAATGAAAATACTGAAGTGTCATATAGAGAATTTGGCTTAGTTGACTCAGTAAAGCCCTTTTCCCCCGAAGCTAATAGTAATACTGCTGAATACGATAGTGCAATAAGGGCGATGGAATGGTTGATAGAGAATGGCTATGGTAATTGTAATCATGACTATCAAATAATTGTAAGAGGTGATAGTCAACTAATAACGAGAAAGCTAAAGAGCGATGATTACAGTCCAAAAGGTGCAAGAATCAATCCCTTGTATGACAGAGCTATAATGTTACGGTCAAAGTTTGCTCGTGATACTATAAGGTTTGAATGGGTAAAGCGTGATGATAATAGGGAAGCTGATGATCTTGCAAAGAAAGCATACTATTGGGCTTTGAGGAAGTACCCTTGCCTTCAAATAAGGGTAAAGGAACACTGGACAACATTGTTGTGGTTAGAACAAATAATGCACAAGAAACACTAGGTTGTTTACATGCAAAGATTACATTGAAAGCGCAAGTATGTAAAAGTATACGTATCTTATCGCCTTTACAATATGTATTCTATCTATTTTATAAGAACCGCACTAGTCTCTACTTTGAAGTTTTTGAGTTTTTATAATGCTTCATTAGCCTCTTGAAGCCTGTGCGTTTCTATGATAACTCGTAAGTCCTCCTCACTTGCCATTTTGACTAAATCTACCATATCTGCTTGAGTGCCAATATTGCTACCCTTTACTATTTTTTTCTTCAAACGTAGGAAAGTCAGTCACATTGCTACGTACTCCAAGAACAACATGCATCCTCGCTTAACTGAACTGATGGCAGTATTTATCACCCTATCAGGCGGGCAAACACAATTGCAGAGTCAAGCAGACCCTCCTCTTGTCTGAGGTTGTTCAAGAATTGCTCATCATCTTCTTGGTATACAATGACATTATCCGCATCTAGTTTTTTGATAAGTCGATGTGTTTTCTCGCCCTAGAAGTCGCTACTACCCTGGCACCATGAATCTTGATCGCTAAATGGCCTACGCCTCCTATTCCAAAACTACCTACAGTCTTGCCGATTGCAAGCTTGCTTGCATTAACTGCCTTGTATGCACTTATTCCAAGGCAGAATAGTGGAACGGCATATGCAGAGTCAATGCTGTCTGGGACGGGAGTCACAAATTCCTCCAAAGCAGAGATGTAATCAGCATAGCTTCCATGCAGCGTCTCCCCTCCATTATCTCAGCGAGCACACATAGGTTCTCTCGTCCTGATGTACAATATTCGCACTGCAAACAGGAGCTAAAAAGTGGCTGGATGCCAACTCTGTCTCCCACTTTGACCTTCCATACTATTTCTCCAGTCTTTCTGACAGTACCCACGATTTCGTGACCTGGTACTAGTGGCAAGCTTGAAGGCAAACCATACTTTTTCCAATCGCCTTCAGTAAGATGCAGGTTTGATCTGTATATATCGCATGCCTCAATTTCAAGGGGCAGTTCTGTTCTTCCGCTTATAGTTGGCTTCTCAATTGATGAAAGTTTAAGTGGATGAGTCTCTATCGGTGCAAGATCTAAGAGAACCATGACCTGCATCATTTCGGACATTGTAATTTACATTTCTTTCCAGCATTCATGCGCATTGTAAGTATAGTAGTGAGAACAAAACAATACTGTCAGACTATGCAGTTTTGCTCCTTGATCCTTTTTAATGATAAACTTAAGAATTAGCAAAGAAACGTTACCTCAATGACCGTCAGGGCAAATGAGGTCAAGTCGTCAGACTATCTGGGGAAAGAAGTTACGATCAGAGGCTGGGTATACCGCCTGAGGAAGCAAAAAGAGAATGCGTTTGTGCTAATACGTGACGACAGGGGAGGTGTGATCCAATGCATATTCCCTGTTGAAAAGGCAGCCCCCCTTACCATAGAGTCTTCAATTGAGGTTACAGGAATAGTAAGCCCTGACCCAAGGGCTCCTGAGGGCGGATACGAGATAAAGGGAAAGACTCTCAAAATATACAATGTTGCAGCCGCTGATTACCCTATAGGTGAATATCAAAGTGAAGAATTGTTGCTTGACAAGCGGCATTTAGCGATGCGCACACGCAAGATGATTGCAATTGCGAAAATAAGATCAACTGTACTTGAGTATGCTCGGCTTTGGTTTGTAGAAAGTGGCTGGATGGAGGTAACCGCACCGATCATTGTCAAAGGTGCCGTAGAAGGAGGCTCGACACTTTTTAAGCTAAAATATTTTGATGAAGAAGCCTACCTTTCACAGAGTGCGCAGTTATACCTGGAAGCTATGGTTTTTTCACTTGGACCAGTATGGAGCCTTACTCCTTCGTTTCGTGCGGAAAGGTCTCGAACTGTTCGGCATCTTTCAGAGTTTTCCCACTTGGAGGCTGAGGCTCCATGGGTCACTCTTGAAGACCTCTTGGAAGTGCAGGAACAGCTTGTTTCATACGTGATCCAGAATACGGTAAGAGTGAGGGTAGATGAGCTGACGTACTTAAGGCGCGATATATCGGAACTGAAATCAATTGAACCACCTTTTGAGAAGCTATCTTATGAAAAGGCAATTGAAAAAATAAAGTCCGAAGGGATAATGATCACCCAAGAGGATGGAAACAGGCGAGAGATTCAATTTGGTGATGATCTTAATATAGAATCTGAACGGGAACTAACTAAAGATGAGATTAAGCCAATATTTGTGGTAGGATACCCACTTGCAATTAAGCCCTTTTATGTAAAGGAGAATCCCAACGCTAAGGGTAGTGGCCTTGCTGCAGATATGCTAGCGCCAAGGGGCTTTGGCGAAATAACAAGTGGCGGTTTAAGAGAAGACAACATTCTTTCAATTACTGAACGCATCAAGAATGAGGGACTAGACCCTGCTGCGTATGACTGGTATCTTGACTTACGGAAGTATGGTTCTGTACCGCATGGTGGATTTGGACTTGGCATTGAGCGCTTAATGCGATGGATAACAAATGTTGGTGATATCAAGGATACGGTGCCATTCCCCCGTACTCTATCCCGGGTCACACCTTAATAGATAGCATCTGGAATACAGCATTTACTTACCTTCAGACTTTCATATAATCTATTAGTAAGTTCTCACAATGCTTGGTTTTCTTAATATGATTGACAGGATTTAAGGCAAAACAACAAGCGACTTTATCCTCGTCTCAGATAGGAATTCATTATTATACTTTCTGCAATACCTGCCACAACTCATTTACCCCCTGAAGTATAAAGCGAGTAGATTGGCCCATGGATTAAGAAACGCAGTTTTTCTTAGTGTGTTAAGAATTTTATTTTAAGTAGACTACCGAGTGCATCGAGAGTGATTTATAATTTCGAGTATATATTGTGGGATATTTGTTAGTATATGTCAAACGCTCACGGAATATATGTTCCCTAGGTCGGACTTCTGAATAAACATTTACTGCACAAAATCCATAGTATAAGATACGTTTGGCGGGTAACTCTACTTTTTTGTGCGAGTTAGCTAGCATGAAGGATGCTATCAACATATGAATTTACAAAGGTTTTAAACTCCAGCACATCTAAAAGAATCCAAGTATTTGCAAGAATCGTTCCTGGAGGCAGCAAAAAAGAGGGTATTGCTATTCGATGGTGCCATGGGAACTGAGATTCAACGACTAAATCCCAAGGCAGAGGATTTTCCGGATGGCAAAGAGGGATTTAATGACGGTCTCAATTTGTCGCAACCGGACTGGATAAAGCAGATTCATAGAAGCTATCTCGAAGCAGGAGCCGATTGCATCGAGACAAATACATTTGGCTCCAATAAGTTCAAACTTGCAGAGTATGGATACGGAGATAAGACAATTGAATTTAACACGAAAGCGGTTATACTTGCTAAAGAGGTAACCGCTGAGTTCAACGACAAACCACGATATGTAATTGGCTCGATGGGTCCCAGTGGATACTTACCAAGCTCAAATGACCCTACGCTGGGAGAAATATCCCTTGAGGATATAAAAGAGGCATTCGTGTTGCAAGCTGAAGGTCTCATTCTAGGAGGAGTTGACGCTTTGTTAATTGAAACAAGTCAGGACATACTTGAGGTCAAGCTCGCAATCGAGGCATGTCATATGGCGATGGAAAAGTTAGCCCGTAAAGTACCAATAATTGCCAATGTCACACTGGATCAATATGGGAAAATGCTGCTTGGAACCAACATTCAAGCAGCTTACACTACTGTCAGTAACATGAACATTGATGTATTCGGTCTCAATTGTTCTACCGGCCCTTATGAAATGGCACCAAACGTAAGATGGTTGAGTGAGCAAGATCTACCAATACTGGTTATGCCAAATGCTGGAATGCCACAAAATGAGGGAGGCCGTGCAATATACAAGATGACACCAAGAGATATTGCAGAAGCGCTTGAAAACTTTGTCAAACAATATGATCATATAAGAATGGTGGGTGGGTGCTGCGGTACCAACCCACAACATATCTCAACACTAAGGAGAGCTTTAGATATTAATTATAAGAACAAGTACTAGTACTTTGTTTAGTCCGGTCAGTTTTTTGCGTTTGATGCATAACATCTTTATAGAAATACTCAATTCCCATCTTTCCAAAGCCCCTAACCCTTTTGATCCTACCTTGAACTGTCAATCGAGTGATTGCAAGCCTGACATCTTGCTTGTTCCCGATCATCTGATCGAGATCTTTGCTTGTTACCTTTCCGCTCCTGCTCCTTATAATCATGTACACCATGTCTATGAAGTTACTAGAGCCTTTACTCTTCAATTTAAATTGCTGAATCGTCGCCATGGTTCTTACTTGGATTTTTATTATAAAACAGGTAAGATGGATATTTCTATATGGGATTTACCTGTACGGTTGTGAATAGCAAATATAATGGCTGATAAATAAGTAAAAGGTCACCTTGATTCCAAGGATAAGTTCGGCTCTAAAAGCTATTGAACTACGACAGTATCCACCCCCTTTGATAATTGGGGAACGCATCAACACACAAGGTTCTAGGAAGGCCAAGGAGCTAGTGCTTGCAAACAATTTTGAGGGCTTAATTGACCTTGCCAGAAATCAAGTAGAGGATGGAGCCCATTGCCTTGATGTGTGCATTGCCACTACGGAGAGATCAGACGAGAAGGAGTTCATGGTCAAGCTTGTCAAAAGCCTTAGTTTAGAGATAGAAGCCCCATTGGTTATTGATTCAACAGACCCCAAAGTGATAGAAGCTGCAATTAGACAAATCCCTGGCCGACCCATAATCAATTCGATAAACTTGGAGGGGAACGGTGATAGATTTCATCAACTTGCGCCGCTGATGGCTAAGTACGGTGTTCCAGCTGTGGCCCTATGTATAGGTCCAAAAGGAATGGCAAAGACGCCTCGAGAAAAACTCGAAGTCGCAGAGCTCATGTATGAAATCGGAACAAAGCAGTATGGTTTAAAACCTTGGCAATTCATTTTTGATGTGCTCACATTTACAATTGTGACTGGAGACCCAGAACTAGCTGACGCAGCCAAACATACATTGGAAGGTATCAGACTTGTGAAAGCAAAATTTCCTGAGTGTTTTACTGTATTAGGTTTGAGCAATGTGAGTTTTGGCGTTTCGTCAAACGCAAGAAAAATAATTAATTCAATATTTTTATACCATGCTCTGCACGCTGGACTTGATGCTGTTATAATCAATGCACGCGATATCATTCCTTATCCGGAGATTGATCAGCAGCAGAAGAAGCTTGCGGAGGATCTAATTTTCAACAGGCATCAAAATGCTCTAGCCGATCTCATATCATACTTTGAAGGGGCCAAGGCAATAACAGCAGACGGCTCGGCTAAGAGAATGGAAGTAGATCCCAGCTGGGAAGCATCCAAACGCTGTCACTTCCGAATTGTCAACAGACTCAAAGAGGGTATCGAGGATGATGTAGTACAGGCAATAGCTGATCGTCTTAATGATAACAACAGCCTCATACAGGATGGAGGGCTCCCTGTGCTAAATGCTTCATCAAAAGAGGCTGCACATGAAGCGGCGGTGGCTACACTCAACGAGGTGCTGCTGCCAGCAATGAAAGAGGTGGGCGACAAATTTGGTGCTGGTGAGCTAATCTTGCCGTTTGTGTTAAAGTCTGCTGAGTGTATGAAAGCAGCCGTTGCTGAGTTGGAGAAATATTTGATAAAGCAAGAGGGGGTTAGCAAGGGCAGACTTGTAATATGTACGGTATATGGTGATGTACACGATATTGGAAAGAATTTAGTAAAAACAATCCTTGTTAACAACGGCTTTACAGTCTATGACCTTGGCAAGCAAGTACCATTGCAGAAAATCTTAGAAAAAATAAAAGAAGTCAATGCAGATGCAGTAGGACTTTCAGCACTACTAGTATCGACGTCAAAACAGATGCAATACTTTGTCGAGCACGCAAGGCAGAATGGTATGAGTATACCAGTGCTTTGTGGTGGGGCAGCAATTAACACTAACTATATCAACAGAATTGCAAAGGAGGATGGCATCTACTCACCTGGTGTATTTTATTGCAAAACTGCGTTCGATGGGTTAAAAGTTATGAACAGACTTGTGTCTCCCGATCGTGACCGCTTTGTCAATGAATGGAAGCAAAAATTGGAGAAATGGGATGAACGAATCCAGCTTGCTAGTGGAATAGAACAATCACGGCTTCCTTACAGCGGTATTAAGCCAGTAGAGCCACCGAAGCCGCCTCATCTTAACCAGCCTGTTAGACTTGGACCATGTCAGATTGAGCTAAACGAGGTATGGAAATACATTAACAAGAAATCTCTCTTTGTATTGCAGTGGGGGATGAGAGGTAAGGGGGCAAGCACTCAGGACCCTGAGCAATTGTTCAGAATGTGGACAGATCAAGTGCTACATGGAAAATTGTTTGAACCGAGCGCAGTATATGGATTCTACAAGTGCCAAAATCTGACATTAGGGCAAGGTGGCACGGGCAGGCTGGCAATTGATATACCGTGGGATGAGCCCGTCGTATTTGAATTTCCCCGTTCTTCAAAAGAGAAGCATCTTTGCCTCGCAGATTACTTCGGCACTAATGATATTGTTGCGTTGCAAGTAGTGACTGTCGGTAACAAAGTTACGGAAATAATCGACTTGTGGAATAAGCAAGATAGATACGCAGACGCCTACTATCTTCATGGTCTTGCAGTTGAAACAGCTGAGGCGATGGCTGAGTTGATCAATGCAAGAATTCGGGATGAACTAAAAATAGGAGAAAATCGCGGGCTTCGTTACAGTTGGGGTTATCCAAGCTGTCCTGATATCTCTCAGCATCATCTCGTATGGCAGATATTAAAGCCTGAAATATCTGGAATAACGCTCACAGAATCAGGACAAATAGTTCCAGATCAGTCAACTGCAGCAATGGTGGTACATCATCCAGAAGCAGAATATTTCGTCCTTTAATCACTATTGCCTTGCTCTAAGTTCAAATTCGCAGACTTCTGATTGGTTGCCTTCTATGAACAAAAGTCCCTTCACTGTGTAAAGAGCTTTCTTTACAGGTCTATACACAAGCTTATCGACAATTGATACTCGACGCAAGGGATGACTCAGAATCTAATTATAGAAAAATACAAGAGATTGTTAATCATTATCAATTCAACGATTCTGCAGTTAGGAGGATAGCATTGAAGATGCTAGCCGCTACAAAGAGGCAAATTGCACGCTACGACCAAGAATTAAAAAATCTAGATAATAAGAGTAGTACTGCTGGCAACAAGAAAGGTAAAGGTAAAGGTAAAGAACATAAGCGAAGACCTGACAAAATTAGGAATCCCCCGCATTAACTATCAAACACTGCCAGCATGCAAGCGGATTATCGCTTTGTTTTTTCAAGAATGATTTGAGTTTCTTGCCGCATACACTACAGCGAGCTATATCGCCCTGTTTCTTCTTTCCCTTCAAAAGTATCTCAATATTTGCCGTTGTAGCCATTCCAAACCATCAAGCTCTGCAAACAGCTTCTCTGATTCATGGACGTCATTGCTCTTTTTAATTGAGCCTTCTTTTGCACAATGAGGGGTTCAACCTTTTCCAAGTCGTTAGAAGCAAACCTGATAGCGTCTATCTGAAGCTGAAATGTTTTGTTTACCTGAGGCTTGTTAGCAGGGTTAATTTGCTCTATTAGGAAAGATATTCTCTCATCTATTATTTGTCGGAGAGTAACTATCACCATATATCATATACATCTAATAAAATCAACGTAGGATGGATGGATTTAACTAGCCTAGCACCTTTAGGAGAGGGGTTGTAGTTAGTCGACTAGCTATAACAATTGATAAATAAGTATTAGCGCCAAATCTGTAAGTTTTCAATACATAAAAGGAGGGAGAACTAACAAGATTGATAATGCTAGTTCATGAGGGTCATGCTCAGACAATGCGTTTCTTTACTCCTGCCAACGCGAACAGCTATGATCTAATCTTGCGACTGGCTACATTTGGACAGGA
>JBJMEA010000095.1:0-45273 GCA_045809625.1 Nitrososphaera sp. | reverse complement strand
GCTTCAGCAAAGAGAAAAAGATAAAAATAGAGGCTTTTTATTTTACAGCTAACGAGGACTGAGAGAATCAACTCGCCGTTACCGATTGTGAGGAAGTTACAATCCAGTACTGCAAGTTCCGAAAGAAGACTACAAAAGGTCAGGGGCTCAACATTACGGGAGCAAAGACAAAGAAAGTCACAGTCCAATACTGTATCTTTGAGGACTTTTCCTTCAAGGAGAGCAATGGAGGCGAACCTCTCAGACTGGGTAACTCGCAGTTCTCGGGCTGTATCTTTGAATGCATCGTCAAGAACAACATCTTCCGCAACTTAAAGTCCGACCCCGAGTGTATCTCCATTAAATCATGTAACAACATCATAGAAGACAACTTCTTCATCAACAACGAATCTAATGTATGTGTGAGACATGGTGGACTTACGAACATCCGTCATAACTATTTCAAAGGGACTAATGGTGTGAGAATACATGGATACGGCAACTATGTTGGATACAACTGCTTTGAAGACAACTCCGGTACAGACGAGGACCTGAGTCCTATTACTGTGAGATGGGGCAAAGCGGATAAAGACCCTAACTGGGACGATTACAACAAACCATCAGGCAAGGAAGGGTCAAGCCACGCCGAATACGCGCAGGCTATAGATACCGTAATTGAGGGGAATGAGTTCAAGAACTGCAAGAAGACGGTAGTTCCACTAAAGAAAGGAGATGTGACTTTATCGCCAAAGAATACAAAGGACAACAATAACAAGGCAGTTGCAAAGTTTATCTTTGAAACTCAGGACCAACTTTAACCAACTTCTCATTCTGGTATTTCTTTGTCCTGCCTCGATATGTGGGACATAACATATCGAGCTAATGAAGGAAAACCCTATTACAAATATCAATAAGTTCTTGGATGCTGTCAACAATGCGAAGGCTGGTCACTTGATAATCATAGCCATTAGCAGTGAACCTTAAAACGACTTAATAAACCCACAACAATATTCGAAGTTAAAGGCAATCTTGCCAATCCTACCATTGTAAAAGAGAAAGAGGCGAGCAAACTCCTATAGGGCTCATTATGATGATTAAAGACGTGTGCGTTTAATCACAATACAAGACTCTTAGGTTGATGAGTAGTTGAGATTAGTTATTGGTTATTTCCTGAATGCTTTCTGCTGAAATCCCACGCATCTTCAAATGAAAACAATCACATGCAGAACTCTAGTGGTTCCCAGAACGCCAAATAGAAGTTCTCTTTAATGGATTCTGTGTAGAAGTCAATCTCCCACAAAGGGGCTTAGTGTACTATCTTCCTATAGTCTCCCTCTAACACTCCTGTTTCTTCGTGGAGTCTATCAATATGCTTTGATAATGCTTCCTTGTCATCAAATGGTGATCCACAATATGGGCATTGATATTTTGCTTTGCTTGTATCCTTTGTGTAAGTTATAGTCTTTGTATCGATAATGCATGCTGGTGTCCCAGATAAGGCAGCATCCTCAAGTGATATTGAAATCTGTTCTACTCGCTCGGAGATGTCTTCTCTGTTGATCATTCCTAATACTGCGGCGTATGCATGAACCATGAGCTGTCGTACCTTCTTCCTATCCATTATGGCAAGTGCTTCTCTAATAGTTGTCTGGGGGTTGACTGCCAATACTGGACTAGCCATGATTTCGCGCAATTTTATTTTAGAAGGATTTCTTCCCTGAGATGTCACCTTAAACAGAATGTCAGTTTTGCTCACAATACCTACGATCTCTCCCCTAACAGAAACAAGTACATTGCGTGCATTTTTTTCCTGCATCGCTTGGATACCATCATCGGCGGTCATGTCAGCCTCTAAGATAGCAACATCTGACCTCATAATTTCGCCAACTGGTGATGCTAATAGAGCACCCACATTCGTTATGCCAGGGCTCTTATTGTCGCTACCAAGTTTACTAATTATCCTTCTAGCCTCCTTCCTGAAGCGTATGCTGCTGTTCTACTTCGATACACACTCTATTATTCTGCCTCATCTCTTAATATTCTTAATACGCCTATAAAAGAATATACTTTACCTCATAAAGCTAGTATATCTTGTAATACCTTTATGTTATTTACTTGAAATACAAAAGCTTTGCGAGTGCAAAAAGTGGAGCGGAAGCAGCAATCAAGCGATCTTTTTTCTCAATTGAAAAATTTCTCCAATTGAGACTCCGAAATTCAATATAGTACTTTGTCTATTCCTACTGGACTGCCTGGTTGCCAACATAAATATATGCTAACTCGCCAATCCCACCTTAAGTTAGTATCAGAACGCAATTCAACTTGTCATTCTGCGAAGTTAGAACGAATTTTTTAGCACAACATAGGTTGCAGTTACCAGAAGGATTTTTAGATAGGAGTAAAATCAAACATCAACCTACGCCTAAATAGGGATGAAGAAAAATAATTATTCTATGATAACTGGAGGCGTATCTCCGGTCCTAGGAAAAATATGTAAAGTCTCAAAATTTATAGTTCATATCATCTAGACTGCTCATGCTCCTGATCACCTCGGCCCCATAAGCTTTCAAATGTCATTCTAGACAATACGTTGTAGATAGGAGAGCTGGTTACACCTAGAGTAAAATCTTTTTAATACCTACCAACTAAAGACTATTGAGAAATAGTTTGGGCATTCTTCATAATAAAGAAAAAAATACTTGCGATCAATGTGGTGAAAAATTCTCAAAGCATGAAGATCTAATCGATCATGCAAGACACATCCATCATCATACAATAGTAAAATGTAGAGAGTGTGGCAAAGAATTCGTTCATGAGAAAGACAGATTGCACCACGTTCAACAGGAGCACAAAAAGAAACTCGAGGGTAGACATGAGAAGAATTTACGTTAACTCGACAAATAAAGAAGAATCCTGTCCCCTTGAAGCAGATAAGATCACAATATCCATAGGAAAACCTTTGGCGATAACTTTCTGCTAGGTACTGCTTTTTCATTTGGACTAATTATTACATATCAAGATTAGAGCTGGAAGAAAAAAATGAAGAACGCAATATAAAGTATGAAACCTTAGATCATTATCCAGAAGAGTTGATGCTTAAATTAATTACAACCATAACTCATTTCTGAGCATTAGATTACCCGATGGAAGTAACCTATTACTTACTCTAGGATAGCAGTCCCTCTCCCAAAGGTCCTTCTTTCTTAATATACCATTATAGTCTTAGCCTTTATTCCATGACCTTAGAGGGACCTAGGCAAAGACGAGAGATCTGCATGGTCTCTGCTCTTCAATTGATGTCTGCTGATTATACTCTATGCGGAAAAGAACAAAGCAGTGCGGATCATGAGACCGAGCAAAAGCGAGTAGAGAATGGTGGTGGCTATCCTGCAATCTTAAACCTCAGGTTTCCATTTGAATTAAAGGCTGATCAGCTAAAGGCAGTTGAAGCATGGCTTGCAAATCAAAAGAGAGGATCAATTATCTACAGCAGCGGTACTGGTAAGACAGAGATTGCATATCAATGTGCCAAAAGGTCAGCGGAGATGAAACCTGCAAGGCCCTTCAGGATCCTCATGTTGGTACCTCGAATTGTTCTAATTGATCAGAACTATAGGCGGCTAGTCAGATATGGAATATCCCGAGAAAAAATAGGTAGATATTTTGGAGAGCAAAAGGATGTTCGGGAGATAACAATCAGCAGTTATCAGAGTGCAGTAGCTAACCTAGACCTTGTAAGAAATGCCAATATGGTAATTCTTGATGAAGTCCACCTTGCAAGTGCAACTGCACGCTCGTTTAGCAAGATATTTGAAATTATCTCAGGTGGCGACAAGGATCTATTAGCTCTAACAGCAACTATTGATGAGCGCGATCCGAAGAACGATAGGATCATGACTCTCTTTCCGCTGGCTAGACGATATCCTATAAAAGATGCGGTCAAAGACGGACGCTTGGCAAAACCAATTATCAATCCAGTAAAAGTGTATCTGACGGAGGCAGAGCAAAAAACTTATGAAGAATATACTGGGAAGATAAGATCTATCTCTGCTCGGTTCAAACGATATGATGCGAATGCAATGATTGAATTAGCAAGACAAGGAGGGTTTCCAAGCTGGCAGGCAAAGGCTTGGTTTTCAAACGTAAGAAAGCGAAAAGCGCTTCTTGCTTCAGCCGACAACAAATTAGCTACTGCTGTTGAACTGATAAAGATAAAACATCCTAATCAAAAGGTTATGGTTTTCAGTGAAACGCTTGAATCAATTCGGAAACTAAAACAAGAGCTCAAGTCTGAGGGCATAGAGGCAATGATAATCGACAGCACTATGCCATCATTTAGAAGACAGAAGATACTTTCTGAATGGGGAAAAAGGTTCTACCCATTGCTTTCTGTCCATACACTTGAGATTGGTTATGACGTGCCTGAAGTAGCTATAGAAATAATTCTTGCCACCACGTCTAATATGAACCAGATAGTCCAGAGGGTAGGAAGAGTGATAAGAAAATTCGAGGGCAAAGAGAGTGCGTTAGTATATGTCATACATGTTTCAGATAGCAGGGATGACTATGTGTTGGCCCGAGTGATAGGCGCCGTAGATATGCCATTAGATGAAAAATATCCCGATGTTAACAGTCAGGAAACCTCAACAAGCACTGCTCATCCTTTCTTCAAGCATGTTCCTCAAAGGATAAATCAAAAGAGTAAAAACAAGCAGAGTAGCTATATATAAAGACCATATCCTCGTCAGGGATAACATAGTCTAGTCTGCAATCTCATTTCTTCTTTTAATTGATTAGTCCAATTCACTAATTCTGCCTAGCCGGAAAATGTTCTGACTACCAAAATCTCAATTTGGGCTTAAAGCTGTCGTCTATCTTTTTTCGCGATTTTCTATGAAATTCTACTGCTCCATCCTCCTGCCATGCTACGTATTCCCATTTCCACAGTTCATGATTGGCATCATGTTCAGCCATTGCATGGTTCGATGTATTTATGAAAATTATGGGATGCCTAAAGTTACCAAAGTAATATTTGATATTAATGCCTCGCTTGTCAAGATGAATAGAGTCTTGCTGTATGCCGTTTTCGCCACTGTAAATCTTTTCGAAATCAAGGCGCTCTGCAGCATTATTACTGCTGTCATTCAATAGAATATGAAATGTCTCGACGTCGATTAGTCTACCATAGAACCAACTTCTGAACCACTCATAAATCCTGTTTGCGATTTTATGCTTCCTTAATTCTTCGTTGTTAAAAAGTAGTGAAACCTCGATTTTCCTTCCATGATCCTGTGCGTGACAGTGTACTTCACGGATAAAGTTCTTCCATGAATCAATTGCAGGTTGATAGATGACAGGCACAATCGCTTTTCCGATTTCATTATCATCGTAAGCAACTACATTGAATATCTCATTAGCGTCTGGATTTATAGACTCTTCAATAGATTTTAGAATGCCTGAATAAATTTCAAAGAGTTTGCTCGCTTCTATTGCCGAATCCTCTTCTTTCCACTGCCAGATTGTATGATTACTATCAAGACTGAAGGCCCATCGAATTCTCTCCTCACCGTATGTCTTTGGTTTGTTGCTCGTAGGCTCTCTATGTTTTTCTTCTCTAGGTCGCTGTATCGTGGATCCATCAATGTCAAATCCACGCATGTATCGTAGCTTCACGTTTTTCTTACGATAGTCGCTAAAAACTGTGCGCAGGCTTCTAATTACAACCCTTATTGTTGTGTTAGTTGAATTTCTATCCTTTGGCTGCCAAGATACTGTGCAATTGTCCCAGTCCCACATTTGCGATTGGCCTGTCCAATAAAAGACTTTCTGAGTTCCCTTTAGCTCTGCATTCCATATGTCTTCCTCATGTGAGAACCATATCTCCGACTTAGTTTCCCTGTTTTCGACTGATACAACCTCCTTGCCTGGTCTGATCACGTTTCCTGTCTTCTCGATTTTTTGTCGATTTTTCTTATTCATACTTGTATTCTGCTCCTGCTTTTCTAAATATCTCCGGCGGACGCGTGTGGGCAACTAATGAAACTTTTATTGAATCTTCTCTGCGCATACAATATTGCACAGATTGTTTTTTGACCTTTGACCTGCCGCCAGCAAATCTCCACAAGGTCACCGTCGGACTTTCCAACAAAATTTCATCCACCCCTGCGTCATAACCCCCGTCTTATAGTTTCACAGGCTTTCCGTCTATTGCTTGAAAGCTAAGATGCGACCACCAGGTTTTTAATTTCTTAAGTGAGGCAAAGTCTGTTGGCTTACTGTAGGAAGGATCATTAGTTTGCTCAAGTTCGTTTCCATCTTTGATAAGTGCGCCAAGATATCCTGCTGCCAGACCTAAGTGTCGATTGGTTTGCATCCAACTCTTAGTAGTATCTACTGTGCCACCTCTATCAAATAATAAAACTATTAAGCGAACAAACGCACGCCCGATGAAATACCATCGCATATAATCATTCCTCGTGTGTACTTTGTTTCCTTTTCTTCTTCTTCTTCTTCTTGGTTGATCATTATTACCCAGAATATTGTCAAAAAGCAATCCCTGATTGGATAACTCAAATGCTATTTGCTCTGTCTCTGTACCATCCTGAAAAATTTTAGAGAAAATCCCCAAGTGGTTATCTATTGACGGCTTGAAATAATCATTGATATTTTCGAATTCTTTCTTAAACCCTGAGTCTAAACTTCGTTCTCGATAGTTGGTGAAGAAACTATTCCTTACTGTGAGATAAGGCTCCAAAAGTATTCTTGCTCTAATCATCTCGCGGATGGGTAAGAAGAATTTATTGGATTCATACCAAAAATTCACAAATTTTTGTTCTTTTTGGCGCATAACTTATCCAGAGTTTGGTAACTATAAATGCTTTTGTCCGAATTAAGCAAACAAAAAAGAATAATACCCATTGTATATCTGGGTGGGTCTTCTATTCGCGCCAGCAATACGAAAATAACCATGATTAAGCTGTTTGCTATAAAAATATCAGCTATACACGAATTAAAAGTCCCCTCCCTATGCCATCTACCAACCGGAGTAAAGTCATAGATAAAAATGATCAGCTCACGAATATGCTGATTATCCTTAATTCTTCTATTGTGCCAAAAAATTTGTGTAAATCTGGTGCATTTTAAATGACAACTTCTATCCATTATGGGTAATGAGCCACGATTCATCCTCAATAAAACAGCCGCCACTCCTACTGTCTTCTTTGGGATACTATACATCCATGCCTACATACTTCTTTGCCAATCTGTTTGTTTGTTGGTCTGCTTCTTGCCATTAGTTTGTTCAAGAACTCTTGTTCATACTGTCGTTGTGTATTTGAATTTGAGAAATTAATTACAAATATGGCTAACCGTGGATCCCTTGAAATGTATCACTGTTTAATTCGACCATTTTCCTGTATTTATGAGGACTATACCTCTCCCGATGGATGTCTATCGTTGTGGAAGTAGTAGTAGTAGCCTCGGAAGAACCATCTTCATCAAGGTTGCAAGGATGCATAATTCTTTCCTTCATACAATTTGGCAATAGAATCAAGGTTATTGGATTGCGGTTGTGATTTGCTTTATTCTTGTTAGTTGCACTAGTACTACTATATTATCAGCAGATTCATCTCACTTCTATTCATGGTAGTTAAAGGATCTATCTTTATCCAAGTAGTACTGGAGAATCCCACAAGCTCTCGAGAGATAGGGATAATTTAACTATAACTATTAGACAAGGATCCCTGATGAAATAGCTCTCCGCTTAATTCACAAAAATATAGAAATGCCCAAAAAGTCTCGCGCTACCCTGACCTGCTCTGCAACAGCGCGATTTTCGAACAAATGGCCTCTCACGCTCTTCCGAAATAAACAAAATCAATGGGGCACACGTTGATCAATAATGGCCCTGCCCTTTGGGGAGGTTGACGATAGATTGGCGATAGATTTGCTAAAGGGACAGGACAGGGCCAAGCCAGATCCTAGTTCTCCATATACTGATGGCGTTTCGTATATTCTCTCTAAATTATTAAAGCATGCCTTAACCTTGTTAATTCGAATACACCTGCACAGGTTATATTGTGGTCAGTATCATCGCTTATTTGATAAGCGACACTAAGTATGTCTGGCTCACCGAGCTCCTATAGGGATCGAATATACATTGTTAAAGATGTTATACTAAAACTCGTAGAATACGGCGAGCTAAACCAAACAGCTCTTGTTAGCTTTTGTGGCTTAAACCTTAAAAAGCACAAGTCTATCCTAGAGGACATTGAGGACAACGGGCTTATAGAGAAAGCTGAAACGACAATAGGAAGAAGAATCGTCACGATGTATAGGCCGACACAAAATGGCATAGCGTTTTGCAGAGATATCCTTGAGCCTTATGAAAAAGTGTTTCCAAGAAGAAAAGACGAAATTAAAAAGATTGATAGTAATAATAATAAATCCGCAATACAAGAGGACAAAAAGAAGGTTAATACGGGATCAGTAATGCTACTCTTGATCTAACCCAAATTGTGATGCTATCTTTTTATCTATCTCTTCCTTTTCTTTTACATATTCGTCATATCTCTTCTTCCACTGATTCATGGAATAGTACTGTCTTATACCAGTAAAAAGCCATATAGCTGAAGTAAGGATGACGGCTCCAAGTAGCACGGTTAGAACTATTCCAAATTCATTCTCTATCTCCAGCACTGCAAAGAATGTTGGGTGAAGTAAAAGGTAAATGGATAGGGCGATGGCGAGCGGAGCAAGAACGATTGCAGACATTGACATTCCGAAAAGTATTCTTCTGATACTCTCTATCTGGTGGATGAAGCTATCCAACATGGTCAATATGTCTTGCCGCGTCGGAGGAGACACTGCGTCTTGATTGTCAGCAGTCATGGTCTTACGCTCTCACCTCTACTCTCACACACCTTTCTTCTTATTCTATGGTTATTTGTCCTTTCATTTCTGGATGGATAGTACAATAATATGCAAAGGTACCTGGTTTGTCGGCTACAAACGTCATGGTCTGGCTTTCAGAAAAGCTCAGATCCTTGGAGTGGATGTTGAGTTCATCTATGTTAAAGTTATGAGTTGAATGTGTTTCATAATCGTCGTTTATGACATGCATAGACTGCAACCCTCCTTTATTGAAAACATATGTAGGATTGATAGTTGCCCCACCACCACCAGTGTTCTTTATCCCTTTAGTACTGCCCGAGGACATACTGACCCAGGTATAGCCAGATCTCGGAGAATACTGTGCTTTAACAAAGTGATTGTTTGGCATGCCAAATACGGGAGCAACG
The DNA here is from genome assembly GCA_045809625.1 of Nitrososphaera sp. Taxonomy (GTDB): domain Archaea; phylum Thermoproteota; class Nitrososphaeria; order Nitrososphaerales; family Nitrososphaeraceae; genus Nitrososphaera. The sequence goes on along the minus strand of JBJMEA010000095.1, from coordinate 35,995 downwards.
CCGTTGGTAGGGATCATTGACTTGTAACTTGCAAAACCAATTGCTGAAATTACGGCGGCCAGTATTCCATATGTAATAATTCTTTTCTTAGTTATTCTTGTAGATGATACGGAACGTACATTCTGGTTCCGGCGCTTCTTAGCCATATAAATGATCTTTTAAATGACTATTTATGTCATGATTAATATAGTTAACCCTCCCTTCATAGGCGATTTCCATTTCCCCTTTTATTGTGTGGTTTTGACCTCAGTGGTCTCTGGCAACACGGGCATCTGGTTCCGGACCAGTTGATGAAGACGCCACAAATCTGACACCTTTTGTAGCCCTGAAGATAATAACTGCTTCTTCTATCCTTCCTTGCCCTATACCTCTCACAAATATTTCTACAAACCATTTTTTCTCGATATCGGGATGATCTATGCGAACTCCGATTAGTACGGACGAATATATACGGTGTGATTAACATGGTTAAGTTAGTCTTTTAATTGGAAATTGACCTGCTCAAACACGGTAAGTATCTTTGGCGAGAGTCTACATCATAGATTCAGGCAATCATAATTACAGCGCTGTTTTGACTCGAATAAGCGCCAGGCAAGAAGGGCTTTGTCACTTCTGCGGTGAAAGAATAAAAGAGAACGAAACTATAGTAAGTAAGTCACACAGCAGAAGACCAAAGTATTTCCATCAAAAATGTGCAGAAAGGATTCATTTGATGTAAGTGGCGCTCTATACAACCTTCACCTTGTTCTTCTCTTACTTTTTAGCAAAACTGTGCGATAGTAACCGTTTAGCAGCACCTAGGATGACTGCAAGGACCTGAGTAAAATTTCTGCTCTATGCTCTGGACAGAGAACAGATGAATTTGAGCTTCTGTTTCTTTCGCTACTTTGTGCTGATAGGTGTCCACATGCGAGTGCGACCGTGCGAACAGAATGGATTCAAGGAGCGGTTATATCATTTACATCTGTACGTGTACTTAATGAGGACGCCTTCTATGGTATTAAGATTTTAATTACTATACTAGCTAGCGTCACTGGATTTGCCAATACTTCAGGCCGAAAACCCAAGTTACATACTAACTTGGTGCCTTAGGAGTATTTTAGTCCCTTTTAAGATATTAGAAGCAAGTGGAATAGCATGTACGTTGGTTCCCTCGCACACTGGACACAAAGTTGCCTGAGGATATTTTGGTGGACTAGCCTCCAATGAAGAAGCACACCAGAAGCAACTATCACATATCATGAAGAAACATTTTTTTCTCCCTTCTCCTGTGCCGGAGGTTGTAATCAATGTGGGGTCAGTATCATGCATAACTTGCATTTTTGTGTTATACCAATTAAAGATCGATTAACGTTGTTAATTGACCCAGTTAAGCAGTGATTAAAAGAAATTACCCAATCCTAGGTTTGTGGATCAAGGCGAAGTATTACTTTCTGCTGAGAAGCAGCAGCAATTGGCTTACCAAATACGCTATATCTGTATGGATACGGAGCATCATGCCATTACCCGGCTTATTCAGCACGGTACTATCAGAAAGACATGCAGCATACCTTACACTAAACTATCAGGCTACATCCAACATTGGCCTTCAGCGAGCGTATTCAGGAGGCATAAGCAGTCAGATGAAGAATTGCCCCTTCAGAAGATGACATTAGGCTTAGATTCAAATTTTGAACTGAAATTATTAGAGGAGCTTTCGTGGTGGGGCGAAGACTTGCCAACACCACCCTGCTGAACCACGGGCAGTTAAATCATTAAAAGAAGGCTAGGATATGTCCAAAACGAGTATAATTGAGAGTGGGCTTCAGAACTATATAACGTGTGTCACCTGCGGTGAGAATGAGGCTGTAATATTCCAAGCGGAGGGCGAGTTTTGTCTTGATTGCTGGCAGGAAATGACTCATCCTAAGGTCTAGCCTGCATTTTATTTTGGAGCTGAAATGGGTGCCACCTCTCTATAATAAACCAACCATAAAAAGATGTATAAAGCTCGGCCAGCAGGCAGTCAACATAACATTGTCAAATACAGATCTTATAGAGATTATGCGTGTTGTTGCAATATGTGCATTTGCAGGTGGAACTTCACTTGCAGGTGGACTTATTGCAAAATTCATTAATTTTAGTGAGAAACAAGTATTGTTTTTTACTGCATTTGGTGCGGGTATCCTGATATCTGCGGCCATTTTTGCGATGGTGATTGAAGCAGAAAAAGCCTTGGGAACCTTTATGACTTTGATCGCCTTTGTTGCAGGTTCTGTAGTATTCACCCTTGCCGATGTAGTAGCAGAGAGAAAAGGTGGGGGGGCAGGCATCCTTTTGGGAATAGGTCTTGATTCTATTCCGGAATCGCTTGCCATAGGAGCTTCAGTAGCTGGCGGTGCAGGCTTTGTGATTGCACTCCTCATTGGAATCCAAAATGTCCCAGAAGGAATTGCTTCTTTTCGAGAGATGACTTCCGGGAAGACAACTGCTTTTAGAGGCAGTAAAGGAAAGGCATTGATTGCTATTGGCATTGTATCTGTAATTCCAATCATTCTTGGATTGATAGGTCTTTTCTATTTGCAGGATATGCAAATTGTTATCGCTTTAACCCTTGCAGTCTCAGCTGGCGGGATTTTTTATATGTTGTTTTACGATATGATACCAAAAGCTCACAAAGACAGAAAATGGCTGCCTACATTTGGAGCTGTACTTGGTTTTATTATAGGGTTTGCACTTGTGAGGCTGATAAGGTAACCAACAAGATCATGTCGGATAACACCTCATGTATCCTTTGATGCATTGGTATCTCTGAGTTTACCATAATGATGTTGCTTTATGTAATCTATCAAAAGAAGGGTTTCGTTTTGACATGCTCTATAAAATTAATAATCATACGCTATCAACATGAGTTGGCCTAAACAAAAAGCTCAGAAGATTCGAATCAATCATGTTGGGCCAAGGGTGGTTGAAGAGTTGCTGCGCTTCATCTAGAATTTAACGAATTCAACTGGTTCTTTCTTGGTTGAAGAAATTATACAAAGTGTCCGCATCGTGGAAAATATTTGCCTTGTCCACATTCAGAGTGTGACTAATTTGGTATTATTTATCGCTTTTTCCAAAGTATACTAACCCTGTAAAATGACGTGACTTTTTTTTATGCAATTCGAGTGAATCTTTGGTGTTAAAGGCCATTTTGCATTCTTTGCATACAAACTTTGTTTCGGATCTTGCTGCATTATCTTTTCTAAAAGAAGGAATCCTCATTTGCTTATTTCCAGGTTCTTAGCTTTAAAAGTTGACTTAACATTGTTAATTAAAATGCTGTTGTAACTTTACTTCAACCAAAAAAGGAGCCAGCGGAGATCTTCCTTTTTTCAGATAACAATTTAGCCTTATTTGAATTATTTTCAATATAGTTTTTAGTTGCGATAATCGTCGTATGATCTCGAATGATCAATGATTATTTCTTACGTATGCTTCTGGTATTATTAAATATAATATCAGGCTAGAATAGAACGTATTTTACTAACGTGCCATACAGGTGCTTATAACAAAAACTGGCAAACTATAAGAAGTAGGATAAATCTCTGGCTGAGATAAAAATTATCTGTCATGGTCATTTTATTTGTGTGAATAATATAGCACAAAGCATCATTAGCAAATACCAGCGATACCTCCATGAAGGTATTTCTTTATTTCTTTGCTAAGGATACGACGCTCAAGGTCAACTAGGTCATTAATCCATTGGCATCTTTCTGATCCATCTCTCTGGCTCCCTTATGTGCCTGCTTGCTTCATAAAGACCATAAGTTACTTGGCTCCGTTAACCCCTGCTATAATAACCCTAAAGCAAATAATAAACGAAAAAATTTCTTTGTTGGAAGAGTAAATCAAGCCCAACAATAAGCCAGAATTAAACAGTACATTTCGTGTACAAATAGACGCCATAAGGTCTACTGCTCAAGACATGGAAAAGGTTGAGGAGACAATTGCGCTAAAGAAGTATGTGTTGAAGAATTGCAAAGATATACTTGCAACAGATACATTCTTGGCAGAGCTTGAAGCTTTAGGATGGTGTTCCCTGTTGTCATCAAGACCCTGACCCCACTCAAAGAGATGCTAAACTTTCATGCCAGATTCGCCCTAAAGTAACCATATATATTGAATATTGAATATTTTTATTATTCAGCTAATAAGGGGTACACTTATGGAAAACGCAGTGAGAGAAATCATGTCCAAAAACTTGGAAACAATAGATGTAACAGAAAATGCTCAGGACGCAGCCAAAAAGATGAATGACAAAAGAATTAGTTCAGTTCTCGTAGTTGATAGAGCCAAAGAGATTAATGAACCAATAGGAATAGTCACAGAAAGAGACCTCGTTATCCGTGTGTGTGCTGCTGGAATGAGTAGCAAAGAGGTATATGTTCGAGAAATAATGTCTTCGCCAATTGTGACAGTCGAGCCACAGGCAACTGTTGAAACTGCAGCTGATCTCATGTTGAGCAATAAAGTCAGGCATCTGCTTGTGATTGACGAACAAACAAAAAAACCAATTGGAATAATTGCTCCAACTGATCTGAACAAATACTTACGAGGTAATATCGATATGGATGAAGTCAATGCAAGGATACTGGAGGCTATTCGAGCTGAAGAGTTGACGGAGCCTTAGAAATGACCTTGTTGCAAATACTGATGGTGTGCACTAAAAGCTCCTTTTTTCTCACTTGTAAAAGCTTCTTTGGCTGCGAAAATATAAAATAGCAATAAAAAAGCAGACACATGATTGCTTCATCTGTGCCATTACTTTTAGTGTTCACTTGATACTGAAAGGGTAATACACTACCGTTTATCTGATAAACCATTCACCATTACTCGAGGTCGCGAAAGATTGCCTTGAGGTTTCTTGCTTGTGTTTTGCCTAAGCAGTTTAGTCAAAGAAACTATAGTAGGACCAAAAGATCTTCTAATTCTCTGAGCGATTCATATAAAAGAAAATCATTAGCTCTGATACCAATAGTCCTTCGTGCTATGGAAAGATGTTTTGCCACATTCTGGGCAGATTTCTGTCCTATCTTCGAGTATGTCTGTTTTTCCATAATCTAATTGCTTTATCTGAACCTTAGCAGGATATATTGAACCACATCCTTTACATTTGACGACTAAAGTCATAAGCTACCCTTTAGGACGTCACAGGCGTCAGCCCAATATATAGCTGATAACAAATGCGCATTTTGCGCCAGAACCTTTTTTCCATATCCTGTGAATGTTTTATCTGATCCTGTCGTCAGAATCTATTCGTCTTTCACGATTCTAACTTTTTTCTGTTTCAACTGATCCATGAATATTGATGCTGATGATGCTTTTTAGGCTAGAAAACAACTAACTCATTATAGTCAGATGATGTTATATTCAAATCGTTATTACTCGACATTGTATGTTGTTCCGTCAGCCTAAACCGTGTATAATCAAAATTCTGCATTGTCTGATACAGAGAGTACAAAAGAGTATAGGACTGCTGCTAAACTACGATTCATTAATCACTTCCTCATGCTTAGTTGACCTATGGATCATCATAATGAATGCAAAAAGCGCTGCAACTACCATCCAGCCGGATGCTATAAAAATATAAGAAGTAAAGGCAGCATCAACCTGTGCTGTCATGAGAATGTGCCATGAGGTGCGAATAGCAAGCGCCAGAACCACCAGAAACAAAGGCAAAGCACTGAATTTTGTAAATTGCACCATCCTTCCAGTTATCGGCGGAAGCATAAGTGGCAGATATAAGGCAATAGTTATGCCGAGAAAGCCTATGGCAGTGTAGTGGATTGCAAGGTCATACAACATAAATGTACCGAAAATGCTGAATGCCCCTGCCAACACGATTCCACCACATAGAAAAATAAAGGCTAATCTCAAATGGCTAGATATATACGAATAGCGAGCTTTTCTTTCTCCCTGCAGACTGCGCTTGATTTCTGTATTGTCAAATCCACCGAATATGTAAACAGCAGATGCGAAAGCTATAGCGAAGGCTAGCAGTACAATATTAAAAATTTCTGCCAAAAGTATATCCCCATTTACCGTTGAGGATACACCAAGAATAACGCACGTGACCCCAAGCCCAAACGAAACGTTAGACAATTTTTTCCGTGGCCTTATAAACCCCAAAAAAGAGGGCAATGTCTTGTATTCAACTCCAAATATCATGAGAATAGCAAACAATAGAAGCATCTGTAGTTGGCTCAATTGATTACCATTTGCCCCTCGTCCTGCCCCTGCTACTTCTGCTATTAATATCACTCCTTGAATGAGATGAAAAAGACTGATCACAACTAAAACAACTATTGAAAGTCCAATAAAGTAATCAGCTATTCGAAGCAGTTTAGGTTGAACTCTCAATGTCCAAATTACCATACCTGAAAAAATTGAGACGCCTATTATCTGCATAAAACTGGCCAATACTGATAATTGCCAATTTGTAATTGCAGACAACAAAGAGGCAGTAATTGAAAAGATGATCATAATGAAGGAAGCGTATGCCAGCTTATTCGAGGGTAATGCGATATTCCTAAATCTCGGCACAATCATGTAGCCTACACCCATTACAAGGAGGATAAGGAATCCGTCAACTTGTAAGGTTTTGTGAAGTGAAAAGGAGTTCCTCATAAATTCGGGAAATTCTATCCCTGTCAGAGACATCATCCAAATTGAGCCGATAATAGACCCTGCAAAGACAAGAGTGACTGCAGAGACTATGAAGGGCTTGCTCACTCCACTTAGGTTGATGCTATCATCTGACAACCCAATAGAGTCGACTGCAAGTATATATTATGATTAAGTCTGGTAATATTTTAGAAAGATTGAGCGCGCACCGAGATCTATTTGTATAAACCTGAATTTTTGAGAGCAGTATAGAGAATGGTATTTGGGCAGGATGTTCTCGTTGTTACATCAATTTGCTGAACAATTATTATTATTCTCTTGGAAGGAGCATGAAATCCCTTTCGTTCCAGTGATTAAAAACCCTTCATTATAGCAGTCAAATCACAAGTGGGGACACAATTCTAAATGTAATTTGCTGAGAAGCAGGCAGCTGTATTCTTGGCAGGAGACACAGCACGCAACTATGTACCCTGCAAGAGCTAATCTTGTACATTCCAATTACATACATATTTGCTAGAGCGATGCCTTCAGTTTTTTCATGTGGCTATATGCTAGGGATAAGAAACGAATTTCATGCATGATCTTTGGACCCGTGGGCCTTATCATAACAATCCTATTACGATGATATGCAAACTTACTTATTTTTCAACAATTTGAAGGCGTGTGTCCACTCATTCCTAAGGAATCCAGGTAAGCACCAGAGGATGCATAGTGGTTCTATTGCTCTTGCGCTTTCTGCCTTTCCCATATCCTCAACTTCAAATCCAAACCTTTGAATTATTTCAGATACCTTTTTTTTCGCATCATCATCGTTACCGCAAATAAACATAGTTGGTTTCGTTTCATGTCCAAAATCTGGATTGATCATGACGCCAGATCCAACACTATTAAATGCTTTTACAAAGTGTACATCTGGTGCCAATTTTTGAAGTCGTTCCAACAAAGATTCTTCCAAATTTGTAAAAAATTTCAGTACTCCATTCTGTGGTGGAACATCCGCGATTGGATTCGTTGTGTCAATTACAGTTTTTCCTGATAGATTACTTTTGACTTTTTCTACAATTTTCTCAGCTACTGTGCCCTTAACACATAAAACTATAATATCCGAAGTTTGTGCGCTTTGCTCAAATGTACTAGTCGCTATATCTGGGTTCTCTTTTTTAAAATCTGCGAGTTTTTCCACATGGTCACTTCCAATAGTTACGTGATAATCATATTTACTGAAGCCTTTTGCAAGGGTCTTTCCGACGTCACCAGAACCAAGAATGCCGATATTGGTCATCTGATTTTGATGATGGTTGCTGGTAGTTTTTAATTTTTTGTATTACTAAAGTCTTTTCACATAGTGTGGGTAGAGCGAAGCTCATAATCACGAAAAATATTTGTCACTAGAATGTCTCAATTTACCACATGCTCCCTTTTACAAATACGTTTACACACTCTCATCCGAAAGGAAATGGTCTAGAAGATAATCTTTCTTGACGATTCTACTCGAGAATATGGACATGAATTTGCCGCTTTGTTTTAGACGAAGGGAGAATGAGAGAAGTCAGAGCATGACGGATCGTAGAGAACGACTATGACGAACCTAACAACATCTTTGGTTGGCTCTTAGAAGGATGAGATCCGACATCATTTGAGCTTTGACAGCCCTGTATCCGAAATCAATGCTGTTTGTACTATTAAGCAATATCGTTGTTCGACAAGTGGAGGAGCAACTCTTTGATGCCCTATACCTATGAAGAATTATATGTATAAACATAGTTAATGTGCATGTATTATCCTGACACAAATGGCGAAATGTTACAATGACAAGGTCTAATGAATATCGTCGAATCCTGGGTTACTCTTATATTCTATACATAGTGTTAATTATTCCAATCAGTCTCATACACGAGCTGGGTCATATAGCAATCTGTTCGGCCAGCGGATATCAATTTGATGTTTGGTTGGATCTTAGAGGGGGTCATTCGGTTTGCTATGAAGTTTTTGGCAATAACCAAGTTATGGGGGTAATGGGAGGGATATTCGGATCGCTTGCGTCTTTGGGAATTCTTACAGTATGGTATCTCTCTTCCAAAAGGCTTGTTCCTTTCGCCGTTGTCGCTTTGGCGCTCTTGTTAGATCAGGGGTCTAAGATAATTTTGGAAGGCTTCTTCCCACGACTATACTCTGATGGAAATTTCGACGTACTCATCACAATTTCACAGGTTATGTCAGTAGCATTGTTTGCAATTTACTTCGCCAGAAGGCAAAGATTCGAAGGCACCCACCTTCACATGCCTAGAGAATCAAGGCTGGACGCTTGATACGACGTGATTTATCCCCTCAATACTACCAAGATATTAAAACGGTGACGCCCGTGATAGAACTACACGAATCTAGAGGAATCCCGTAGCATAAAAGTTATGGATATAACAAAACGTCAAATTGCTTATCTACTTTTGAGAATATTATTTGTTTCCAGAAAGGCTATCTGGTATGATTTTATCTGAGAAGAGAAATGCATCTAATATTATCTTATGCGTTTTTCAAAACTTTTTTTCTTCATGTTAATCATATAAATTAAAAATGCCGCTTACTTCAGGCCTCTCAGAAAGAGTAGCATTAGAGATATTGGATTCGAATGATGATGTATTGTCTATATCCATAATGGATAAGAAAGGGAATATCCTTGCTCCTCTCGCAAAAGAGTCCTTTAGCGAGACCTTCAAAAGAACAAATGAAGGAGACAAGTATGGAGGAAAGCTTGCGCTAGCTGCACCTGCAGTGGCAAATGAAGCGAAAGATATTGCCGGAGACGCTCATGTCATAATTACCCTCTAAAAAATGCAAAATGGTGCTGCTGCCAATACCGCACCACGAAATATTAGTTGGATTTGTACTTCACCTTTCGGCTAGGGCTCAAGATTACTACAAGCTTCCTACCAAAATTGATACTCTTTTTTGGAGAATACCCTTAAGTCATTGAATTAATTGTTGGCATCTTTTTCAAGACAAGTTAATGTAAGTCCTTGCTCAATTGTCATCGCAGCCGGATTTCGGCGTCCAGTACTGGAATCTTAATATGGAGCAAGGTCTGGTGACAAGAAGCTGCCTAAGACGATAATTTCCTAATATGTCTGAATCAATGCACACTCGGGAAGGAAAGTAAGGGGAAAATTTACAAAATTTTTATATTCCTTTAAGATATACTCCGCATTCTTCGTGCATCCCGGTCAGAGAAATATTTGAGATACGATCTAAGATGAATGGTGAAACCATCCATCAAAAAGCAGAAAGACGGTTACCTAGTTCCTCAGTCCAACTGCCTTTAGGTCGTCATCTATCCCTTTAACGCATTCAAAATTTGAGATCTCATTAACCCTTATCCACTTGAATTGTGAATGCTCGTTAGTATCTATAACAACCTTGTCTGATTCTACTGCGATTAAAAATGGGATGATGATCCACCTAGCCCATTCATCCAATATCTCGAATGATTTTCCAGACTTATTAATAGTACCAGCCAACATTGTTTCTTCTTCTACTTCTCGCAGAACAGCTTCCTCTGCTGATTCTCCTTCTTTCAAAAATCCTGAAGGAGTTTGCCATTTGTTAGGTGATGTTCTTCTTTGCGGACTACGTTTTAGTAAGAGTATGCGATTATCATCTAGAATGACAACACCTATAACAGCTACATAGGTTGCCATTTTTGATCTGATCTCAGCCTACCTAGAATTCAAAGATAACTTTAACTGCTTTTGATGTAAAACTAAATCTAAGTTGACAGTTTGAACAATCTTCATTTATTTGAAATCTAAGAGGCAAAATTCTCTTGAAGGTATTTGATTAACTTCCTTGAATCTTTATCACTTATCTGCAAGTCTTCTGCAACCATAGGCTTCTTGCCTTTTATTATATCGATCTTCACTCTATTGTCAGACACGGACAAGGATAGTTCGGGCCCTTTCATCATTATGCTTTTGATTGGATCCGCGTGCAGTGAATTTTTTCCATCAAACTTTGGACTGACAAACTCCGATGTTAGGCGATTGATACTATCTTCTATGGACACTGCAACTTTCCCATCCTGCATTTTTTCCATGGTAAATATGTGTTTACCCAAAGCATCAATTTCTATTCGATGACCTATAGGTCCTTCTTGTTCTTCTATCACATCTTGCGGGGTCCAATCTGTCCCTTCTTTTGCAACCTTGATTATGAATTTGCCCTCTCTGCCTGACACTCTTAGATGCTCATCGATTGCTTTTTGAAGCTCGTCTTGCGTCAGCGGTCCTTGTGGGCCTCTGTGCCATTGGTTCTTTGCATCCTCTTTGTCCTTTTCGCCGCTATAGTGGACGATATAGCAGAGCTTAGCATTCCATCTCCTTACAATATTGTATGCCTCTGATACTGAGATTATGCCCGTGGATGGATGTTCATTGTAACTCTCAGTTCCTAGGACGAGCAAGTCTGGGTTCCAAAGGATGCTTTCATCAGCTGTCTGCAACTTTAGAAAATCCCATCCAGCTACTATTTTTCTTGTCCCTGCTTTGATGATATAGACTACAGAACCCGGAAAGCCCGGTTCATCCCCTGTATTATCTGCAGACACTGAAACGACTGAAAATGGGCCTACTTGAAACGGTACTTCAGGTTTGATTGAGACTATTAAGGATGATATTGTTGTTGCGAGTGAAGGTAAGTCCTTTGTGATTTGCTGACTGCATTCAGGTGTGCAGTATATGTTCGAGTTCCCTTTTGTTAGACTAGGGAGGTCGCTTATATGGTGACGTCTTGCGTGCGTAATCAAGATGGCATCCGGTGGGTACTTGTCGGAAGCCCCTCTTTTGATACTCCCTGCTACACCACTGCCCGCATCAACGAGCAGATGAAAGCCATGAAAGAAAACTGAAAGCGAGGTGTTGGTTGCTCCACTGTCTATATGGGAAGATACGCCATTAATCTTCACGGTGAGATCCTCTGATGCCATTATGAACAGAATTAAAAGAGCATCTAGATAAAGATTGACTATTGATGGGGTATTTGATGTTCGCAATCGTTGTTGAGTCACTTGTTTCAGAGTTTAGTCCATTATCCGCTATCGTCCTACGGAAGCGCAACAACTTAAACAACTTTATTCAATTTGCTTTGAGGCGTTTTTCAATCCACTGCAGATTTTCTTGGATATAGTTGGGTTGGGTTGAAACGTAGCGAAGGTGATTGACTTCAAAAGAGGCCCTGTACTCTTTATTATTATTTTTTCAGTTTTAATACATAGGCCTCGATGATAGAGGTTATAGCTCTCACGAAATTCGTTGTTCTTCTAGGTCTTTTCCAAGCAATTTGTTTGAAAACGCGTATTTTTCGTTCATGAGCGCATCTACATATTTGGAAAATACAGAGCTGTCAAAAGCAGATCCATGCATTGGACATATTAATTTGGGATCGAGTTTCACCAGTTTCTGTACTGTATTCCTAACAGGTTCCTCGCTAGCAAATATTCCTACCATTCTGTATAGCTCAATCATATCCTTTGTTAAGTCGTCTGAAATAACAGGCTTATGTTGCCCTGGTTGAATAAACAGATCAGAAGTGAACAAAGATTTGGTATTTTCCTCAAACATCATCATGCTGTCCCAGTGGTGAACATGAGGAGTCATGATAAACCTAAAATTCTTCTTGCCTGTTTTGAGCTTTTCATTTTCCCAAAATGAAATATGGTCTATAGGCACATTATGCCAGCCTGTAAGGTTCAATTTAGAGGTCAATTCACTACATAACAGTTTTGCTTTGGGTGCCTTGAGAAAATCCATTCCTCCCCATTCATCGCTCTCAAAATGCAGAAATGCAACATGCATGAGTCTCTCTAAAGGAATTACTTCGCTCACTTTCTCCGCAATTTCTTCATACATGCCTATAGGGCCAGTATGAATCAGTGTGGGATTCTCGTCATCTATTAGGAACTGGTTATATGTGATCTGAAACCCTGGAAATAAGCCCGATATTCTGTATATGCCGTCATTTATTTCAGAGATTTCAACATCAATATCTTTAACAGCATAGAAGGTTCTGCTAAGTTCTTCTGGCAATGTTGACCCTATTTCGAATATAAATGATATAAAGAATTCCTTGTGAACTTAATATTTCACAAGATCAAGATTGCTAGGCATAACAGTAAGAATAAAAATCCTTTCCAGAGAAAGAAAAGCATATAGTATACCAGTGCATATAACCACAAGTACAGATATTTTCGCTAAGTACTGCGACCTGTGATGTCTCTCTTTTATAATTCCTTAATTTCGACTCTTCGAAAGCATACTCTTGATTCAGTATCATGATTTTGAAGGCCAATGTATCCATCGATTCGACGGTTGCCTGTGAACTCTGTTATTCTGCTATTATTGAGAATAACCACATAGTATTGACCGACCGCATGAACCTCAAAACAGTTCCATTCACCAGGTTTTGTTGTTGAATTTCTTGAAGGTGCGGCGAAACCGTATATTGCTCCTGTTTTATGCGTCGCATTTCCCTGGTGGTGTTCTCCATTGTAAATTTGTATCTCATATCCTGTGTTCACCGCAATCCACGGGTCATCTCTAGGGTCGGCAAAGCGAACAAAAATGCCTGAGTTGTCTTCCTTTCTGCTAGCCTTCCAAAGTACTTTGAGGACAAAGTTTCGAAACTTCTTCCCTGTATACCAGAGCAGCCCCATCCCTCCATTGGATACTATCATGTTATTTTCGAGCTCAAACGTTCCAGGTCCGCACATCTTCCAACCCGCTAAGCTGGTACCATCAAAAATTTTCTTAAACCCGGGGGCGTCGTTTTCCAGGCATGGAACCCTTTTCAACTCTACGGTCTTCTCTTTAATTATTAATAACTGATTTTTCGCTATGAGTATTTTATGATAGCTTGAGAAGAACAATTGACAACTGCTGTAATATGACCAAAGGATTCTCGGAGCATTAAAGCAGGAAGAAGCATACGATGACCACTACTATTTGATGCAAGGGATGTTAAAGTAATGTTGAAATGATTTATCGTCTTGATTTATGTTTTTTCGAGTCGTCTCAAGTCAATTTGGGCTGAACCCATGAGTTTACTCAGCATAAAACATATTGAAATAGTTCTCGAAGTCGATATTTGAAATCCAACCACCAGCAAGACACTGCAGAGGAATGATAGTGTAAAATGCAGGCTAGCCTTCAATAGGTGCAAGCAACGAAGGTTTCGATGGCAAGCTGAAGAGGAAGCTTGCGCTTAGGATAGGTTCTCGACGCCATTTTATCTTAGAGTATAATTTTCATGTTTATGATCTCATTTGCTATACCGAGTTCAATTGAATGGACGGGGCCAAAGGCTCAAAAAAGGTGATCCTGATACTAACTGTGCTTTGACTAGCGCTGCGCGTTCACCACGAGCAGTCCATTGCAAGAAAGAAACCTTTCGATTTCTACATTGGTAGGCCGTCGAAATGGGGTAACCCTTTCAAGATTGGCAAGGATTGCACTCGGGAGGATGTAATAGAAAATATGGGCGTCGATTGTGTGCTCATCCTATTCTGATATCTCAAGTCAGGTTTGAACCTAAGGGAAAGACGCTTGCTTGCTGGTGTACTCCACATGCTAGTCATTTTGATATATTGGCAGAAATGGCTGATGAAACGACGTAAAACTATCTTGTGATAAATTCTCGCGAGCATTATTATCCTACAGCCCATGATATTTGGCATGATATTGAGTCATCAATAGGCTATCTCCATTCCTATGCATCTATTGCCAGAGCAATTCTGATAAAATATATGACATTGAACTCTGATGATCTATCGCTAAAAACAATACACTGAAGCTGTGAAAGCGACTATAGCCTTCACTCAGCCAAGCATTAAAAATCATGGTGTGCATATCTATTTCGAAATGTCTTTGCCTCTCAACCAAGAATTGCTTGAAAGACCTGTATATACTAAAGACGATGAATATGTTGGAGCAGTAGAAGATTTGGATAACGAAAATAGTAAACTCATAATCAGAGGCAGAAATGATATGAGGACTTATTCTGTTCCCGCGTCTTTTATGGTAAATGTGGATGAGGGCAAGGTCTTGCTAGATATGGCCAGAGATGATTTCATAGAGTATGAAGTTTAAACAGGACCTGCCCAGAATAGCAGTGAGTCGAGACTGCCAGATATATATCTGCTAATTCTTGTTAGGCAAACCATCTCTATCCTGTATTACTAAGCTTATGTGTGTAGCCACTAACTTGCTTGCTCAGTTCCCTTCCCACCCTAGACCACATTTGCAATTTTTATCCCAAGCTCGCAGTTCGCGTTTGTATCTCACTTTTCTGAAAACAAGTCAGTCAACATTTAAGATTGTGTAGGGATTGTTACCTCAAAGAAAAAGAGACATGACTTATGGGTAAATAAATTCTATTATAATGCTGCTAGAAATTACAATAGATGTTTGATTCTTTGACCACACTACAGTCCAATTTGTTTATCCTGATGAGATGGCTCTGCCTTCAGTACCATTACCGGTTAAGCCAGTATAACGAATCACTAAAACAAGTACCAAGTCTGTCATTGGTACATCGCTTGAGCTAAGCGATTGTTGTTCTTTCATCTGTGCACTATTGCCGACTACATTCATCGTCACTAATTGCGCCTCTGACCAATTGAAATCGGTTAGTATAGTGCTTCCGATCTGTAAATTGCTCGGCAACGAGATGGGATTAAAGTTATCCGATGGTAAAACCTCCCCTTGACTTTGGACAGCATCGTCTAGAATATTACCGTTTGAAGAAGCGAATGAGGAAGAAAAAGAAGAAGAAGAAGCAGCTGCAAGAGAAAGGATATCATTCATATTTATCGGAATTCTTATAGCAATTATAGAAACCGAGCTAGAGTCTCCAGCTGCTGCTGCTGTTGTTGTTGTTGTCATTCTTTCTGTTGTTCCTGGCATCGTTATCGATTGATTACTCGTAATGGTTTTGTAAGATGCATCCTGCCCAGAGGTCTTGGTAAGGGTGACAGACAGTTGATTTTGACTTTTGTCCAACCAAATGCCACTAACATCCGCATCATTAACTATACTTGTTCCAACTGCGCCAAAGGCTGAAGTTCCATTAAATATACCGTTGACAAAGCTATCGAGGAATGAGCGAAAATCGGTTGTAGAGGAAGCCGGAGCGAACGATGATTGCTCATCTCCTGCATTAGTAGAAGGGCGAGCCTCGAAATTGAATGGACTTTCGGCTTCCCCAGTCGCTCCAAGCACGTTGTCTTGATTTCCATTATAAATCGTGCCTGATCCCAAACCGTTAGAATTCGTAGCCTGCTGAGTTATTGTACTTAACTCTGTTGTTGTATTACTGTCATTATCTGTCCTGATCATTGCTTCGTCATATATTTGAGCGAAAACTGATTGCACGAAAAAGACAGTGAAGTTGGATTGTAGCCTTTATTTGAGGACACAAATGATAAAGCCGCGATGCTGATAAAGACTGCCATCATCAGCGAACTTATTCTCTTATTTTTGATATTCCGCAAAACTACGAACCTCAAACGGCTAACATGTATATAAACAGCTATAGGGTTCTGTTTTCAAATCATACAGTATAACCATCCGCGGTTAGCTTATGGCTAACATGTGCAGGTACCTACTGCTTAATCCTTACTTTTTTTAGCTCGTTTGAAATATGGAATTTATTGTACCAGAATAATGCAGCTGACATGATGATAAAGTCTGTAACGTAAAATAGGTCCCATACCCATAGTCCCTGTGAATTTCCATTTACAAAATCATTTACATAGCCGTCATCAGCTATGGCATTAATCAATAGCGAGAGAGATGATAACAACCAAGGGATAGAATGTTGGTAGTCCCGGCGTAGACTTACTAGAATGATAGCTGACGGAACGATTAACATGAAATCTAAAATAGGATAGGTAACCGTAACGATGAAAGCCGTGAAATCGAGATCGGCAAGATACTCTGATGAGAGAAGACTCGATAAATTGTAAATAACAAACAGAAATGTAATAACTGATATTAAAGCTACAATTGCAAGCTTAATTCTACTGCGTATTGAGCGCAATACTGTAAACAAATGGAATGCTAAGAATACATAGCCTGCAAACCAGAAACCATCAGTGACTGTAACTAATCTTTGCTCTTCTATACCTAGGGCATAGTAATAATACATGAGTGTAAGATCCGCCGAAAACCAAGAAATTATACCTAACATTAGGAAAAAATACGACCTGCCATGAAGTCCTCCTGTTCCATGGCGCCAGACAGCAATGATTGCTAAACTTGAAGCAATAGCTCCAGTTATATTCAAAATCCAAATGGAAGTCAAGTGCCTTTCATGGCTATCCGAGAATATAATTATAGAATTTGCAACTATTGCCGAACCTAATATCGCCAAGATGAGAATTTTGAATGTGAATTTGTGGTCATTCATACTTTTTCCTATTGGCAGCTAAAATCTATTAGGACAGAGATCATATCGTAATATAAGAGTTATATTTGATTGCGATAAGGGCTATTTGTTTTATGAGAATTCAAAGTTATTGAATTTTCAGAACCAAAACTGAACAAGTTTTAGCCTTAGAATATGATATAAGTTTTGGTGTTGGAACGAGAGACAATGCTATGGAATCTCTGGCTCAAATCTAGCCGCGAGACGATCTACTCGCTTTGCGACTACAGAATATCCCCCTATGAATCCGGAGATTAGTGCATTTATTCGCTTAATCTTTTATCCTAAAGGCATCGGAACAGAGCTATTAATTCGTGGAAACTTCTTCGTAGTTGTGCACAAAAGAAAATAATTTTAAATGCTGGAACACCAGTTTATCAGGGCCTCTAGAACCGAATATTGACGAGCTTGCTGGGAGAATTACGGCGACTGGAGATAACGGAGAATTGATACTGAGCTAATTCATGGCACAGATAAATGAATTTGTCTTTGTCAAGATCCCGTTGGCAATGCGATCGAAATCTATTCGCATAGCTATGAAAAGTTCTGGGATATGGTCCACTCTTACTCTTCCTCATCGTAAAATTGCAATCTCTGGTACCTTTACTTTTGATGGAAATAGGTGGTAGCAAGACCGTCTCTATAATCCTAATTTACTCCTGCATATAACATGTGCCAGCCCCTGAATTTATCCATAGTTGCTATGTCCATGTGATTTTACATTCTATGCATGTCTTATACACTTATTTAATGAGGTTTCAGATCGATTTCTCCACTCTGCCTTGAGTAAGGCTTGATTTTTGGGAGATTCACATAGACAACAAAAAAGAAATAATAATTGTACCGAAGTATATGTAAGTACTAAAGGGAAAATCAAGCACATGGATAAATCACCAAGCGATAGAATAAAGCAAGAATTACTTGGCTGGAAAGGAGTAACAATACATGAGCATAATTTTGTAAGCATGATATTTTATGTAGACGGCAAAGAGATGGGTCATTTGCATGGAGATTCAATAGCGGATTTACACTTCCCTGCGACAGTTGGCAAGAAACTCGTGAGGGATGGATATGTCTTACCTCATCACATTATTCCAAAATCCGGCTGGGTCAGTCACGAGATCCAAAATGCTAAAGATGTTGAAGCAGTAATTGATCTTTTTCGCTTCCAGTACAACCGCCTCGCACAATCAAAATGACTTTTTTCTAACTTTTAATTTTTTGATAATTGGGAGGTTGAACAACAGATTTGTGCAAGTTTGGTGGATAACCCATATAAAAATCAAATTTGCTGGTACCGGTCTATTTAGGGCTTTAGTATTTCCCTGTGCTAGAGATATCGGTTAGTTATATATACGAGACCATTTATTTGCTAGTAATCTCAAAAAAGTTCACTTTTGTGATCCTTGGGCATAATCTATGTAGGTCAGTTGCCGCTAACTAAATAAGGTAAAACATATTTACTAAGTGAGTCTTTGCTACTGAAGTTATATACAGTGATTAGCATATTACATTGTGACAAGTACAAAAACCAAAACCACTTATCCGCCCAATATGGTTGTTGCTGACCCAGAAACCGGAGAGCTAATACGTAAAGACACAGGTGAAGTTGTCTCTAATAACATACTGTCACAGGAAAAAGAATGGCGCTCATTTGATGGTGAAGAGCTACATAACAGAGTGCGAGTAGGATCCCCAACTTCGCTTGCCTTTCATGATAAAGGTCTTTCTACGACGATCGGAAATGAAACAACCGATGCATCGGGTAAAGTAATTGATTCTGCTACTCAAATGAGAATGGGGAGGCTTCGAATGTGGAATAAGAGAAGCCAAAGTCATTCATCTGCAGAAAGAAATTTTCAAAAGGCGTTCACATTGCTCTCTAGGATAAAAGACAGACTTGCGCTGCCAAACCACGTAACGGAAAAGGCTGCATATACCTATAGAAAAGCTCAGGAAAGAGGTTTAATCCGCGGAGATACAATAGGTTCAGTATTAGCGGCTTCGATATATGTTGCTGTACGACAGGCAGGAGTACCAAGGACACTTGATGACATATCCCAGATCAGCGACCTAAAGCCAGGAGAGGTTGCTAGGTCATACAGACGTATCATCTCTGAGCTTGATATCAAAGTACCATTGATAGATCCTCGCAGGTATATTGTCAAAGTAGCGAACAATCTCAACTTCGATGAAAAGATAAGGCGAAAGGCACTTGAACTATTGGAACAAGTCCAGAATAAGAATCTCGCAGTAGGCAAGGATCCAATTAGTATTGCTGCTTCTATACTCTATATTGTAAACCTTTCAGAAAGCAGGCCGAAGACACAGGCCGAAATTGCAAGGGCAGCAGGAGTAACAGAAGTAACAGTGAGAAACAGGTCAAAAGAACTTCGAAAAAAGCTTGATGCAAGCCTTGTATTGACTATAGTATAATTGCGGCTATCAAAATCAACCACCTGATAGGAACTCTGGTAACCGCAAGGATGGGTAGATGCCTCAAAAAGA
Source organism: Nitrososphaera sp. (assembly GCA_045809625.1). Lineage (GTDB taxonomy): Archaea > Thermoproteota > Nitrososphaeria > Nitrososphaerales > Nitrososphaeraceae > Nitrososphaera. The sequence goes on along the minus strand of JBJMEA010000095.1, from coordinate 16,369 downwards.
AGTACCTAACTATATCTTTTTATTTCCTCATGCTGAAGATAGATGCTAAGGCAGAGCCGCTCTGACCGTATCCTATACTAAATTAAAATTTGTAGGGAATATAGTACCACTAGGTTTTGTCCACACCGAAACTAGCTGCATGATTCTGAAATATATTACAAGTTAACGTCATATCAAGCCCATTATGCATTTAAAATTGATTTTTTTCGAGAAATTTTAGTATCCTTGAATTGAATATATCCCGATTGGTTGCATGGATGTGGTCATGGGTAACGTCAGGTATAGTTACCTGCTCTACTTTTTGCAAAAGTGGCAGGATAATCTCTATGATTCAGCTGCAGGTTTTTTTCGCCGTCCTTCCTTTAACAAAAGAATTTCGGCATGGATGATATAGGTTTCAAGTCTTGTATACCGATTTCAGCATATATTCTGCTTGAAAGCTCAACCCGTAAGACCTTTGTATTATCTGGCATTGATTGGCGCATAAAAGAAGCTAATTTTGTTGCGTGAGTAAAAGAATTGAAAATCCGTCCCCCTCTAATCCTAGGAATCACCTTATAAGATCTTCAACTCATGGTTCAGTTCGTCATTTCATCATACAATTGTGCAAAGGCTTTGGAGACAGTATCCCAACTAGGAAGAGTTTTGGCGTATGCTAGTGCTTCTCGCTCTTGTATTTGGCGTTCTTTTGGATGTTCAAGGAATTGGATTACCTTTTCAGCGAAGTTTTTGATATCATCGGCAACAGCGACCACCCTGTGAGTCGACAGATCTATTCCTTGTGCACCTATAGACGTACTTACTATTGCTTTACCCCAGCCCAATGCCTCCAAAACCTTTACTTTAACCCCTCCGCCAATGCGTAGGGGACAAACCACTGTATCAGCATGTTTATAGAAAGGGATTAGAGAAGGCACGCGACCCGTGACTATAATTTGAGTATTTGATACCAGTGAGCAGATTTCTGGACCAGGCGAATTACCTACCAGAAATAGTCTTGCATCGGGCACCCGTTTAAGGATGATTGGAAATATATCTCTTGAGAAATATAATGCTGCATCAACATTTGGTTCATATGCAAAGTTACCGACAAACAGAATAGAATGCTGGCTATTATTATTGATATTAAAATTATTAACCGTAATGTCTTCAGAGTTATTTGATCGTAGCGCAGCTGGATCTCCAAGATTATTTTGGTGGTCGCTTCCATTGGGAACCATTCTAACATCAATGTTTGGTTCTAGTCGTTCCATGCTAATCTTATCCTCGTTAGTGAGCGCGACGCACACAGTTGCCCGCTCCCACATGGATTGTTCAAATCTCAGAGTCTTGATATATTCAGACCAGAGGTATGCTTTTTCCTGTTTTGTTGTTGCTACCTTGAATCGTTGCAAAGCCAAGAGATGTTCTATATTATGTTCTACCAAAAGAATCGGAACCTCGCATGCCTCGGGAACATGTTGTAGAAGATAATACCCTTCAATATGAATAATATCAAAATAATGGTTCTTAAGCAGATATGAAATATGAGCGCTTGCTTCTTCAGACATGTGCTTCTTCATTTGTTGTGGGTATAATGCATATTGTTGCTGATTGCTGATTGGTTCACTAGCGCTAAAGAGATATACACATTTACAGAACCGTCGAAAATCTTCGACGTACATTCTATCCGTAGCCCAAGATTTCGTTATGGCACATACATGTAATTCGTAGCTTCTTGATAACCTTGATATCAGCTCAAATTCCCGCCTGCGTCCGCCGCTAATAGGAGGATATGGCAAGTGTGCTGTCAAAAAGAGGATCTTCATCAGCAGCAGAAGAACTCCATAGTCATCCAGAATATATTTTTGATGTTGACAATGATAAGGATAATGGCTGTGTTAACGATGCGTTTTAAGTCATATATATAGAGCAAGTACATTTTATTTTGTTTTAAAGCATATTTGCAGGAAACTTGAATCTTGTATAGTCGATACTCATTAATCAAAAGTAAACAGCCGGTTGGCTGAGTGATCGAGAGATTAGATATCATTTATCAAGTACGGTTGAATATGGTATTATAGCAACAACGAGGATGAGTCATTCCTAATAACATTTGCAAAAATATAAGTGCTATATATGCCGCAAGCCTTCAATAGCAAGAAGAATAATGACTGTAATGTCCAAAAAGGAAATTAGGGATTTCCTTATGCAAGGAACCTTTACCGGAAAGCTTGCAACAATTAACAAAGATGGAAGTTCCCATATAGCTCCAATTTGGTTCATATTGGATGCCTATAGCATGAGCGGAGGAATTAGTAAAGAAGAGGGAAAAGATATGATTTTCACTACTAGCGATACCTCGGTTAAAGCAAAAAATATTCGTCGTGACAATAGAGTGAGCATCTGTGTGGATGATCAAACACCTCCTTTTTCTTTCGTAACAGTATATGGAATTGCGAAAATATCCGATCTTGAGCAGAATGAGCTTTTTACATTTGCAACGAAAATAGCTCAAAGATACATGGGGAAAGAAAACGCCGAGCTGTATGGCAAAAGAAATAGCAGTGAGGATGAGGTCCTTGTCAGAATAAAACCTACAAGGATAATCGCAGAAAAAGATATCGCTGCTTGGGATTGACGAGGATATGCACGCGCAGCGCTTCCCTTCTTGTAAAGATCAAATGTGGGTGTTTTTTTCCAGTTATTGTGACCCTTCTTCTAGAACATTTTAACTCCTAATCATTTGCGCCAGCGCAGAGTATTGATAACATTTAGAGTCAAGGTTTGAAATCTCCTCTCTTATGAAATCTCTGGGTCTAGAGGATAATGGATAGGGGCATAATTGAGGCTGCGTAACGAGCCGTTGACAAATACCGTTTCATTTATTTTACAAATTCCGTAACCTTCATTTATTTGGCCAAAGGGGTGTATGCGGCTTTATTCTTTGATTTGCCTCTTCCAAAAGGGATATGTACTACGTGCAATTGTTTCTATCTATGGTATAGTCTACAATACTTGCGGGAGGTCCCGTGTCACCAGAACCTTCGCCTGGGCATATCTATTGCTATTTAGTTCTTAGTACTTCCTCTATGTGGAGGATGAATGTCGGTCACTAACTGAACTCTGGCTGCTATGGAGTGCCATAAAAGGCCTAAAAGGAGATACCATTGCTGGTGCATCGAGTCTTCAAGCTAATGTGCCTTATCATGCTTTAACAGCAGAGTCTTCTTGCTTTTTCGGGAATTGCTTTGAAACATGATCTCATGGTTACCTGCGATTATGATAATTGAGCTAAAGGGCAAATTATATAACCAATTCCCAAATATTCCGATTTTTCCGAGACTATCGTTGATATTGAAATCTCCTGCATGAACAAGAATATCACCTTGTGGCCATCTTATACTATGATGTAGCTCGAGTGTATCTGAGTTAAGGACAAGTCTTTTGGACATAAAATATTATCCCACTGAATGAATAGATTTACCCGTGAAGATGTTTTCTGTTGTTTTCGCTCATTGTGACACTACTCCCAAAGAATAGAACATCATTGCCCTGAAATAATCAGCTATCTTAGTTTTTTAATCTGTCTATTTAACACAACCTTTTGTATATTGCATAAAGTTAGTTGAATATGCTGAGTTACCTATGTCTTTCTTTCAGAGCGCACAAACATTCGTTATGATTTATAATACTTGAGCGATAATTTACAGGCGAGTATACCTGGCTGACAGATCTGCTAATCCATTGTAATACAAAAGTTGCAAGCGAGATAGATTAAATTTTTGTATATCTTTAGAAGGGTCTGTCATGTGTCTGTTTTCTGTAATCTATCTGGCAACCGGTTAGTCTGTGCAGCATGCATCATCAACGAAAACTTACGGAAATTGCAGATACTTGAATAAGAATGTCTCAGTAAGGTTTAATCGGTTGAAGATAAATCCCCTTGTACTTGAGTAGATGCAGCAAGGCCATTTAGCGTTCCATCGTTTTGAGAGTGATGTGCTAAAGTCAAATCCGCTCGGCGATCCCTTTATTAGAGATCTTGTAGTTTATCTTCCATCAGACTATTCTAGGAGCCGCAGCGAGGGTTATACCGCTGTATTTTACCTTGCTGCTTATGGCAGCTATGGTAAAGCACTATTGAATCTAGACCCATTCACCGAAACGATAGAGGAGAGAATGAATCGATTAATCAAAGAAAACAAATGTAAACCGATGATTCTGGTACTCTTGAACTGTTTTACAAAATTTGGAGGCAATCAATACATCAATTCAACAGCAACTGGTATGTACGAAAATTATATCATCAGTGAAATTGTCCCGTTCATTGATGAGAAATATAATATATCAAATCATGCAATCATGGGGCACTCTTCTGGGGGATATGGGTCGTTGGTATTAGGAATGCGTCATCCTAACATCTTTCAGGCCTTAGCTGATCATTCAGGCGATTGCGCATTTGAGTATTGCTACCTTCCCGACTTTCCTAAAGCTATTGAGGCTTACAGAAGAGCAGGAGGAAATCACAGCGACCCAAAGAAATGGTTTGAAGATTTTTGGTTGAAGCCCGACAAACGACAAAACCCATCTGATATGACTGCTCTCAGTATAATGGGAATGGCTGCACACTATTCTCCCAATCCTCAGTCTCCTTATCTTGGTTGTGAATTTCCCTTCGACTTGGAAACAGGAGAGATAAACCAGGATGTTTGGAACCGTTGGACTGCATTCGATCCGACGAGGATGGTGGCAAAATATTGCGACAACCTTAAGAAACTAAAATTAATTTATATTGACTCTGGCTCCAAAGACGAGTTTAATATACATCTAGGTAGCAGGATTCTCCATTCGAAGCTCGAAAAAATGGGAATCAAACATTTTTACGAGGAGTTTGAGGGGGGCCATAGCAAAATTAGTCATAGATATGATGTTTCGATTCCAATGATATCTCAAGAGTTGTCTACATAGGTATTATCCACAAAAACCTTCGGATTTGAGCTGGGTCATGCTCAAGTCAAAAAATGCGGCGCCCTTACAAGAATAACAAAAAGGCAACACAATTCAGCATACTATTTTTTGATTAATAAAAGATAATGCTAAATCTGCTGCAACATCGCGACTCAGAATTTAGATAGTTCACTGTTGGATGGCGTACACTAATCTTAGACAAGACAGAATTACAAACGGTATCTAAACATGAACTGCTATCCAAGGCTCTATGGGTTTTCCCTACACTGCCAAAAAGAATTCAGCGAATCGCGTCGATAATTCACATGTTGCTGTCTCCTGATAGGAATTCATGACAAAGGTTCAACATTATAAAGGACCTGGTACAAATCTGGAAAGCTTGTACGATAGTAGAAAATCTGAGCTTGAAAGTGAAAAAATTTACAAATAGTATCGGAGTATAAGGGGGCAGTTGAACTGCATCTCTTTGTGGAGTATGGTCGTTGTCAATAAATCATTGAAGGTATTTGTTGGTTCTTTACGCTAAATTCACGTTTTGTATAACAGGTACACCAGACGACCTTGCAGTAGAAGTCGCTACTGGAGCTTGTTTTGGAAGCATATACTATTGCTCGGAGCCTTGGGGCTAATTGTAGGAGGGCCCATCGGTCTAGCTGGCGGAGCAGTAATTGGAGGACTAGTTGCATATGAATATGAGAGACATATGTGGAAGAAGGTACTAGTGGTAGTAAAGAAAGAAAGTAAGGCTCAGCCTATCCTGGAATCCCTAGACCATTATTATCCAACGATAGGATGATAGTTTGCCTTGCCTTTTCGATTTCTTATCTCAATCAGGTTGCGCCTGCCTTTACTGACATGAAGAGTATATATTTTATTGTCAAAATAGCACCAGACAAGGACAAGTTGACACACACAGTAAGAGTTGTTACATTATCTAAAGAAGAATCCTGAAGCCACGCAAAATAATTAGACCTAATGGTCATATTTTATATACGTTGATCTCCAATTGCTTAGCAGTTTACTGATATGCAAGATAGAAAATAAATGGAAAGCCAGAATCAAAGACCTTTGGGAGTTATAATCATAGCAGCTCTCGCGGTTATTGGGGGAATAATATTTCTTGCTAGCGGATTAGCTCTTCTCATAATTGGAATTGGTTTCATTTTGCTAGCTCTGGGCATTGCATATATAGTCATGGCTTATGGCCTGTGGAATGGCAGGGGATGGGCTTGGACTATCACTCTGATTTTATCGGTAATAGGGATTATAGTTGCTTTAGTTTCAATTGCAGCTGGCAATGTTGCAGCAATAGTTAACATAATTATACACGGCATAGTTATCTATTATCTATATAGACCAAATGTTAAAACGTTCTTTGGTAAATGAGATTTTCTAGGTAAACTAATTGAGGAGATTATCTGAACTTTGGCATCTTGTTTACATGATTGATTCAGATACACTTTTTTCGCTTAGCATTTTGGATACATGAGCACTAAGTGAATGCCGAATCCGGGGAGTTTGATGGTGTTTTCTAAAAGTGGACATACATTTACGGCTTATTGCGAAATCTTGCACATATGATGATTTGGCTGGTTGCTGGTTAAACTCAAGGGACTTATTATCAATAGGACTATCGGTGATCCAATAGCCTGTAGTTGTCCTGCATTAACTTAGCTACCTTTGTCCTCAATCTGTTGTTGCCAAAGTAGTAGCCGGGAAAATGAATATTCAATTACTATCTGATATCTTGACAAATATCATTCAGCAATTCCTGCCCTCATCAAAACCATTGTATATAATAAAGCAAAATAAAGGCATTATTTTTTCTGTTATAGTAGATGTCCATAATCACACAAACTATTAAGGTCAATTCTCAGGGCGAAAATGATATTATTGATATCAGCAAAGAGGCTGATCAAGCCGTTAGGGCGAGCAAGCTAAATGATGGAATTATTACCATCTTTGTGTCAGGTTCAACCGCAGCGGTTACAACAATAGAATATGAGCCTGGTCTTAAGAAAGATTTTCCAAAAATGCTTGACAGACTTGTGCCCGACAATATAGAATACGAACACAACAACACATGGCATGATGGAAATGGCCATTCTCATCTGCGCGCGTCACTTATAGGACCGACTCTGACCATCCCTTTCAAAAACAGATTACTCATGCTTGGAACGTGGCAGCAAATAGTGTTGCTTGAGATGGATACGAGACCAAGGGAACGCAAAATAGTACTTCAAGTGATTGGAGAATAGCATAGTGAAGTTGCCGGCCCTCATTTTAAACCATCGCTAAATAGCTCAAGATATTTCGGAGACTATTTGGCAAAATTGCCGTTAGCAACTAAGCGATGCACTACTTCATCAAGAATTACACTAATATAGCATCAGGAGAGTTCTTCGGCAATCCTGCAACTTTCTATTACGCATCTGCTGTATTCCATATCGATGGTCTTATGGGCTCATCGTTTGCGTCAAGTATGTACGTTACTATGCCATAGATAGGCTGGCCTTTGAAACTATTGCCAGTAAGTGATGGATATAATAAAATGCTTACAGTATTACCATTGAAGACATTAATTGACATAGGTACATTTTGCCATTGTATCATATCGTCCCTAACCACGTCGACATATCCAAATATTGAAAGACTATAATTATTTGAGGGACTCAAAATCAAGTCGCTTGAAAGTTGGTTAGCAGTATTAAATCCTGGGTCTTGCTGAGGCGATGGGACTACTATGTTTCTTAAGTTCTCAATAGTGTACGCATGCATTTCTGTGCCGTTGCCAAACCCCATTAAGAAATCAACCTCTAAATAATTTACTTCTTGATTTACTACATCCATGGACCAGTTACCTGCAAGCACGTAAACCGGCAGCTGATTGTCCTTGTTTGGAGCTGTAGTTGAATCTGCCACGTCTGTTACTAGACTGCCTATTGCCCCGTCTACTTGAAACGTATCGATTCCTCCGTTAGAACCTTGTTGTCCTCCTGAAGTATCAATCCCAGAGGAACCTTGAGCAGTTGCAAATGAATAAACTAAATTGTTTGTTGAATGAGATAGGTTTAATAAAACAATGATTAACAGAACATTTAACCCATATCGATAGCTAAATTTCAGACTCATCATCTTGCTTATGGAATATGAATGCCTATTAACTTTCACCACCAATTTTAGCTGCCACGATTTCTCAATTCCGATACTTACTAATCCCGAGGTTTTCATTCCATCCGCCAAAGCATGCATTGATTGGTTTTATTCGATTTTACTTATGGAGGCTTAACTCGGATATTTTTATATCTATGAATTAAAAATCAGAACTTTCATTGAATAACAAAATCTTTTTTGGCGTCCCTACCCTGACCTAAAATAATTAATTGCTCTTTCCTGAGTGTTATTATGCCCCGGGATGAAATACCTGTCTTCTATTATATTCTGCCTAATCAATGTATGTATAATAATCCTGATGTCTCAACTTCACTTCCATGAAATCAGCCACTACAATACGCCTGTTGGTGTCTCTTACTCATATACTGCAGGCAAATTGGTTTGGAAAATTAATTCAAATGAGGATGCCTTATGATGTGAATCAACTTTGACTGATCTATATAGTATAGGCAAATTGTTAGCATTAATTGCTATATCTGTAGGGGGAACCTTGGTTTCTTTACTGTTGATTAAAGTAATATGGGAAAGACTTAATCGAAGAAAGTATCGCTAACCGCAATACCCTACAGCGCATAGTAATGATTATATCTAATAACTGTCCAAAAGCCAAAATACAATTTGGTTTACGCCAACTATCTCTTTATTGATGCTTTACCGTTAGCAACTAGAAATCGAAAGGCTGTCTGATTGATATGGTAGAGGGGTACGATGATTTCAATAAATCTCTGCTGAGCATTATACGATGTCGACAAAATTGCAACGTCCACTATAAACAACTGCATTGCTTTATTGGTGAAGTCGTCTTGAGAATCTAGAGTTTAATGATTTAGTACCTAGTCCTGACAACAATCCACTTTCTTATATTGATGAGGATAACACTTACACAAAAACAAGAGTTTTATTCTTTAAATTGGACAAAAGAGAATATAACATGAAAATATCTCAAGAAAAATCATCGATACGGAAAAATATTTCTTCCTCCATATAATATTATGGAGCAGCATGCTAATAGCCGAGTCTTCAAGAGGCCCGTTATACAAGGCATAAAGTATGGCTGGATTGCAGGCCTCCTTGCTACTTGGTCTATCTCCACTGCTATAGCTGCATCAGAGCTAGAATTAAGCTTACCGATTGGCACATTCTATGCAATAATTGGAATTAGTATTGGCTCAAATGATCCCGTCGCTTCCGCCTATCTGGGATTTGGATTGCATCTTGCGACCGGAACTATCCTTGGAGCAGTAATAGGAGCATTGGCTGTTAAATACGAATTAAGACGGAATATCAAGAATATCTTTGGTCCATATCGATCAATTCTAATGGGAATAGGAACAGGCATTTTACTGTGGCTGGTTCTCTTTGTACCTATAACCTCGATAATCGTTCAGCCTTCAATCAACAGAATCGCTGATACTCTCGCCATAAGCCCTCAGAATAAAACCTCATCAGTATTTAATAGTAACAATCTCGGTCAGTCATTTACAAGCATTGCCATCAGTGCAGCATTATTCCATATCATTTGGGGGGCGATATTTGGGTTCATAATTAGCTCTCTTTTGAGGATCAGAGAGAGTTCATTATTTCACTCCAAATCGTCTCCTGGTGCACAAAGATATGGCTCTGCAAAATCCCCCTTTAGCGTGCTATATTTCGGATTAGTAGCGGGCCTGATATCTTCAATTGCTATATCGGGTCTGATATTGCTAGTCGAGAAAATCAATTCACTTCCTGTTGGAACCTTCTATTACGTGTTAGTCTCTGCAGTTACAAATCCATACAGCAGTAATACTGAAACCGCTGTGATGATTGGGCTGGCAACACATTTGGTAGCGGGCAGTTTTATAGGTCTTGTGATGTCTATCCCATTTGCACTTGTTAGACTCAACAGCAGATATAGAATAAATAAAAAGTTGCGTTTTGTAGAAAAATATAGTTCGGTCTATGGAATAGCATTTGGCTTCTGTCTTTGGCTTCTGATCTTTGTTCCGATTACCTTTCAAGTAGTGATTCCGTTCCTGAAATCTTTTGAACTTCAAGACGTCATGATAAGACAGCGTGTACCCACTGGAGAAGTTGCAGCTGCAACATTCTTTGGATTAGTATCTATGCTCGATAAAATAACCTATGGAGCCTTGGCCTTCAACCTCTTCTATGGTCTTTTAACTGCTATCCTACTTCAATCCTTCCATCAGAAGTATCCGTTATCGATGGTAAGGAGCAAAGACACAATGAGGCTGACATCTTAAGAGGATGAGAGCTGGGAATGGCATCTCCATTGACTTTTTTCTTTAGACTTGCATATCATGCACATTCGATATGATCTTTTTCGCTAGAGCTTCATCTCCTTTAAAAAAGTATTCTAATTTGGATGCAGAAACCGATGAGTGATTTTTGTGATAAGATAGACGAGGAGTAATTAAAGGATAATGATTACATCCATTGTACTCAGTTGGTAGCGTCACCTCCAACCTCCAACATATACGTTTATTACTTCACATTGCTATAATATAGCCAGAGGTTAGAATAATTTCACGCCATCTTTGACAAACAACTGGCGTATTACGGCTAATTGGAGAGATTGGTAACTTGTCTGAAAGAAATAAAGATATGCCAAATAGAAGAAATTCTTCATTAGGCATCGTCAATAACAGCCTCGACGAAGGAGTAAGCACATTTGGATTGTGGCTCAACGCCGAAGATAATAAATCGCTTGCAACCCCGATCGTCATGAAGGAATTTGATGAGGGGAGAAGAGTGGTATTGCAGGATAATATTTTGCAAAAGGTCGTAATCGTGAGCATCGTGGAAGGAATTCCATTCTGCAATGAATGTAAATCCAATGACTGCTCGCATGTGGGCTTTGCGATATGCGCTGAACAATTCGCAAACAAACCAAAAATTGAATAGCATAGCTATCCTATCTTTTCTAATACTTTAATTCCTATTATCTCCTCCTCTGGGTAATTTCTTAAAACTGAGAAGTCTCCATATTTCTAGCACTGCCTATCTATTATTATCTTAGATAGATATATAGCACTTGGTTGCTGCTTCAGAACGATAAATGTATGACGGAGATTGTAGCAACCCAGGTAATACAGGATTTTGCTATTATAATGGTTGTTGCATCAGTTATGGCTCTTATTTCATACAGGCTAAAACAGCCTATGGTCATAGGCTACATAGTAGCAGGCATAATAATTGGGCCCCATACTCCGCCCTTTAGTTTTATACTCCATCCTGAGATACTAAACCTCCTAGCAGAAATGGGAATAGTCCTGCTTCTATTCGTGGTCGGATTGGAGTATCCAATAGCCAAACTTCGCTCGGTCGGAAGGAAGGCGCTTGTCATTGCGTTTTCGGAAGCATTTGGAACTTTTGGATTAGGCTTCATAGTGGGTCAGGCAATTGGAATGTCTGTGTTTGATAGCTTATTCATTGCCCTAGCTATCTCTGTAACAAGCACCGTAGTATTATCTCGAGTCTTGCAGGAATTGGGCATAGCAAAGACCGACGTTTCGTCGCTTCTGCTGGGTGTTACGGTGATTGAGGATATAATTATAGTATCAACACTTGCGGTATTGCAGTCAGTTGCTTCAAGCGGCACCCTATCAATTCAGGAGATAGCTCTGTCTGTCGTAATGGTTCTTGCATTCATCGGAGGTGCATTGTTCATCGGTTCAAAGACTATACCGAAATTTGTTGACTTGGTAAGCAAGACAAACCAAGTTGATGTACTTGTTGTTGCTATCTTGGGTGTAGCGTTTGGTCTATCATTTATTGCAAACCAGCTTGGTATATCAGCTGCAGCTGGAGCCTTTTTTGCCGGCGTGTTAGTAGCGGAATCTCGGAGCCAAGCAACTGCCAGGGTCTTAACGTCTCCACTCAAAGATATGTTTGCGGCGCTTTTCTTCGTATCCGTGGGTGCCCTTATGGATGTTTCACAACTGCGATTATTCATTGTGCCTGCATTGATATTTGTCGGCACATCATTTGCAGCAAAATTCACCACCGTTTATCTATCTTCAAAATCTCAGGGACTAACTAAAAAGGCATCAATACAGACTGCCTTCGGCTCATCCGCGTCCGGAGGGGAGCTCGCTTTGGTGACTGCAAAAGGAGGAGCTGATGTAGGCGCAACTAGTGCTTTCGTTCTGCCAATGGTGGGCACCATGACGATCATTACATCCTTTTTGTCGCCGTATATTGTCAAATTTGGATGGAAACTCGGTGATAGGCTAGAACCAGAGCCATCACCACAAAACGGGCGAGAGGAAGAGAAGGAACCAAGTAAACAGGATGAATGATAGATCTGCCTAATATTTTCAACTTATCCAAACATTTTCTCTTTTCTGCTGGCAAAGCCAGACTAAGAGACGTTTGTGATAATGAAAGCAGAGTTTTTTCAAGACTTTTGATTGCAATAAAAGATATGAAGCGTGGAAAAGCCCAACTGGGTAGATGATATGCTCTGTCAATTTTTCAATTAAATGTCCTCTAGACCTTCGTACTGTATCATAAAGGTAGAGTCTTTAAATATCTGAGAGTCCTCAAATTACGAGGAAAGAAAGGCTGATGATTATTTTCAATTTTGGTGTTGCTACTGTAACTGCTGCTCTTTTGATATTTTCTGCGACCTTAGCGTCTGTTGGACAATTTCAATTTTCTGATGCCACTCCTGCGTGTGTGGGATACCAAGGAGGAGTGAACACTATTGCCATAAGCTGCGATGCGTCATTTTCTGATGTTATACAAGCTATAAACGATCCCAATATAATTGAGAACCTAGGTAATGGTGAATATCTCCTAAACGCTAACCTGCAAGTGGTTGATGGCGTAACCTTTCAAATGACTTCAAATGCTGATGGCTTACAATATCTAAAGCTTGCTGGAGAAAATGGCATAATAGTTTATGGAACAATATTGATAGATGGTGTAAAGATAACATCATGGAATCCATCAGATGAAGATGTAATCCAACAGGATATGAATGGCACTATTCCTCGAGGCTACGTACAGTTTGCAGCAAGTGAAGGTTCCCAGATAACGAATTCTGAGTTTGGATATTTAGGAGATCTTGAACCAGGACGAAGAGGGTTTGACCTTTTTGGCGGTGGTGGACCTTCACATGATATGGTGATTAGAGGTAGCAAGTTTCATGATATGTGGATGGCATTCTATTCTAAAGGTGCTTACAATATTGAGGTTGATGGTAATGAGTTTTATAACAATATCAAATACGCACTCGATCCCCACACTCTAACTCACGACATGAAAATCACCAATAATTGGCTTCATAATAATCCAATTGGTGCCATTTGCTCAGATGACTGCTACAATATCCTCGTTGAAGGAAATCTGGCAGAGCATAACTCAAACGCAGGAATATTCTTCTCAAGAAATATGACCAACTCAATTGCAAGAAATAATCATGTAATTAACTCAAGTTCCGGTATTCTGATATCGGAATCTCCAAATAACCAGATTTATAATAATTTAATTGAAGGGGCTACTGAGGAAGGAATTCTCTTGTTTAATCCTGACATACCCGACGATGGCTCAACGGAAGGTAACCTCATCTATGATAATGTCATATCAAGCTCAGATAGCGGTATTAGGTCAACAAGGAGTCCAGAGAATTTTTTGGAAAATACAACTTTCTCTGACATAGGAACTAGCGAATATCTGCTTTCCGGAAATTCAAGTATTATAATAAGAGGTCAGCAATTTGATAATGCATTGATATCAGAAGACGGGACTGCAACAGAGAATGTGGTTCAAATTGAAGATTCTGGAGTAATAGAGGTAACAGAAGGCGCAGGAAATGGATCACAAGAGCAGGCTGACGGTGAAGGCACCGACGAAGAGGGAGAGAGCAATTCTTACAATACTGATGTTGAACCATTTACCGCAATGTTGAGTGATGGTAACACTATCTCTATCAACTCATAGCTCCACTGTACTTGATATTCTTTTGTTGTGATCTTTGGGGAGTGTTAATCCCGCACCACGAAATAATCGTATTACGTGTTATGATATATTGCAAGGTATAGAATGGTCCATCTCTATGGGCTCAAGATCTCTTAACTCTAAACATGATAACGTGCGGCCAAGAACATACGATCAGTATTATATTCTGCATAAAGCATAAGCTAGTTTCCATCGAACTCATTTAGGGCGAAAGATAAATTACAAAAACCATCAATTGTAGATCTCATTTGGTTTTTAGTCTTATGGCATAAAATATATGCGCGCCGGCTTTTTCATCCCTGCACAAAGTTTCATGCTTTCAGGACAACTTTGGATGTATAAAAATATCTACAACCTATGGTATAACTAGTTTGATAAAACTGTGGTTAAAGTCCTTCCTCAAGTTATGAGGAACTTCAATGAACTAAATATACCTTCTGGGAACAGACATGGATTTGAAATACTGCATTTTGGAGTAAATCTAAGACTTATGTGTGACTATAGATTATCTTTTAACATAGCACTAACGAGTTCAAACCCTAGTGATAAAATCGAGGTGTTAATAGTTAGTAGAAAAGATGTCCTAGCGTGGAAGGAACGCTATCAACCTGACAATATTAGTAGAAGTAACCAAAACCTAGCGTTGCATTACATTAACAGGGGCCGAAAAATTAATGATGTCTTTAGACCAACTGCAAGCGATGCATACGCACTTATCTTGAGCAACAGAATATCTGAAAGCAATTATGAGGAATCTAAAACTAAAGTAGTCAGAGTCATTCTTACTCACAACTGGCTGCAGAAAATAAAAGAATCTCATTTAAGAAACCACACATAAGTCAATTTATGCATGAACTAAGTATGTGGTTGCATAGGTAATCTGCTGCTCTACTTACTATGTAACTGGTGCATGGGTTTTTGTTCTCTGATATCAGCGGTTGATAGGGGTATGACGTAAGTTATTTCTTGTAATGTTTGTTTGTTCAATTTCTCCGATATGTATCTCTTGATAATCGTTAGCTCCTAAATTCGATTTGTTATAGAAGAATCGGACTATAACTTTATTTTTCCTTCAGCTTTGAGGTCTATTCTGGAAATAATTGATAATAAAATCTCCGATATCAGGAAGGGAAAGTAAGATGACAACTACAACTGCAATTGCATTTTCTCTATTGGCTCTGTCAGTTTCGTTTCCTACGATGGCGGCATTTAGCCAACAAGTCTACGAAAGTCCTCAAAACAACTTTAGAATTACTTTGTCTCCCGGCTATGTCATCCAAGATAATGATGTGGAAGCAAGTCAAGCACTGGGCAAAACTGCACGGGAAGAAAGGGTTGGTTATGACACGTTGGCCACCATCTGTTTGGAAAAAAACTCACTTCCAGCAGTTGGAGGAACTGCCGAGTGTAAATTTGATATTGAAGCGCTAGTAGCAGGACAACAAAACCAAACGGGCCAGAAGGAAGAGATAAACATTCAAAGATACAATAACTTATACACACGACCGGAATTTGCAAGCGTAGTGGCACAAAACCAAAACGATTACTCCATCAGATATGCTGTCACTTTATATGACTAATATGGAACAAGTTATGGACAGGGCTTCTTCTGGAATCGCAGACCTAACTAATGACTTTAACATAGAGAGTAGAATGCAAAACATAACTGTAAATGCCACCACTATGGAGCAACCTACACCGGGTTCAATACCAGTCCAAACACAAACAGTAGTGCCGGCAGAGTTGGTAGAACTAACTAATCAGGTAATTGCTGATGGAAAAAGAGATGATACTATAGTGAAGGAGTTCGCGTTGTTTGTAGTTGCCCCAGATCAAAATACGGGATATGCTTTAGTAAGTAGTAATTGGTCACCAACTGTTCAGGATATTCCTGAGCCGATAAAGCAGATGATGTTATCTTTTGGGTTAGTGGAAAGATAAAGTAATAAAATCCCTCCTCTCTCTCCCTCCCCTGTTGGTGCTAGGCTAGTTATAACTACCCGTCAGGAGCTTGGCTTGATCAAATACAGCATATGGTGATAGTGACTCTACGACAAATAGTCGATGAGAGGATATCTTTCTTAAAAGAGCAGATTAACCTCGCTAACAAGCCAGCCGTAAATAAGACCTTCCAGTTGCAGATAGATGCCATCAGATCTGCTGCCGACGATCTTGAGAAAGTTGAGTCCATCATTTTGCAAAAGAAAAACTTACTGAAGAACAGTAAAGATGTCCATGAATCTGAGAGGCTGTTTGCAGAGCTTGATGGTTTGGAATG